>CAYFNZ010000013.1:0-28572 GCA_964344625.1 uncultured Peptoniphilaceae bacterium | reverse complement strand
GATTCATTCAGAGACACCTTCTTTTTCATGTCTAAATTGATATTGAGAAAGATGTACATGAAAATGAGGGAAAAATAGTCATGCACAAAAGCCTAATTTAGGTATTAGTACATGAAATAGCAGAAAAAATTTATATGTACAAAAGTTATTACATAGAATCAGCACCCTCAACGGTTGGCATAGGATCTTTAGTAGTGGTCAAGTAGACTTGTTAAAAAATATTAATAATACTTAACTCGAAAGAAATGACAAGATTTGAACATTCTAGGCTTGTGTTAGCTTAATCACAAGGCTAGAGAGGTAGCATACAAAGATTGTGATAACATTTTCATTGCAAGTTGAGTTTCGAAGTGTTATTATTAAATTGAAAACGAAAGATAACGAAAGTTGTCTCTTCTAAAGATAAAAAAGGAAAGGTTGGAGGATGAAATCAACTGATAGATATTCTTACATAATAAAAAAAATCTCTACTGATGGTAGCGTTAGGGTCTCAGACCTTGCTGATGAACTAGGGGTATCAGAAGTTACAGTCAGAAAGGACTTATCTACCTTGGAAGAAAGGGAGTACCTTAAGAGAAATTTTGGTGGGGCAATAAGCCTTAGAGAGCACGTAAAGGCCTTAAGTTTTGCCGAAAAAAAAATAGACAACATAGAACTAAAGAAAATCATAGCTAAAAAAGCTGGCAGCCTTTTAAGAGATGGGATGGACATCTTTTTAGATGCTGGCACCACTACATTTGCCTTGATAGAAGAAATTGTGAAGCACGAAAAAATCACAATCATTACATATGACATGAACATAGCTATGGAGCTTTCGAAGTACAAAAATGTCAAAACCTACCTTTTGGGTGGGATCCTAGAACCAGATACCCAATGTCTTTTAGGTATCGAAGGCTATAAGCAGGTATCAAGGCTTCATGCCGATATATGTTTTTCAGGAACCGATGCCTTTGACGAAAGATTTGTTTATTCAACAAATAATATCAAGGCAGAGTTAAAGCAAAAAATGCTAGATAATTCCAAAATAAAGGTTTTGGTTTGCGATAGCGGCAAGTATCCTAAAGTCGGGCTTTTCGCCTTTTATAAGTTAAGTGACTTTGACTATATAATCACTGATAAACAAAATGAAAACTTAAATAAATTGATTGAAGACTAGGGGGGATAGGGTTGAAAAAAGTCTTAATTATTGCAGATGATTTAACCGGGGCCAATGCCAATTGCTCCTTGATGAAAAACATAGGCCTTAGGGCTGCTAGTTTTTTAGGGACCAAGGCGACAGACTTGCCTGATGACATTGATGTTATAGCTGCGACTACAGACTCAAGGGCCATGACATCAAAGCAAGCCTACAGGGAAGTGAAGAACAAGCTTGCACTTTTTAATGATGATGAAATCCATCTTTTTTCCAAGCGTATCGATTCGACACTTAGGGGAAATTTAGGAAGTGAATTAAAGGCATACCAAGATCATTTTCCAGAAAAAAGATTGGCGGTTTGCGTACCTTCTTATCCTGACTCAGGCAGGTTGGTAATTGATGGAAAGATGTATGTAAATGGCAACCTACTAATGAATACAGATGCGGGCAAGGACCCGAAAATGCCTGTTGTTAGTAATTTCGTAGTTGATAATTTCAAAAAAGACTTTGATGGACAAATCAAGCTAATAACTATTGAAGATGTTGAAAAAGGACAAGACCACATAGAAAGCCTATTAGTGGATTATCAAAAAGACTATGATTTACTGGTTTTTGATTCTCTTACTAATGAGCATATAAAAACTATTGCAAGGGCCTTAATAGCTTCAAAAATAGACTTTATCGCAGTAGACCCAGGTCCTTTCACAAAAGAATTGACCGCACTAATCTATAAGAAGTCAAGCATTTTAACCAAGGCCATGGCAGTAATAGGGTCAGTAACTCAGATTACAATAAATCAGATGAAGGCCTTAAAAGATACATATAACTATTATCAAGTCAGCGTAGATCCAATAAAGCTGATGAGCATGAATACTATTCAAGATGAACTTAAGAGGTGCCACGATGAAGCCAAGTCCCATCTTAAGGATGTTGATTTGCTGATATTAACCACTACTCCCGACCATATTTCTGAAAGGCTAGACCTGATGGAAATCTCAAAGAAGACGGGAATTACTGTTGATGACTTGTCCTTGATAATATCTAGAGGACTTGCAAATATAGCCAAAAATATTTTAGAAGCAGACTCTTCAATATCGGGTGTCTTTTCCTCAGGCGGGGATATTACGGTAGCCTTGGCAGAAGAGCTTTTAAGCCTTGGAATTGAAATTAAGGAGGAAGTAATGCCGCTTGTTGCCTATGGCAGGCTAATTGGGGGCATGAAGCCTGGCTTAAAGATTGTTAGTAAGGGGGGCATGGTCGGTGACCAAAATGGCATGATAACATGTGTAGATAAATTATTAAATTTGGAGGATTAAAATGGAAAGATCAAGAATAGCTGTAACTCTAGGTGACCCGGCAGGTATAGGTCCAGAAATAGTTGTAAAGACCTTTGAAAAGAAAGAATTGTACGACATGGCTGATATGGTCCTTGTTGGAGATAGGTTCGTTCTAGAAAAAGCCCTAAAGGTTACAAATTCAAATTTAAAAATTAATGAAATTGAAAAAGTTGAAGACGGTAAATTCGAATACGGAACAATAGACCTAATCAATTTAGGCATTGTAAATGAAGATTATGAATTTGGTCAAGTAAATGCCTTGTGTGGAGATGCTGCCTACAGGTATATTATGAAGGCTGGAGAACTTGCTATGGAAGGCCATGTTGAATCCGTTGCTACTTCTCCAATTAACAAGGAATCTTTAAGAGCGGCAGATGTTCCATATATCGGGCACACTGAGATGTTTGAAGATATTTCAAAGGTTCACGATCCTCTAACAATGTTTGAAGTAGAAGACCTAAGAGTATTCTTCCTTTCAAGACACGTATCCCTAAAGCAAGCCATAGAAATGGTAACATATGATAGGGTTTTAGACTATATAAAAAGATCTGCTGAAGCATTAGAAATCCTAGGAGTGGAAGGACCTATTGCTGTTGCAGGCCTAAATCCACACAGTGGTGAACACGGCCTATTTGGTTGGGAAGAAGTAAATGAAATAGAACCAGCCATCAAGGAAGCTCAAAAACAAGGTTATGATGTAATAGGACCAATAGGTGCAGATTCAATATTTGCCTTAGGACTTGAAGGTAGGTATGGTGCGGTACTTTCCCTATACCATGACCAAGGACATATAGCTACAAAAACCTATAACTTTATGAAGACCATCTCATTGACCAACTCCATGCCATTCTTAAGGACCTCAGTAGACCATGGTACAGCTTACAACATAGCTGGTCAAAACATTGCCTCTGAAGTAAGTATGGTAGAAGCTGTAAGGCTTGCTGCAAAATATGGATACAAATTTAGGAAAAATTAGGAGGACAGCATGGAAGGTTTAGTTATTAATAGCGATAGGATGATTATTGCCCTGATTATTGGACTTGCTCTTTTAATCGGCATGATCATCAAAACAAAAATTCATACATTTTTAGCCCTTATTATTGCCGCTATTTTCATAGGTATTGCAGGTGGCATGCCTTATGATGTAGTGCTTAAGAGTGTTACCGATGGTTTCGGTGGAACCCTTGGCAACATAGGTATCATAATCGGTTTTGGTGTTATGATGGGGCAAATCTTTGAAGAGTCCAATGCAGCAAAAAGGATGGCCTACACCTTTATCAAGGTCTTGGGCAAGGGCAAGGAAGATGTTGCTATGTCAATCACAGGTTTCTTAGTATCCATTCCAATTTTCTGTGATTCAGGCTTTGTAATCCTTGCACCAATAGCAAAGGCTCTTTCAAAAACCACAAAGAAATCAGTAGTGACACTTGGACTAGCCCTAGCTTCAGGTCTAGTAATTACCCACTCCCTAGTTCCACCTACTCCAGGTCCAGTAGGGGCAGCAGGTATCTTCAATGCCGATGTAGGAGCAGTAATCCTTTGGGGTATAGTTATAGCTATACCTATGATGATTGCTACACTAGCTTACGCTAGATACTATGGCAAAAAAGTCTACCAACTTCCAGGTGAAGATGGCGAATGGATAAGACCAGACATCAATGAAGTAAGCAAAGTAAAAGAAGTAGAAGCATTTAACGAAGAAGATATGCCAAGTGCACTTGTATCATTTGCACCAATCGTGGTACCAATAATCCTAATCCTAATTAATACAATTATCGATGCAGTCCTAAAGACTTCAGGAGCAGAAGCTAGCCAAATTCAAAGAGCCTTAATGTTTTTAGGTAGCCCAATTGTAGCTGTAGGAATAGGCGTACTTATCTCTATAGTAACCCTTACAGGCGACATGGACAGAAAAGAAGCCATGAAAGTTTTTGAAAAGGGCATACAATCAGCAGGTATTATAATCCTAGTAACAGGTGGTGGTGGGGCCCTAGGTAGGGTACTAACAAACTCTGGCGTAGGAACACAAATTGCCGAAGCAATAGCGAAGACAAACATTCCAGCCATAGTACTACCATTTTTAATAGCAACCCTAATTAGGTTCATTCAAGGCTCAGGAACCGTAGCAATGCTAACAGCTGCATCAATAGCAGCACCAATCACTGCAACACTAGGAGTAAACCCAGTATTTGCAACCCTATCAGCAACTATAGGTTCCCTATTCTTCTCCTACTTTAACGACTCATTCTTCTGGGTAGTAAATAGGACAATAGGAATAGAAGACGCAAAAGAACAAATCAGAGGTTACTCAGTAATCTCCACAATAGCATGGGCAGTAGGATTTATTTGTCTACTAATAATAAATGCGATATTTGGATAGATAAAAAAGAAATCTAGCTAGCTGCGATATCGCTAAATGGAATTGCTCACCGCACTAGATTTTTTAATAGAAGATACGAATAAGGAAGGCAGGGCTTGGCCCTGCCTACTTTTTTATCAAATATTCATAATCAATACCAGTAAGATTACTTGCATGGCAAAGATATACTTTATGCCTTTCGTATAGTAGTCTTTGTTGGTTTTGTGGTGAAAGAGGGTCATCCCGAGTTTTCCACCTAGGGTTCCTCCAAAAAAGATAAGTCCTAGTAGGACTAGGTTTGGTATTCTTCTTTTATTTTTTATGGCCATGGATTTATCAAAGCCGAATAAGAAAAAGGTGATTATATTAATCATTATCAGGTAAATCCATGTAAAATGCTTTGCAGATAAAAATACAAAGTTAAAGCCTAGGGCGTTTAATACAATAAGGTAAGTTTTTAAATCATTCATCTTTATTTATTTCTTTCTATAATATATGTGTCCTGTTTGGACTGAGATTATCCTATTAATGATTGCATAATTTGCAAATAAATTCAATAAGTTTATTTTAATAATCTATTGACAAAGTTAATAAGAAAACCTATAATAATAGTTAGTTAAGGACGACTAACTAAGTGAAATTTAGCTATGAGAATGGAAGAAAATTTGTTTTCTTTTATTTGAAGGATATTAAAGAGGGAAAAGAATTGAAGACATTAAAAGATGTAAAAGTAGGAGAAAGTGTTAAGGTAGTTAAGCTCCATGGAGAGGGTGCGGTTAGGCGCCGTATTATGGACATGGGGATTACAAAGGGCGTAGAAGTATATGTTCGAAGGCTGGCACCTTTGGGAGATCCAATTGAATTAAAAGTGCGTGGCTATGAGTTGTCAATTAGAAAGCTTGATGCTCAGATGATTGAAGTCGAGTAAAAAGGCTTTGTAAGGACTACATACAAAAGATTAGGCTTAAGTTTGATGCTTTAGTCAGAAAGTGAGGATATACATATGAAATTGAGAATTGCCCTTGCGGGTAATCCCAACAGTGGGAAAACTACCCTTTTCAACAGCTTGACAGGCTCTAACCAATTTGTAGGAAATTGGCCAGGGGTTACAGTTGAAAAGAAAGAAGGAAAACTTAAAAACCATAAAGACGTAATAATTACTGACCTTCCAGGGATATATTCCCTTTCACCATATACTTTGGAGGAAGTTGTCGCAAGAAATTATCTGGTAAATGAAAGACCAGATGCAATATTAAATATTATAGATGGTACAAACCTTGAGAGAAACCTTTATTTAACTACCCAGCTTACCGAACTTGGAATTCCAACGGTTATTGCAATTAACATGATGGATGTTGTAAGGAAAAATGGGGACAAGATTGATATAGACTATCTTTCTCGTAAGTTGGGTTGTAGAGTGGTTGAAATATCAGCCCTAAAGGAAATGGGAGTTTTTGAAGCAGCCCAAGCAGCTATTGATGCAGCAAAGAATGCAAAGACAATACCTATGCATACATTCTCAGGACCGGTAGAACACACACTAGCCCACATTGAGGAAGCTGCTCTTCACGACATGCCTGAAGACAGGCAAAGATGGTATGCCATTAAACTTTTCGAAAGAGATGATAGGGTTGTAGAACAACTTAAGCTTGAAAAAGAAAAATTAGACCATATTGAGTCCGATATTAAAAGAGCAGAAAAAGAAATGGATGATGACGCAGAGTCCATCATTGCCAATGAGAGATATAACTACATTGGCAATATCACAAAAAAATGTCATAAAAAGAAGTCAGAAGGTCAATTGACCATTTCAGAAAAGATTGACAGGGTTGTTACAAATAAGTATGCGGCCTTTCCAATCTTTGCAGTGATAATGTTTTTGGTCTACTACATTTCTGTATCAACAGTAGGGACCATTGCTACTGACTGGGCCAATGATGGAGTCTTCGGGGACGGTTGGCATTTATTCGGAATAGGAAGTCCTGCTTATGAAGAAGCCATTACAGACTATGCCGTTAAAAATGTTTGGACTGAGGAAATGATTAAGACCGTTGATGAAGCAGCTGCCAATAAGGTTGTAGGTGCTGACAAAATCAAGGGAGCTATCGAAGACCAAGACTTTGGCGAATTTGATGAAGAATATGGATTTTATGGTGAATCATTAAAAAATGAAGGTTATGATATTTCTGAAATCTACGAAAGGACCCTTGGAGAAGATGCAACAGATCGACCTGATCCGTCAGAATATGGAATTTGGGTTCCAGGTTTGCCTGTGCTTATAGGCAAGGCCTTAGATGCAGGTAATGTAGCTGGATGGTTAAATAGCTTAATAATAGATGGTATCGTAGGCGGTGTAGGAGCTGTTTTAGGATTTGTACCTCAACTAATGGTATTGTTCTTATTCCTAGCATTCCTAGAAGCTTGCGGCTACATGTCCCGTATAGCCTTTGTATTCGACAGGGCCTTTAGAAAATTTGGGCTTTCAGGAAAGTCATTTATTCCAATGCTAATAGGAACAGGATGTGGGGTTCCAGGAATTATGGCCTCAAGGACCATCGAAAATGAAAGGGACCGTCGTATGACAATCATGACTACGACTTTCATACCTTGTGGGGCAAAACTTCCAGTAATCGCAATGATTTCTTCTGCGCTATTTGCGGGGGCCTGGTGGGTAGCACCAAGTGCCTATTTCATAGGTATTGCAGCTATTGTCATCTCAGGGATAATGCTAAAAAAGACCCCGATGTTTGCGGGAGAACCAGCGCCTTTTGTTATGGAACTACCAGCTTATCACTTGCCAACTCCAACTAATTTATTCCGTTCAGTTTGGGATCGTTCATGGTCCTTTATAAAGAAAGCCGGTAGTGTAATCTTGCTTTCATCAATTATCTTATGGGCCGGAGCAAAATTTGGTCTTATGGACGGAAGCTTAGTATTTAACACTGAAATGGAGATTGAAAACAGCTTACTTGGTATTTTAGGAAATGCTATTAAATGGCTTTTTGCACCACTTGGCTTCGGAGATATCAAGGCTACAGTTGCTACTATTATGGGGCTTGTTGCTAAGGAAGAAATAGTTGCGGTATTTGGGGTCTTAGACTTTGAAGGCATGACAAAACTAGCAGCTTACTCATTTTTAGTATTTAACCTACTTTGTGCACCTTGTATCGCTGCTATGGGAGCAATCAGACGTGAGATGAACGATGCAAAATGGACAGGCTTTGCAATAGCCTACCAATGTATTTTTGCCTATGTAGTCTCCTTGATAATTTTCCAAATAGGTTCAGCGCTTACAGGTAATATCAACCCTATAGGTCTAGTGACAGCCTTAATAATCTTAACCTTTATGCTTTATATGATATTTAAGCCATATAGGGAGTCAAATTATATGACAAAACCTATTAAATCTATATAAAAATATAGGAGGGGAAAATGCAAACATGGATTTCAAATAATATTGTAACAATACTTCTAAGCCTTGGCTTAATCGGTATTGTGGCATCTATTATTTCAAATATGATAAAAGAGAGAAAAAGCGGTAACAAGACTTGCGGATCTGGCTGCTCAGGATGCCCATTGGGTGGAAAATGCAGTGCCAACCAAAGTGAATTATTTAAGGGGTTAGAGTAAAATCTAACTCCTTTTTCATACTTTAGATAAAAAATGAAAACAATTTCCTGAACTATGGTTCATACGAAAAACTAGTAAATACTTGATTAAAATGAAATAACTGGGTATAATAATAATACCAAAAGAAAATGATTTCATAATCTAAGGTAAGTTATATATAGATGAACATTAAATGTTCGACAGAATAGATATGAAACTTTTCTAATGGTAGATTAATCAATTATTATACAAGTGAATATTAAATATTAGGTGAAGCAGTATCTTTATCTTTAGATGAACGGAAGATCAAAAGTGAAAGATTATAAACATTGCATATAAAAGTATTTAGACACCTTATAGTTAGTATAAATTACAGGAAGTTTAAAAGATACTAAAAATAAACCTAATATTAAATTGAAATTTGTGTATATGCAAGATTAAACATCAAAGCAGTTATAGTTGATTGGTCGTAGAGTTCATTTACCAAAGGAGGTATTATGGAAGACTCTAAGGAAAGCTAACAGCCGCATTACTAGTTAAAAAATAGTGATGTGGCTGTTGGCTTTTAAATATCAAGAATTTTTTGTGAAAGAATATATAATACATTTTTTATGGATTTTTGATAGAATAGTAATATATATTTATTAAAAGAAAATCTATAAGGAGAGAAAATGAAAGATATTAAAAATACACAAGAACTTTTTGACTTTATAAAAAAATCTGCTAGTATGTTCCATTCAGTTGATACAGCTGCTAAGTATCTTGATGAAGAAGGCTATGAATACCTAAGAGAAGAAGATAAATGGGAAGTAAAAAAAGCTGGAAAGTATTATACAATAAGAAATAACTCAAGCTTGATAGCCTTCCAAATCGGTAAGGACTTAAAGGACTATCATTTCCAAATGACAGCAGCTCACTCTGACTCACCAACATACAAGGTAAAGGCTGTTGCAGAGCTTGAAGGCCCAGGTGAATACCTAAGATTAAATACTGAAGCTTATGGTGGCATGATAGACTCATCATGGATCGACAAACCACTAACACTTGCAGGAAGAGTTCTAGTTAAGGAAGATGGAAAAATAGTAAACAAGTTATTATATATAGACAAGGATATCCTGATGATTCCAAGTGTGGCAATCCACTTAAATAGGGATGTAAATAGCGGTTATGCCTATAACAAACAAGTAGACTTGATGCCATTATTCTCAGCTGGAGAAATGAAAAAAGGCGACTATGACAAGATGCTTGCAAAAGAACTTGGCGTAGACCTTGAAGATATTGTCGCAAAGGACTTGTTCTTAGTAAATAGGCAAGAAGCTAAGATTTGGGGCTATAAGGATGAATTTGCATCCAGTCCAAAACTTGATGACCTTCAATGTGCCTTTTCATCGCTAAAGGCATTTACAAGGGCGGAAAATGATACCCATGTCAATGTTTACTGCTTGTTTGACAACGAAGAAGTTGGCTCAAATACTAAACAAGGAGCTATGTCTACTTTCTTAAAAGATAGCCTATTTAGACTTAATAAGGCTTTAGGCTTTGATCAAGAAGATTACCATAGGGCAGTTGCTAAGTCCTTCTTAGTTTCCTGTGACAATGCCCATGCCCTTCATCCAAACCACCCTGAAATGTATGATCAAACAAATAGGACCATGATGAATAAGGGGATAGTAATTAAGGAAGCGGCAAACCAAAAATATACTACAGATGCATTTTCAAGGGCTGTATTTTTAGAAATTTGTAGGATGGCAGAAGTTCCAACTCAACTATTTGCAAATAGGTCGGATAAGGTAGGTGGCTCAACCCTAGGTAACCTATCCAATACACAAGTATCTGTTCATGCTGTAGATATCGGAATAGCTCAAGTTGCAATGCATTCATCCTATGAAACTTGCGGTATAAAGGATACCACTTATATGATAGAAGCCTTGACTAAATTCTTTAGTACAAATATCAGAATTAAGGGTGCTGATAGCGTAGAATTTGAATAATATTTAATTTTGTAAATGTTTAGCCTAGCAAGATGAAAGTCTGCTAGGCTTTTGTGATAGGATAAACATAGGATTACGATGATAAAGAGTCGGTTACAAGCATTTATGATAGGATGCTATCTAGGGAATATCTGAATGACGAAAAGCTTTTTTCAGCCAACTTGATACCTATATCCAATCTCCAACTTGCTGCCATGGCGGATAGGATAATCACCATGCAGGATGGAAAAATTTCCCTATAGAGATTGAAATTTATTGTACTTATATAGGTGGTGGAGATTGTTTTCCAAAAGGACTCCCGACCTGTGAGAGTAGTCTTCACCCATGCTTGTCTTTATACAGGTCTCTACAAATTTTGAAGCGATCTTTGTAGCTTGGTTTAAGTCCCTATTGTTTAGGTAGACACCCAAGAGAGCTGATGCGAAGATATCACCTGTTCCAGGAAAGTCAGATTCAAGCCTTCTTGAAGAAAATATTCTTAGTCTGCCATTTTGGTAGACTACATTGGCCAAGAGGTCTTTTGAGTAAGGATAGCTTGTGATAACTATAGACTTTGCGCCCAAGTCAGAGATTCTTTCTATAATTTTTTTCAAATCTTCAGCCCTTGGATTGGACTTATAGTCTAAGTCAGCAAGCAAAAACGCCTCAGTTAGGTTAGGGGTTATTATATCTGATTTTCCAACTAACTTTCTCATCTCAGATATAATATCTTTATCTATGGATGAATATATTTGGCCCTGGTCACCCATTACAGGGTCTACTAGGATAACTGAATTTTCATTTTTAAAATTATCTATAAAGTCTTCAACAATTACTATTTGTTCTGCAGATCCTAAAAAACCAGAATAGATAGCATCAAATTTTACCCCCAGTTTTTTCCAGTGCATTCCTTGGTCAACCATGTGGCTTGTCAGGTCATGGTAGGTATAGCCCTCATAGCCACCAGAATGAGTCGATAGGATAACAGTTGGTACGGGGTAGGTCTTTATTCCCATGGATGATAGGATTGGGATGATTTGGCTTAGGGAAGCCCCTCCCAGACAAGATAAATCATTTATTGCTGCTACCTTAGTTAGGACCGAATCCATTTTTTCTTTTATCATTTAATTACCTTTATTACCTTCTTGAAAAAATATTTTGCTTGGTTTATTATAACACATACCAAGATAAAGATGATAAGTGTCTTATTTTAAGGCTTGATTTGATATAATAGATAGGGTGGTAAAAATGATATATTTTGATTACGGAGCTACATCAATAAAAAGAAAAGAAATAATTCAAGAAATCATGGATGACTTTGACACTTTCAATGGCAATCCTGATAGTCAACATACATATGGTAGAAGGGCGAAAAAAATCCTAGAAGAGACCAGAGAAGAAATAGCAAAATCAATTAATGCCAAGCCTTCTCAAATAGTCTTTACATCTGGGGCTAGCGAATCTAACAATACGATTATTAACGCATTCCTAAACGACCATATTATTAGTACAAGTATTGAGCACCCTTCCATTTTAAATGCTATTAAAAACAGAAATATTGATGCTACTTTACTTGGCCCAGAAAAAGATGGCCGCATTGATATTAGCAAAGTTGAAGAAGCCATAAACGATAAGACCAGACTCTTATCTATAATTTATGTAAATAATGAAGTAGGTTCTATCAACCCTGTTAAAGAGCTTGGTCAAGTGGCAAGGGAACATGACCTTTGGTACCACCTTGATGCGGTTCAGGCCTATGGTCACCTTGATATAGATGTTGAAGAATTAGGATGTGATTCCATGAGCCTTTCAGGCCATAAAATTGGGGGCCTAAATGGTTTTGGTATCCTCTATTTAAGAAGAAACATCCCAAATCTTATCTATGGTGGCAACCAAGAGAAAAAAAGAAGGGCTGGAACATCATTTGTAGCGGGAGCATTTTCCATGGCAAAATCCTATCCCTTGATGGTTTCAGAAAGAGAGAAGATTGGGGAAATTAAGAATAGGTTTTTGGAAAAGCTTAGCCAGGAAGATATTTCTTTCGAGGTGAATGCCAGCCTGGAACATGCCTCAGACCATATACTAAACCTGTATCTTCCATTTGTAAGAAGCGATTTTTTGCTAACTTATTTAGATATGAATGGGGTTTGCGCTTCTGCAGGGTCCGCATGTACGGCAGGCAGCCTTGAAGCAAGCTTTGTAGTTGCAAATATTTATGATGAAAATAGGGCAAATCACTCTGTAAGATTTAGCTTTGGTTTTGATAATACTTTTGATGATGTTGACAAGACGGTGTCTCTTTTAAAGAGTTTACAGGAGAGGATGTTAAATGAAGGAAAATAAAGATATTAAAGTCGTGGTAGGTATTAGCGGTGGGGTGGACTCATCGGTTGCAGCCCTACTTTTAAAGCAAGCTGGCTATGATGTCATAGGAATTTTCATGAAAAACTGGGATGACACTGATGAAAATGGAGTTTGTACGGCTGATGAGGACTTTGCTGATGCCGTAAAAATCTGCAATCAATTAGACATCCCATATTATTCAATAAATTTTGAGAAGGAATATTATGATAGGGTCTTTACCTATTTCTTAGATGAATACAAGAAGGGAAGGACACCAAACCCAGATATCATGTGCAATAAGGAAATAAAATTTAAAGCCTTTTTGGATTTTGCCATGAACCTAGGAGCTGACTATATAGCTACAGGTCACTATGCTAGGATAAAGAAAGATGAAGATGGAAATGTCCTTCTTTTAAGAGGAGTTGACAATAACAAGGACCAAACCTACTTTTTAAGCCAGCTATCTCAAGAACAAATTAAAAATGTAATGTTTCCAATTGGGGATTTAGAGAAAAAAGAAGTAAGAGACCTTGCTAAGAAATATAACTTAGCAACAGCAAATAAAAAGGATTCTACAGGCATTTGCTTTATAGGAGAGAGGAATTTCAACGAGTTTTTATCAAATTACCTTCCAGCAAAGCCGGGAGACATGGTATCAGTAGATGGTAAGGTGATGGGCAGACACAATGGATTGATGTATCATACCATCGGCCAAAGAAGAGGGCTTGGTATAGGCGGCCTTGGGGAAGCTTGGTTTGTATGTGGCAAGAACCTAGAGAAAAACCAATTGATAGTCTGTCAGGGAGAAAACAATGAGCACCTATTTTCAGATAGGCTTTTGGCTTCAAGTTTTTCTACTACCATGGCCAAAAGACCTGAAAGGGAATTTGACTGTCTTGCAAAGTTTAGGTACAGGCAAAAAGATATACCTGTTCATGTGAAGTTTTTAGATGATGACCACATAGAAGTTACCTATGACCACGTAAAGGCTGTAACCCCAGGACAAGCCTGCGTTTTGTATGATGGAGAAGTCTGTATAGGTTCTGCTATAATAGATGAAGTCTATAGAGGTAAAGAAAGACTTATGGTCTAGTTTGATTGTTTAAACCAAATTATTTTTGGTATAAATAAAGTGAGTCTTATTAGTAAAAGATTAATAAATAAGTTATATAGCCAAGAAGGTTTGCTAATATGCAAACTTTTTTGTTTCTGTAAAAATAATGGAGTAAAGGAGTATTTATTATGATAAAAAAAGTATTAGACACAATAGGAGATTCACCATTAGTAAAGCTAGATAGGATTACCGACAAGGAAGTCTATGTTAAAATAGAGAAGACAAATCCGGCTGGTTCAATTAAGGATAGGCCAGCCTACTATATGGTTAAAGACGCTATAGAAACAGGTAAATTAAAAGAAGGAATGAAGATTGTTGAACCTACATCAGGAAACACTGGCATAGCCCTTGCCATGGTTGGTAAGGCCCTAGGCTATGATGTAGTCCTTGTAATGCCAGAAACAATGAGTCTTGAAAGAAGGGCCCTAATCCAAGCTTATGGCGCAGAATTAATTTTGACAGAAGGGGCAAAGGGCGTTCAAGGTTCAGTAGATAAGGCTAAAGAATTAGTTGCATCAGGTGGCTATTTCATGCCGGACCAATTTTCAAATCCTGCAAATGCTAGGGCACATGAAGAAACAACTGGCCCTGAAATTCTAGAATCAGGCCTTGAAGTAAAAGGCTTCATAGCTGGAGTAGGCACAGGTGGTACAGTTACAGGCGTTGGAAGAGCCTTAAAAAGAGAATTAAAAGATGTTCAAATTTGGGCCTTAGAACCTGCGGAATCACCCTTATTGACCCAAGGTCAAGCAGGTCCTCACAAGATTCAAGGTATTGGGGCAAACTTTGTACCAGCCCTTTTAGACCAAAGTGTCTTAGACAAGGTTATTACAGTTACATCTGAAGAAGCCATAGAGATGGCAAAAAAATTAGCTAGAGAGGAAGGTTTAATGGTAGGTATTTCATCCGGAGCCAACGTAGTAGGAGCTCTTAAGATGGCGGAAATCATCGATGGTCCAATAGTTACAGTTTTACCGGATACAGCAGAAAGATACCTTTCAACACCATTATTCAAATAGATGAATTTTAGAGAATTACTTGACCAAGCAAATTATATAAAAAAAGTGGATCCTGCCTGCAGGACAACATTTGAGGCCATGTTTTTATATCCTATGAACAGGGCCCTATTTTCTCATGATATAGCCCACAAGTTATTTAAAAAGGGGCACACAACCCTAGCCAGGTGGATATCTCAAAGAGCCAGGAGAAAGACAGGCATAGAAATCCATCCCGGTGCCTGCATAGGAAAGCACCTATTCATAGACCACGGCATGGGGGTAGTCATTGGAGAAACAGCCGTAATCGGTGACTACGTTACGATCTACCATGGGGTAACCCTAGGAGGAACAGGTAATGAAAGGGGCTGTCAAAGGCACCCTATAGTTGGAGACCACGTAATAATAGGAGCTGGTGCAACAGTCCTAGGACCCGTCTATATTGGAGACGGAGCCAAAATCGGGGCCAATGCAATGATTCTAACTGATGTGCCTAAAAATGCAACAGCAGTAGGTTACAAGTCAAGAATTATCGAACGAAAATAATAAAGATAAAATAATTCTAAAAGTAAGGATTATGTTGTAATAACAACGAAAAAGCCTTAGCTATAAGTATACAATATAGTTAAAGAAGAAAAATTATATAAAGGAGATACTTATGACTAAGAAGATAGATTTTAATAAAAGTACAAATGAATTGACTAAAGAATTTCCCGAACTTGTAAAATCGGATGAAAAAATCCAAGAAGAAGTAGGGAGAAAAGCTCAGATAAAAGAATACTTACGAAGATTATCACAGGGGGAAGACCTTGAAAGTGTAAGGGATGATTTTGTCAAGGAGTTTAGAGAAGTCGAAGCA
The DNA here is from genome assembly GCA_964344625.1 of uncultured Peptoniphilaceae bacterium. Taxonomy (GTDB): domain Bacteria; phylum Bacillota; class Clostridia; order Tissierellales; family Peptoniphilaceae; genus JAAYEL01. The sequence continues at coordinate 12,851 of CAYFNZ010000013.1, read as the reverse complement.
TCTGAAATAATGCAGGCAGAACAAGAACTGCTTATAGAAGGAACTCCGCTTAGTGAAGTTCAAAGGCTATGTGATGTCCATTCAGCACTATTCCATGGGGCTACCAGGGCAGAAAAGATTGCAAATGCAGAAAAAGCGGTTGAAGAATCTTTAGCCAGACAAAAGGTGGAAGAAACAATAGCGAAAATGAACTCATATCCACAAAGGGATTATACCAACAAGGATGAACTAGCTAAAAAATTAGAAGCTGTAAAAGGCCATCCACTTTATACTTTTGCAAGGGAGAATGAAGCCTTAGAAAAACTTTTAGAAAGATATTCTAATGAAAAGGATGGAAACCTAATTAACGAATTTAGAGACCTATCAATTCATTATGCTAAAAAAGGAGACCTTTTATATCCTCACTTAAAAGTAAAATACGGGGTCTCAGGTCCATCGGATGTCATGTGGACAGTAGATGATGAAATAAGAGATGAGTTAGCAAGTTTAGAGAAAGAATCAAATAGGGACGAAAGATGGTTTGAAAGACTTGAAGCTGCACTAAAGCGTGCTCAAGAAATGATTTATAAAGAATCAAACATATTATTCCCTATATGTGCAGTAAACTTCACTGAAGAAGAATGGACTAGCATATATCACGACTCTAAGGATTATGATACCTGCCTGGGGGTTGAAAATGAAACCTGGAAAGAAGCTGAGGATATAGCTTTTAAGGAAAACCACGCAAGTGATGGAGAAATATCTTTACCAGGAGGGTCTTTTAATCCAGGAGAGCTAAGGGCGGTATTAAACACAATTCCTTTAGAGATAACCTTTGTAGACAAGGACAACCTTAACAAGTTTTTCAACGAAGGACCTAAGTTATTTAAGCGCCCAAGTATGGCGATTGGAAGACAAGTATTTTCTTGTCACCCACCTAAAATTGAACCTATGGTAAGAAAAATGATAGACGATTTTAGAAACAATCGCAGGGACGAAGTTAATGTTTGGATGGAAAAAAATGGAAGGACCATGCTGGTAAAATACATGGCGGTAAGGGATCAGGAAAACAACTTTATCGGAACTATGGAACTCGTTCAGGATATGGAATTTGCAAAAAAGCATTTTCAAGAAGAAAATTAAGGTTCTATGTCAAGAGTTGGGGGATTCTTTGTAATCAGCTTTTGACCATGAAAAATAGGATGTCTTTGAAGAAAATATGACCACCAGCTTAGTTAATCACAAAAATATCCGCCAGGAGTCACCACCTACAATAGGTTTTTTAGAACCGAGATTAAATAAGATAGAGATAGAAGGAGCCCGATGGGCTCTTTTTTTTTATGGGAAATGCTATGGCTAAAGATCTATTAAAAAAATTAATATTTCCTATTGACAAATGAAATCGTGAACTATATAATAAAAATGATTCAACGCAACCGTTTGCATTATGGCCCTATAAGATATGACTTATAGCCTGGTCCAATCGAGGTGAAATTCATCTTGTAAGAGGGATGGACAAAAATTAATAGGATGATTAACTCAAATATCTAGATCGTGTCAAAATTTTCATTTCTTTTAAGTCTTGAAAAACTTGTTTTGATAAAGCATAGAAATATGAATTGATATTCAAGAAAAATTCAGGGACTTTTGTTTTAGAAAGTTGATTATGATGGGGTATTCGGGTATAATTTTATTAGTTACGCAAGCGTTTTCAAATAGCGTAAGAAAAATTTAAGGAGGTTTCTCATGAAGAGAAAAACTAGTGTATTACTAGCATTGCTATTAGCATTTGTTATGGTTCTTTCAGCATGTGGTCAAAATACTGGCGACAATAAAGAACCTGATATGAAAGACGATGATGGCGAAAAGATGGCATTGAAGGGTGAAATCACTGTTCAAGCTGAAAAAGATTGGATGGAATTCTACCAAAAAGTTGCAGACCAACTTGTGAAAGACAATCCAGATGCGAAAATCGAACTAAAAGAAGCTGGCTCATTTGATAACCTAGACGTAATCAATGCAACATCAGCTGAAAACCCAGACGTACCAGACGTATTTTCAGTACCTGCTGATAGACTTGAAGACTTAACTAGAAACGACGTTCTAGCAGCTATACCTGCAAAAGAAATGGCTGAAAGAGTTGGAGGTTTTGATGACTACGACAATGGATTTGGTGGAATTTTCAAGGTTGAAGACAACTACTTTGCATTCCCAATGAACATTGAAACTCTTGTAACATTTGTTAACACTAAGAACGCTGAAGCGGCAGGAATTGATCCTACTAAGGCTTTCGAATTAACAGAACAAAAAGATGCTGCTACAGTATTACTTCCAATATTTGATGCTTGGTTTGGAGTTGCTCCAAATAACGCAGTAGGAATTGACCTATTAGCTAGAAATGATGGAAAATTCTCTTCAACATATGCAGAAGACTATGCTAAGTTAAATGCAGATCAAAAGGCTGTTTTTGATGGTCTTTATGATTACTGGAAGAAGAATGACGAAGCTAAGACTCCATTATTTGACGAACAAGCTGGTTGGGGTTATTTAGATGATCAATTTACAACTGGTGGCAATGGAGTTATCAGACTTGGTGGTCCTTGGGAACTTGCCGGATTTATAGAAAAAGCTGGTCAAGAAAATATTGATGTTTACCCAATCGGTCACATAACAGTTGCAGGTAAGGCACTTACTCACTGGCAAGGTGGTTGGGGTCTTGCAGTAAACGGTAGAATAGAAGAAGACCAAGACAAGATGGCTCTTGCTCAAGCTTATATCGAAGCACTTATGAATCCTGAAAATGCTGTTGAATTATTCAAGGCTACAGGAAAGATTATGCCAAACGTAACAGCTGAAGCATTTGAAAAGTCAGACCTTTCAGATATTCAAAAGAAGACTATTGAAAACGTTTACGAATCATTTGCAGTATCAGCTCCAAGACCTACTTATCCAGAATATAATAATGTTTGGGATACATGGAAGAATGCAGTATTATCATGGGCTTCTAAGAAACCAGCTACTGCTGAAGATGCTTACAAAGAATTAAATGCAGCATTTACTTCAATGATGGAACAATTAGCGAAATAGCATAAGATTAAAAGTAAGATAGTAAAAATTTAAAATAATTTGAATAGCCAAAACTTCGGTTTTGGCTATTCGTATAATAAGGTGAATATGACAAAAATTGATAATCAAACTAATAACAAGTTCATAATGAGAATCCTTATAGTTTCTCTTTTAATAATAGTTTTTGCTTCCTTAGAAGCTATGATGACATCTAAGAGCAAGGATTTATTTGACGCCTACATAAGGGTAAATGCTGATGGGAAATTTGAGGATTTTATAAACATTATTCTCGTTAATTTTTTATTAACCATCCTAGAACCGGTAATAATCGCATTATATACCTTCTTTGTCAATAAAAAATACGGGGTCAATATGACTTATAAAGTGGTCTTTACAGCCTTATTGTTGATTAGATTTGTAAATTTATTACTTAAATTTAATTTCACTTCTATTTTTTATTATATTATTTTATTTTTGTATTTATTATTAATTATTTCTATTTTAACTTACCCAATTAAAAAAGGAAGGTGAAATATGGCTTACAGTAAGTTATTAACTGACAGCATTGGTAATAGCCACGAAAGAAAAAATCAATTCTTAATAGAGTTGATAGAAGCGCCTGGTGACCAACAAAGTGAGCTTTTGAAAAACAAGGACTCTCATCCTTATAACATTAAGCTTAAAGAATTAAAGGAAAAAGAAAAAGTATTTTTAGAAAAGATAGACAAAGAGGCCAATGAAAAATTTAAATCTGGCCAAGACAAGAAAATACTTGCCCTTCAAAAAAGAGACTACAAGGCAGAAAGAAAAATCGAATTTTACAAGGATTTAGTCGACTTTGACTACGATTTCGATTACGCTTATAAGGTTGCAAAACACGAAAGAAAGCATATACCTGAAATCATAGAAAATGACTGGAACCTAAAGAAGAGCCTTGAAGAAAAACAAAAAGAATTAGCTAACCTTGATCAAACTAAAAGAGCTAAGGCCCTAGAGGAGATTAACAAGAAAAAAGAAGAAAGAACTAGGACCTTAGATCAACAAATCAAGGAATTAAAAGACAAACATGCTAGGGGAATCATTTCAAAGAAAGCCTTAAAGTCTGAAATTAAGATTAAGAAGAGGGCTTGCAAGGAAGATTTAACCTCATACTTGTACCTTGATAAGAAGATTTCTTTAGAACAAGAAATAAAAAATATCAAGCACCACTTAAAAGTCGACTATGAATCTAAGATGAACGTACTTGAATCTGACATAGCCGATGTAAGAAGAAAGACCCCGGTAGAAACTTATAAGACAAAGGCGATTTATTCATATTTGACATTTTTGATTCCGGGTTTGGGTCAATTGTTGAATAAGCAATACATTAAGGCATTACTATTTTTTATAGGAACTTTATTCATCTACCTAGTCGCTATACCATATGCACTTGGCTTTGGTAATTACAAGGGACAGGGGATAGCAGGTTTAATTAGCCTTGCACAAAATGGAAAGCGTCTAGATAAGTCAATCATCTTTATGATAGAAGGTATAATTGCTATCATTTTAGCCCTAATTGCCCTAGGCCTATACTGGTTATCATTTAAGGATGTAAATAAGGTAGAAAAAGATTTAATAAAAGGTATAAGACCTAAAAACTGGTTTGAATCTAAAAATTCAATCATGAATGAAGGCTTCCCATACTTGGTTTCTGCACCTGCAGCAGTCTTGGTATTATTTATCGTATTAGTACCGATAATAACAACTTTATTGATATCATTTACCGACTATAATCCAGACCATCAAAGTAAGTTCTTCTGGTCAGGAATTGAAAACTACAAGTTGCTATTCTTAGGACAAGGGGTTGCTGGTAAGGCCTTCTGGCCGATAGTTCTTTGGACTATAATTTGGACATTTGGTGCAACTACTTTAGCTATTGCAATAGGATTTATCCTTTCATTGATAGCAAACCAAGAAAGAATAAGATTTAAGGGCTTCTTTAGAACAGTTTACCTACTACCTTGGGCAGTTCCAGCCTTTATAACAATCATGTTCTTCTCACAAATGGTGGCAGTAAATGGACCTATTACAGACCTTATCCATAAGGTCTTTGGGGTTAGCTTGGACATTAAAAATTCTACTAACCTAACTAGGATAGCCTTGATAATGCTACAAGGATGGTTGGGTTCAGCCTACATCTTCCTACTATCAACAGGTATCCTACAAGGTATACCAAAAGACCTTTATGAAGCTGCTGAAATAGATGGGGCAACAGGTTTTCAAAGAACTTGGAGGATAACAATTCCTCTTGTATTGTTCCAAACAGGTCCACTTTTGATAGGACAATACACATTTAACTTTAACAACTTCTCAATCATCCACCTATTTAACGGTGGTGGACCATTTAACCCAACTGTATATGGTAACTTGGCTGGGTCAACAGACCTACTAATCTCATATATTTACAAGTTGACAATACAAAATAACTATCAAGGCTTGGGAGCTGCCGTTACTATAATCATTTCCCTTGTATTGATGTTATTCTCATTCATAGGATTTAAGAACACAAAGGCATTTAAGGAGGATTAAGATGAAAAAGAAAAAAGATAATAGTTTATATTTATCAGATAGACAACCGCTTAATACCGCCGGTAAGATAATGCTTGTGCTTTCTTATGTTATACTTATTGCCTGGGCTATAGCTATCATCTGGCCTTTAACTGTAATGGTTATATCAAGCCTTAACGGGAACCAAAGCAAGTATATTTCTATGGCTGGAGAATTTAGTTTTTCATTAAAGCATTTCAAATACTTATTTGAAAACACCGATTTTGTTCTTTGGGTAAAAAATACAATTTATATAGCTGTTATGACAGCCCTATTAACCTTATTAATAGTATCATTTACAGGATATGCTTATTCAAGATATAGGTTCAAGGGAAAGAAGGCCAGCTTAATGGCTATAATGTTAATCCAAACAATACCTACATTTGCGGGTATTACAGCATACTTTGCTATACATTCAATCGTGTCAGGGATAGTTCCAAGTTTTAGTAGAACAACTATGTTAATCTTGGTATATTCTGCAGGCGGCATTGCTTCAAACACCTTTATCTTAAAGGGCTATATCGACTCTATATCAAGTGAACTTGATGATGCTGCTAAGATTGATGGATGTTCAAATTTCCAAGTCTATAGACTTATTATAATGCCGATAGTAAGACCTATGTTGGCTATCATCGCCCTTTGGTCATTTATAGGACCTTTCATGGACTACATGCTACCAGCAATCTTACTAACAAACTCTAAGCAATATACATTGGCAACTGGTTTATTTACCTTGATAAATGACGTTCGTACTATGAATGCACCAGCCTTTGCCGCAGGTGGCTTGCTTACAGCGATTCCAATAATAGCATTATTTATAAGTTTACAAAATCAACTAGTTTCTGGTTTGAGTTCAGGATCAGTTAAAGGATAGGAGGAAATATGAAAGTTTCATTAAAGAATATTGGTAAAAAATATGAAGGAAGAGAAAACTTCACAATTAGACATATAAATATGGAAATAGAAGACAAAGAGTTCTGTGCTATCCTTGGACCTTCTGGATGTGGTAAATCCACTCTTTTAAGGATGATAGCTGGACTTAACTCAATAACTGAAGGTGAATTAATCTTCGGTGAAAAACTTATGAATAAGGTTGCACCAAAAGACAGGGATATTGCTATGGTTTTCCAATCATATGCCCTTTATCCACACCTTACAGTTTATGATAACATGGCATTTGCCTTGAAAATGAAGAAAGAAAGAAAAGAAGTAATCCATAAGAGGGTTTTAGAAGCTGCTGAAGTATTACAAATCTCAGACTACCTATATTCTAAACCTTCAGACATATCAGGTGGTCAAAGACAAAGGGTTGCCCTTGGTCGTGCCATGGTTAGAAAGCCTGGAGTATTCTTGATGGACGAACCGCTATCAAACTTGGATGCAAAGCTTCGTGAACATATGAGAGTTGAGCTAGTAAGACTTCACAAGCAACTAGGTACAACTTCAATCTATGTAACCCACGACCAAACAGAAGCCATGACTATGGCGGATAAGATTTGTCTTCTTGATAAAGGGGTAATTCAACAATATGGTAAGCCAGAAGAGTTCTACAACAAGCCTGCAAACTTGTTCGTAGCTGGATTTATTGGTTCACCAACCATGAATATCTTTGAAGGACAAATAAAGAATGGTAATTTTGTAAGTAATTCAGGAAAAATAGTAGTAGAACCAAAAGAAGAAGATAGAATAGCTTTAAAAGACTATGAAGGCAAGAAAGTGTTTATGGGAATTAGGGCTGAAAGATTCTTATCCAAAAAGAGTGAAAAGAATAGTTTTACTGCCATGATAGATGTGATTGAAATGCTAGGTAAAGAAAAGCTACTTTATACTATTTTGGAAGATGGAACTGAATGTATAATGTCAGTACCGGGATATTTTGAATACGATATTGACCAAGCTCACAACTTTACCTTTGATTTAGATGCCTTGCATTTCTTTGATGGCGAAACAACAAATAGAATTAATTAATTAGTCCATTAATGAAGAACAAAATAACCATTAAGGACGTTGCAAAACACGCGGGAGTCAGCGCATCTACTGTCTCCCGAGTGGTTTCAAAAAAAGGAAAAATCAGCCAACAAACAATAGATAAGGTTTTTGAAGCCATAGAAGAATTGGGCTATGTACCAAACTATACAGCAAGGTCACTTGCCAGAAGCAACACTGATACCATAGCTGTAGTGGTAGACAGAGGCCCGAGGAGTTTGAACAACTCATACTTTACAGATGTCTTACAAGCGATAGCTAATGAACTTAACCTGTATAACAAGGAGCTCTTACTGATTTTCACAGAAGAAAGCGGTAAAGAAAGAGACAGGATTAAGTCTTTAGTTGAAAGCAATAGGATTGATGGAGTAATTAAATTATCAGTCAGGGAGAATGATTTGGCTGTATCATACTTATCTGATAATCAAATCCCTGCCGTTGTTATAGGTAATCCAGAAAGAAAATCAAATATTTTGTGGGTGGACAATGACAATGAACAAGCCATGTATGAGGTTGTTCACAGCCTTTTAAGTAAGGGAAATAGAAAACTTTGCTTTATCGGGGGATCTAAAAAAATCATAGTTACCAGGGACAGGTTAATGGGATTTAAAAAAGCAAACCGTGACTTTGGTATAGAAGTTAAGGAATCTGACATATACCAAATGGATTTCTTTGAAGAAGATGCCTATAAAAATGCTGAGGAAATCTTAAATAAAAATTATGATGCGATAGTATGCACGGATGATGCAATTGCTTTAGGGATTCAGAAAAAAGCCCTTGATAAGGGCAAGGATATAATGGTTACGGGATTTAATAATTCCAGGGAAGTGCAATTTTCAACACACCCATTTCCAACTGTTGATATAAGGATAGACAAGTTAGGTAAATGGGCTGTAAGGCTTTTAATTGCAAGAATCAATGGAGATGAAACTGTAACTAATAAAATAATAAAAACTAGGTATATCGAACAATAGGAGAAGTATGGGAGTTTTAGACGAAAAATATTATTTTAAGAAGATAAAAGATGACAGAGGTTCAGGTGTATTGATGCATATATCTTCTCTTCCAGGACCATATGGTATTGGAACTATGGGAAGACATGCGAGAGACTTTGTTGACTTTTTGGATAGGGCAGGACAAAAATATTGGCAACTATTGCCAGTGGGACCTACGAGTTATGGGGACAGCCCTTATCAATCATTTAGTACATTCGCTGGCAATCCATATTTTATAGACCTTGAAGAATTAATTGAGCATGGTTTACTAAATAGAGATGAGCTTGATGAAATGATTCATGTTGATGATGATACACGAATCGACTATGGCAGACTTTATTATGAAAGAAATAAGGTTTTAAGACTTGCATATGAAAGATTTGATTGTAATAACCAAGACTTTATAAACTTCTGCCAAGAAAAAGAAGCATGGCTACATGACTTTGCTATGTTTATGGCCTTAAAGGACCAATTCGATGGCAGAGCTTGGAATACCTGGGATCATGAATATAAGTTTAGGGAAGAAAAAGCCCTTATAGAATTTGCGAAAAATCATGAAAAGGAAATAAATTTCTATAAATTCCTTCAATACATGTTTTTCAAACAATGGAATTCATTAAAGGACTACATACATTCAAAAGGAATCAAGACAATAGGAGACCTTCCTATCTATGTAGCAGAAGATAGCTCTGATGTTTGGGTAAATCCTGAATTATTCCAATTAAAAGAAGACCTTACATGTGCTTTTGTAGGGGGCTGTCCTCCTGACGATTTCTCAGCTGTTGGTCAACTTTGGGGTAACCCAGTCTACGATTGGGATAAAAATGAGGAAACTGGATATAAGTGGTGGCTTGACAGGTTTGGAGCAGCCTTCGAAATCTTTGACTGCATAAGACTTGACCACTTCAGAGGCTTTGAAAGCTTTTGGTCAATTCCTGCAGGGGATGATACAGCTGTAAATGGGTCATGGCAACCTGGCCCAACTATGAAGCTTTTCTCAAAGGTTAAAGAAAAATTTGCAGATATGGCCATCATAGCTGAAGACTTAGGATATATAACAGAGGAAGTATATAACTTTAGGATTGAAACAGGATATCCATCAATGAAAATCCTTCAATTTGCTTTTAATCCTGATGGTACTAGCGAACACATCCCTCATAACTTTGATGAAAACACAATTGTTTATGTTGGAACCCATGACAATGACACCATGGAAGGATGGTTCAAAAAAGCCCAAGATTATGAAATTGAGTATGCAAGAAATTACTTCAATTTAACCCACGAAGAAGGATACACTTGGGGCGTTATCAGGGGAGCTATGACAAGCGTAGCAAGGACCTCAATCATTCAAATGCAAGACTTATTGCTATTAGATAACTCTGCTAGGATGAACCTTCCAAATACTCTAGGAGAAAATTGGAAGTGGAGAATGAGGGAAAATGCCATCGATCAAGGCTTGATTGATAGGTTTAGATACCTAACTTATATGACAAATAGAATTAAAAAGTAGGATGAAACTAGTCTTAGAAAGTCATGTCAGATATGGACTTTTTGAGGCTAGTTTTAATAATTGAAAATAAAAGTATAGATGTCTTATATGGGATTTCCTACACTTTGAATTTTATGCTATAATTTACTATGTATAATTGTATTTATTATTAGTAATTATTTTTAGGAGTTAGGATGATAAAAAAGAGAAAAGATGGCAAATTAGTTAAAATGGATCCGTTATTTAAGATAATACCTTTAATAATGGAAGACAGGTCAGATTCTCAAGTTTTCTTAAATGAAGAGATTTCTATACAAGCCATCGATGACTACATTAGGAAGAAACAAGACCAGGGAGTTAATTTGGGCTACATGCACATATTTTATGCTGCCTTGGTAAGGACAATGAAGGAAAGACCAAAGCTTAACCAATTTATTATGCGGGGAAGGCTTTATGAAAGAGATAAGATTACAGTTTCTCTTATGGTAAAGAAGAACATGTCTTTAGATGGGGAAGAAACCAGCGTAAAAGTTGATTTTGATGGAAGCGAAACCCCAGAGCAAATCAAGGAAATATTAAATTCTTATATTGAAAAAGAAAAATCGAACTCTTCAGAAGACAATGATATGGATGCTGTTGTTAAGGTTATGGACAAAATTCCCCAAGGCTTTTTAAGGATTCTTATTAAGTTCTTGAAATACCTTGATACGATAAACCTAATGCCTCATAGCATAGTTAAAGCTAGTCCTTTTCATGCATCAGCTTTCGTAACCAATATGGGGTCTTTAGGAATTAGTGCTATCAACCATCACCTTTATAACTTTGGTACAGTAGGTATATTCTTAGCCATAGGGAAAAAGGGAAGAAGGATTATTGTAAAAAAAGGTGAATTTGTAGAGGAAAGAACTATTTCAATCGGTCTGGTTAGCGATGAAAGAATATGCGATGGTTACTATTTTACAAGTGCTTTAAAGCTATTTTTTAAATACCTAAAAAAACCAGAACTTCTAGATGAAGTTGAAGAAACTGAAAAAATAGCAGTTAATCAATAGAAAAATCGAAAGGTAATACTATGAATAAGTTGCTTGGATATTTAGATATTAGCGATGAAATAATCGATGCGATTGACAAGGACATACCTGTAGTTGCCCTTGAATCTTCAGTTTTAACCCATGGACTTCCATATCCGGAAAATTTTAAGACCGCCATGGATTCTGAAGCTTTAATCAGGGCCAATAATTGTATACCTGCCACCCTGGCTGTAATTAATGGCAGGATAAAGATTGGTCTTAGTGAAGAAGAAATTGAGAGGATGTGCTTGGACCCAACCTATATCCAAATGACTAGAAAGGATCTTCCAATAGTTGTAGCAAATGGGCTGAATGGTTCGACTACTGTAGCTACATCGATTATCATATCTAGAATGGTTGGAATTAAGGTTCTAGCCACAGCTGGTATAGGTGGAGTCCATAGGAACGGAAACAAAACATTTGATATATCAAGGGACCTTCAAGAAATAGCCACGAGCAATATATGCCTGGTTTGTTCAGGCCTTAAGTCAATTTTGGATATGGGCTTAACCCTTGAATATTTAGAGACCTTCGGAGTTCCTGTGTTAGGATATAGGGTTAGTCATATGCCGTCAGTTTATCTGGGTGATAGTGAATACGAAATTGACTATAGGTTTGAAAAAACTCAGGAAATTGGAAAGACAATTAAAACTAAATGGGATATAGGCCTAAATGGAGGGGTAATAGTTGCAAATCCTATTGTAAACGACTATGCCTTAGACAAGGACCTAGTCGAAATTACAGTAGAAGAGGCCCTAGATGACCTTGAATCCTCGAATATATCTAAGGCAAATCTCACTACTGTATTTTTAGAGAAATTGAATAAAAAAACAAACGGTATGAGCTTGGTAGCCCATATGGAAATTATAAAAAGTAATGCGAACATAGCTAGTAAGATAGCCCAAGAAATATATAGGGAAGATTATTAAAAGCATTTCATTTTAAATGATTTGCTTTTTTTATTTTAAATAAGTTTATATAAACAAATTATAATTTTAAGGTGACCCCAAAAAGTTGGACTTTATACCAGAGACATTTAGAAATATTTGTCTCTGGTTTTTACGTTCTACATATTTCCCCTAGGGGAAATCGCAGCTAAGCTGCGTTTAATTCTCTATACTCAATTGAATAGCTAATGATTTCTCCATTAAACATATCTAGGAAAGGATTTAGATAAAGCTTTTTAACTTGCATATTTCCTGATTTATCAACTTCATAGTATTTAAATTCACTTGTATCAGTAGCAATTTTTCTAATTATTACCAATTTTGCATTACAAGATGATTTAAATAAAAATGTTGAAAAAGAAATTTTTGGTGATTTGGGAATGTTTAAAGCTTCTTATTCATATGAGAAGCAATTTTATGATATGCAGATAATAAGACTTCAAAATATACTAGACGGTAAGGAAACTTTGACTTATATGAGTGCTGATACAGGTGAAATTATAGAAACGAAGTCACTTAGAGAAAAAGATATAAAAAGGATTAATGAAAAAATTCAGGAATATAAGGATTTAATCTCTGAATCAAATTCAAAATTAAAAAGGGTGGATGAATTAAATGCAGCCTATAAAGAAGCCCAAGCTAGTAAATTTTATCCTATTTTAAGCAGTCTTTACAGTGTATGCCTTTAACTTATGTTAGAAAGTAGCAGAATGTCAATAAATGACATTCTGCT
>CAYFNZ010000012.1:0-28831 GCA_964344625.1 uncultured Peptoniphilaceae bacterium | reverse complement strand
AGGTACAAGAGCTGTTACAGTACCTATAGAGATGGCTATATCCCTATCAAGCTTTTTAACATTAGCAGTAATTCCATATATACAGTTAATTCTTAAGGTGTTCATAGCATTAGCTAGAATTTCTATTGATTGATATAGGGAGTAAAAGGCCACAGGTTCAAAGGCGTTAAGCTCTAATTGTCCAGCTTCACAGCACATAGAAATGGTTGTGTCATTACCTACAACCCTGTAAGCAACTTGGGTTACTACTTCAGGGATTACTGGGTTTACCTTACCAGGCATAATGGATGATCCATTTTGTCTTGGTGGTAGATTAATATCTCCAATCATGGTTTTTGGACCAGATGACATCAGTCTCAAGTCATTAGAAATCTTTGATAGGTTGATAGCATTTATTTTTAGGGCTGATGAAAGTTCAGCTAAGGAATCCAAGTTATTAGTTTCATCTATTAAATCTTTAGGTCTTCTAAGCTTTAAGCCTGTAAGTTTAGAAAGGGTAGGGATTATGATGTCAAAGTATTTCAAATCGACGTTAATTCCAGTACCGATGGCAGAAGCCCCAAGGTTGATAGAAAGTATGGAATCTCTGGCCTTTTCAATCCTTTTTCTATCTCTTTCCAATACAGATGCATAGGCATGAAATTCTTGGCCAAGTCTTATAGGTACAGCATCTTGCAGTTGAGTTCTTCCCATTTTTAAGATGCCATCGAATTCAACAGCTTTTTCCATAAAGGCATCTATAAGTAGGTTTAACTCATTTATAAGAGAAGGTAAAAGCCTCAAAGCAGCAATCTTTCCTGAAGTAGGAAAAACATCGTTTGTAGATTGGCCCATGTTAACATGGTCGTTAGGATGTATATATTCATAGGTTCCTCTTTTTCCACCCATGATTTCATTTGCTACATTGGCAATAACTTCATTCATATTCATATTGGCTGTAGTTCCAGCTCCACCTTGAATTGGGTCATTTAAGATTGCTTCCCTATGTTGTCCTTCAAGTATTTGGTCGCAGGCCATGCAGATAGCATCTTTTCTATCAGCATCTAAAATGCCAGCCTCGTAATTAGAAATAGCACACGCCTTTTTAACAAGGGCAAAGGAATTTATTAATTCTTCATGTATAGTTTGACCAGTAATATTAAAATTTTCAAGTCCTCTAAGGGTATGTACGCCATAAAGGGCATCGACAGGTACGTATATATCACCAACACTGTCTGACTCTATTCTATAATCGTCCATTTTTTCCTCCATAAATTAACGCTATTTATAGTATAATATAAATATACAAAAAATACAGTAAGGAGGGACCATGAATTATAGAATAGAAAAAGATTCAATGGGAGAAGTTCAAGTAGAAAGCTCTAAATTGTGGAGGGCTCAGACCCAAAGGTCATTAAATAATTTTCATATTGGTAAGGAAACCATGCCTTTAGAATTAATATATGCCATAGTCATGCTAAAAAAATCAATAGCTATAGTGAATGCTTCTTGCGACAAGATAGACAAAGATAAGGCGGAGGCTATTTCCAAGTCATGTGACTTAATCCTAAAGGGAGCCTATGATGATCAATTTCCTTTATCAGTTTGGCAAACTGGATCAGGCACTCAAACTAATATGAATGTCAACGAGGTAATCTCATCAATTGCAAAAAAAGAATTTGGAGTAGAAATTCATCCAAATGATCATGTAAATAAAAGTCAGTCTACAAATGATGTCTTTCCAAGTGCCATACATATTGCAAGTTATAAGAAGATTAAAGAAGAGCTTATGCCAGCCCTTGTATCTTTGAAAGAGTCTTTTGAAGCCTTTATTTCAAGACTTGATGATACTGTTAAAGTAGGTAGAACCCACTTGCAAGATGCCACACCAATAATGGTAAAGCAAGAAGTAGGGGCATGGGCATTTTCCTTGAAAAAGCTAATAAATCAAATAGAAAGTAACCTTGCTGAAATTCTTAATCTTGCCATAGGTGGAACAGCTGTGGGAACAGGGCTAAATACATTTGAGGGCTATAGCAAATTAGTAGTTGATGAGTTAAATAAGTTAACGGGTTATGAATTTAAGCCGAGTGAAAATAAGTTCTTTTCTTTATCTAGTAAAAATGAAATACTACTGGTTCATTCTAGCTTGAATGCTTTAGCAGCAGAATTAATTAAGATTGGAAATGATATTAGGTGGCTAGCATCAGGTCCTAGGGCAGGACTTGGAGAATATATTATTCCTGCTAATGAACCGGGTTCGTCTATTATGCCAGGCAAGGTGAATCCAACACAAATAGAAGCCTTGACCATGGTATGTGCACAAGTTTTTGGCAATCAAGCAAGCATTTCATTTGCAGCAAGCCAAGGAAATTTCCAATTGAATGTTTACATGCCTTTAATAGCCTATAATTGCCTACAAAGTATAGGTCTTTTAACTGACATGTGCAATTCCTTAAGAAGTAAATTAGTCGATGGTATGACCATAGATAAAAATGTAATAAAAGAACACCTAGAAAAATCCTTAATGACTGTAACAGCCCTAAATCCATATATCGGCTATGACAATAGTGCTAAGTTGGCTAAGTTTGCCCATGAAAATGGTTTATCTCTTTATGAAGCTAACGAAGTATTAAAATTAGTGGATGAGGATAAGATAAGGGACTACCTAGATCCAAGTAAAATGGTTTAGCAAAGTTATATCAGATAGAAAATAATGAAACAGAAAGAATCGTGATTCTTAATTCACGATTCTTTTTTATGTGACTAAGATGTAAAGGCAACAAAAAAACAGCTATAAAAGCTGTTTGTATTTTGTCTTATTTATATGTCTATTAGTTGAAATCAGGTCTAACAACTTTGCCTGATCTTAAACAACGTGTGCAGGCATAAATCCTTTTAGGCTTTCCATCAACAACCGCTCTAACTCTTCTTAAGTTAGGAGACCAATTTCTTTTAATTAATCTATGTGAGAAAGTAACTATATTACCTGACTTTTTACCTTTACCACAAATATCACAAACTCTTGCCATTTCCGCACCTCCTCTTACTTTGTTTTATCAATTACTGAACTATTATAACACAAGAAGATAAATTTTTGCAAGAAATTTCCAATACTGATATAATTAATCTATATAATTTTAGGAGGCTATGATGATTGCTACAATAAAAAATGAATTAGGAACTATTTCAATATCAGAAAAAGTAATTACTACCTTAGCTGCTGAATCAGCTAGTGAGACATATGGCATAGTAGGCTTAGCTGCTCAAAACGTCAAAGACGGCATCTTCGAGCTTCTTAGAGTAGAAAATAACTCTAAAGGAGTAAGCGTAAGAGTTAATGGTGATAGGGTAGACATAGATGTTACTGTCATTATGGAATATGGGGTAAGAATTGCTATTGTAGCTGATAACATAATAGAGAAGGTAAAATATAATATCGAATCTAATACTGGCCTAATGGTTGAATCCGTGAATGTCTTAGTTCAAGGCATAAGGGTTTAACAGGAGGAGAAGATGAAGGAAATATATTCAAAACAGATAAAAGCTGGAATTATCGCTGCTTATCAAAATCTAGACAAAAATAAAGAGCTGGTTAATAGTTTAAATGTCTTTCCAGTTCCAGATGGGGACACTGGTACAAATATGTCATTGACTATGAAATCAGTCTTTAACAAGATGCAAACTGCTGACGATGAAGACCTAAAGTCAATTGCTAAGGCTCTAGGTAGTGGTTCACTAATGGGGGCAAGAGGAAACTCTGGTGTTATCCTTTCACAACTTTGTAGAGGGGTTACCCTAGTGTTAGAAAAATCTGACTACCTAGGTATAGAAGAGCTAGCTCAAGCTTGTCTACAAGCTAAAGAGACAGCTTATAAGGCAGTTCTTAAACCAACAGAAGGTACAATTCTAACAGTAAGTAGAAAAATGGCAGAATTTGCCATGGACAATAAAGACAAATATGAAGATGTCATAGACTTTTTAAGTGATATCATCGTTCATGGTAACCTTGCTCTTGAAAGCACCCCAGAAATGCTTCCAGTATTAAAGCAAGCTGGTGTAGTAGATGCTGGTGGTAAGGGCTTAATGGTATTACTTGAAGGTTTTTATGCCTATGTCGCAGGAAAAGAAGTTGTAGAATACTCATTTGAAGGCGAAATGGAAGTAGACTTTGACAACTTTGAAGATTTGCATGAATTTGAAAGTCCAGAAGACATAGTTTATGGCTATTGTACAGAATTCTTTATTAATCATGACGGAAGCCAAAACTATGAAGACTGGAGAAACTTTATTAGCCAATATGGAGATTCTATAGTTTGCGTAGGTGATGATGAGATGATTAAGACTCATATCCATACAAATCACCCAGGCAAATTATTGGAATTAGCCCTAGAAAGAGGCTATCTTTCAGGTATTAAGATTGAAAACATGAGAATTCAATTTGCTGAAAGAAACGAAAAGAAAGAACACAGCAAGGCTTTAAAAAATAGTGTTAAAAAAGATTACGGATTCGTAGCTATAAGCCTTGGACAAGGGTTTGATAACGTCTTTACTGACTTAGGTGTTGATCAAATTATATCTGGTGGACAAACAATGAACCCATCCACAGAAGATATAGTTGAAGCATGCAATAATATTAATGCAGATACGATTTATGTTTTCCCAAACAACAAGAACATAATTCTTGCAGCTAAGCAAGCAGTTGAATTAATAGAAGATAAGAATGTAATGGTGGTTGAGACAAAGTCAATTCCGCAAGCTTTTACTGCCTTATTTAATTTTGATGAAACAGTTGCTAGTGATGAGAACTTTGAAAATATGACCGCTTCTTTAGAAGAAGTAAAGACTCTTGAGCTAACTTATGCTGTAAGAGATACTAAGGTCGGAGAATTAGAAATCTCTGAAGGCGATATTATAGGTATCAATGAAAAAGATATCGTAGCTAAGGGCAAGGATATCAATGAAACTATGGTAGACTTGGTTAAAAAGTCTGTAGACGACTATTCAGGCTTAGTGACCCTATACTATGGTCAAGATATAAATGAAGACCAAGCCAAAGACTTGGTAGCTATGCTTGAAAAGGAATTACCAGACCTTGACTACGAGCTTGTAATGGGTGGTCAACCACTATACTACTATATTGCATCAGTAGAATAAGAAAATGAAATTAAGACAAATAAAGGGCCTAGGACCAAAAAAAGCAGAATACTTATCAGCTATGGGGATAAACTCCGTAGATGATCTAAGAAGGTACCTACCTAACTATTATGAAAATAGGTCTATTCTTACCAAGTTGGCAAGTGCTAGCCAGGGACAAAAAGAATATTTTGAACTTGAGATTACGAGTAATCCCAGGACCTATTTTATAAAAAGAAATATGTCTATTACTAGACTAACAGCTAGAGATGATACTAGTAAGGTAGATTTAATCTGGTATAACGATAGGTTTTCCCCAAGAAATCTAATTAAAGGTGAAACTTATAAATTTTTTGGTGCTTTCAATAGTGAAAAAAAATCTATTGCAAACCCTATATTTTGTAAAAAAAATGAAGATTTAATAGGTGGGATTTATCCCATCTATTCTCTTGTTAAGGGCTTATCCAAAAAAGACTTTATCGGATTTAAGGATAAATTATTTCAACTTGATAAGGGACCGGATGACTATATGCCTGGAGAAATCATTGATAGGTACTCTTTACTTGACCTAAACACCATGTATAGGTATCTCCATAAACCCCAGTCATATTTTGACCTTTATAGGGCGAAAAATACCCTTACTATTAGGGACAATGTCATTAGTCAACTAGCAAGCTACATGAACAAGGGACCTGATGAAGATTTTATTGAATTTCAGAAAGTAAACTTTGAAAATGTTCTAAACAAGATAGACTTTGAATTAACTAAAGATCAACTTTCATCCTTGAATGATATCTATGAGGATATGACATCAAAAAAGAGGATGAATAGGATAATTATAGGGGATGTTGGGTCAGGAAAGACCATAGTAGCTATCCTGGCAGGTTTAATAGCTATAGAAAATGGCTACCAGGTAGCCTTTATGGCGCCTACTGAAATCTTAGCAAGGCAACATTTTGAAAACTATCATGATTTTTTTAGAAGACTTGGGATATCAAGCAATTTATTAATAGGGTCAACAAGCACTCAAGAAAAAAAGAAGATATATGAAGCCCTAAAAACCCATGATATAGATATTATTTTTGGGACCCATGCCTTATTTCAAGACAAGGTTCATTTTTCTAAGCTAGGTCTTGTTATCACAGATGAACAGCAGAGATTTGGTGTCTTTCAAAGAAAACTAATTTCTGATAAGGGTACTAATCCTGACTTATTGCTATTATCAGCCACTCCTATCCCAAGAACCTTGGCCTTGACCATGTACAGGGATTTGGATTTTTCAATAATTGAGACCATGCCCAAGAATAGGAAGAAAATAGAATCTTACCTAGTAACCGAGTCATATGAAAAAAGATTTGTAGAATTTGCAAAAAAGAACCTACTTGAGGGTAGGCAGGTTTATGTGGTTTGTCCAAGAGTATTTGATGATGGTGACTTAGAAATAAATAGCGTAGAATCCATCTATAAGAGGTATAGCAAGTTTTTTAAGGGACAATTTCGTGTTGATATCCTTCATGGACAGATGACTCCAGAGGAAAAAGAAGAAAAGCAAGCCCTTTTTTACCAAGGTAAAATCCACATCTTAATTTCTACAACAATAATAGAAGTTGGAATTGACGTTAAAAATGCCAATGTCATGATAATTTATGACGCCAATTACTTTGGCCTATCCCAACTCCACCAGTTAAGGGGGAGAATAGGTAGAGGTGACCACCAATCCTACTGTATATTTGTAGCGTCCAAGGGAAAAGAAGATGATGAAAAGCTTAAGTTTATTGAAAAGTCCAGTAATGGCTTTGAAATAGCCCAAAAAGACCTAGAGCTTAGAGGAGCTGGTGATAGGTATGGCTTATATCAGTCTGGATTTACGGATGACTTAATTGAACTTCAAGATCCTAAAACGCTTGAAAAATCAAATGAAATAGTAGATTATATATTGGAAAATGACATTTTAGCTAATAATGACTTGTTGAGAAAAACAATAGAGAATAAGCTATTAGAATATCAGAAAATTATTTTGAATTAGGTGACTATATGAGAGTTATTTCAGGAAATAACAGGGGCCAAAGGCTTCTAGGACCAAAAACTTCAAATTCTAGGCCGACTGAAGATAAGATTAAAGAGGCTGTTTTTAATATTATATCCCCGATTAAGGATGCGTGTACCGCCTTGGACTTGTTTTCTTGTACAGGCTCCATTGGCATTGAATTTTTAAGTAGGGGAGCAAAAAAAGTATATTTTTCTGAACTTAAGTATGATAATATTAAGATTATGAAGGAAAACCTAGAGAAGACTAGGTTGCTTGATAGGTCGCATATTCTTAAGGGGCATTTTCTAAAAAACTTATCTTTAATAGATGAGAACATTGACTATGTCTATATTGACCCGCCTTATGCAAGCGATTTTTATAGTCAAGCCTTGGACTTCATAAGTAGATCACCATATTTTAAGAATGTAAAGATAATTTTAGAGTCTGATAGAGAAGAAGACTACTCAAAAATATTTGATAATTTGTCACTTGTCTTTAAGAGAAAATATGGAAGTAAAGAAATTTCTATATACGAATTACGAGAGGAAGAATAATGAAAGTAATTTATCCGGGAAGTTTTGACCCCGTTACAAATGGCCATCTAGATATTATAAAAAGGGCTAGTAATTTATTTGATGAGGTCGTAGTTGCGGTTTTAGTTAATAACGACAAGAAAAGTTTATTTACTATGGAAGAGAGAATTGAAATGTTAAAAAAACTGTTGTATGATTATAGTAATGTAACGGTTGATAAGTTTTCAGGCCTCTTAGTAGATTATGCTAAGACCCATAATATAGATGCTACAGTTAGGGGATTAAGGGCTATATCAGACTATGAGATAGAGTTACAAATGGCTCATTTAAATAGTCAATTATCAGATGGAAAGTTAGAAACCTTATTTTTAACAGCAACTCCTAAGGTGTCTTTTCTAAGCTCTAGTGCAGTAAGAGAGATTGCAAGTTTTGGGGGAGATATTACAAGCTTTGTTGATAAGGAAGTGGCTGAAAAGACATATGACAAGTTTAAGGGGAGGAAATAAATATGGATATTTTAAAATTAATAGATGAATTAGAAGAAGTAATAGATGATGCATCTTCTATTCCTTTTACAAAGAAGGTAGGAGTTGATCCTGAGGAAATATATGAATTAATCCATGACTTAAAGGATTCATTACCAGAAGAAATTAAGGAAGCTAGATGGGTTAACGAAGAAAGAGAAAGAATCTTAAGTGAAGCCCAAAAGCAAGCTGATGTCCTAATTGAAAATGCCAACCAAGACGTGCAAAAGAAAGATGAAGACGCAAAGAGAAGATATAAAGAATTGGTAAATGAACACGCTATTACTGTAGAAGCTAAGAGACAAGCTGAACAAATAATTGCTGAAGCTAAGAATACTTCAAACACTATTGTAAAGAACTCTTTATCCTATGTTGATGGAATGCTTGTTAAGACTGAGGATGAATTAAAGAATTTACTTTCAGTAATTACAGATAGCAGAAATCAATTAAGAAAATAGAACTTTTTAAAGATGGTTAGAAGGTTATTTAGTTTTCTATTTTTTGAAATAGTTGCGATTGCATTTTTCTTTCTAGTTCATGTTACAAAACCTGGAATTAAAGAATATTCTATAGCTCTTTTGTTGGGGGCCATATCTGGATTGATATTATTTATTTTCTACATAATATTGTTTCCAAGAAAGAAGAAGTCCTCACAAAAAGTAAAACCTGAAAGGGTTAATAGGGTAGATGATAGGCAACTAAGACGTGAAAAACAAGAAAGAAGTCATAGAAAATCACCTAGAGAGGTTAATAGAGATAGGCATTACCAAGATACAGACAAAATCTATATAGATGAAATAAATGACACAATAAATGGAAGTAAGTAGGAAACTTGCTTCCATTTTTATCTTTTATTTGACTTAGATATCTCCCATATAGGGGTTATTCGTGTAGTCTAAGAGGTTTTCTTCTGTCTTCTTGATATTAAACAACTTAAAAGCCCTTATATCTATATTTAAATAATTTGCATTAATCTTATCAAGCTTTTCTTCTTCCTTTAAGGAATTAATTATAGTAACATCAGACTTATTTTTTATTGATTTTAGAATCTCCCTTCCCTTATCATTAAAGGCCAGGGGCCTGATATAATTTAGGTGGTTTAAGTTTTTTATATGAGATTCTTTTATATCCAACAAGTAATTTATGATAAATCTATTAAGTCTAGATTTTGAATATCTCTTATTATGAGACTTTTCAACCATCTTTGTAATACTTGATGAATAGTTTGATTTAAGTAGGTTTAGCATGCCATTTTCATATGAAGCTATAGAATCTGCTTTTTCATCAAGGACAAAGGCCTTGTAGTAGAAGAGATCTGACAATGAATCTAAATCAATCCTATCCATGTCATTGGCGTATTTCTTGCTACTTTCTGGAAGATATTTCCATACTTCAGGCTTGGTCTTAAATGATTTTCTGATGGCTGTTGCAGATTGGAATGGAGAGTCATTAAGAAACTCGTCATGGTAGGAAGAATCTTTTCTCTTAATTGGCAAGATTTTCATATCAGATGATATTTCATCAATCGCTCCAGCATACTCCAAAGCTAAGGTATTATTAGGTAGGGATAAGGCCTCAATGTCTTTAAAATCTAAATCTTGGTATGCTCTTAAATGTGAAGCCTTATAAGATAAGCCTTGGTCCATATAGGTTTTGATTAATAAATCTATTTTTTCCTTATTACTTTTTGTGAAATCGATGTAGTTTTTGATGACTTCTTCATCAATATCTTCTACTCCAAAGCAGATATAGTCCACAATATTTAATTTATTTAACAAATTTATCGAATGGAAAGCGAAATATTTTGCACTCTGAGAAGACAAAATTGTGGGCATTTCCAAGAAGAGGTCTATACCATTTTCTACTGCGATTTTCGATTTAGAATGTTTAGATATGAACGATGGTTCACCTCTTTGGACGAAAGAGCAAGAAGTCAAAGATATAACAAGGGCGTCTGGAAATTGTTTTTTTATTCTTTTTATCTGATAAACATGTCCCAAGTGCATGGGATTGTACTCACTTACTATTGCGAAAATCATAATTTTTTACTTGTAATTCCTTTTTTTCTGATATAATCGAATATAGATATTATATTATAAAAAGGAGAGTATGTCATGAAAGTACTTGTAATTAATAGTGGTAGCTCATCATTAAAATATCAATTACTTGATGTAGCTAACAAGAATCTAATAGGTAAGGGTTTAGTTGAAAGAATTGGTATTGAAGGATCAGTTCTTACACAAACTAAAGATGGAGTTAAGACAAAAATTGAAAAGCCAATGCCAAGTCATATCGAAGCTATTCAATATGTATTTGATGCTTTAACAAATGAAGAATATGGTCTTGTAAAGAATCTCGATGAAATTGATGCTATTGGCCACAGAATAGTTCACGGTGGTGATGTAACTGCTTCTCAAATCATTACACCTGAATTAAAAGAAAAGATTAAAGAATATGCTAAATTTGCTCCACTTCACAACCCAGCTGGATTACTTGGAGTAGAAGCTTGCGAAAAGATTGCACCAGGTAAGCCAAACGTTGCTGTTTTTGATACAGCTTTCCACTCAACAATGGAACCTAGAAACTTCCTATACGCTCTACCATATGAATTCTACGAAAAATATGGTATTAGAAAATATGGTTTCCACGGAACAAGCCACAAGTATATAACTTTAAGAACTGCTGAATTACTTGGAAAGAAACCTGAAGAAGTAAACCTACTAACAATCCACTTAGGTAATGGTTCTTCAATTACAGCTGTTAAGAACGGTAAGTCAATTGATACTACAATGGGCTTAACTCCTCTTGAAGGTTTAGTAATGGGAACTAGAAGTGGGGACATAGACCCAGCTATAATTATCTACCTAGTTAAGAACTTGGGATACTCTATTGAAGATGTAGATAGAATATTAAATAAGGAATCAGGGGTACTTGGTATTTCATGCCTATGTTCAGACTTTAGAGACCTTGAAGAAGCTACTTTAGCAGGTAACAAGAAGGCTCAACTTGCTCTAGATATGTTCGTGGACAGGGCAAGAGCTTATATAGGATCATTCTTAATTAAATTAGGTCATGTAGATGCTATAGCATTTGCCGGTGGTATCGGTGAAAACTCTCCATTTACAAGAAAGAGATTACTTTTAGCTCTTGAACCATATGGAATAGAATTAGATGATGATATAAATGAAGCAACTAGAGAAGAAAGATTAATCTCAACTGAAACATCTCCAGTCAAGGTATTTGTAGTTCCTACAAATGAAGAATTGATGATTGCTCAAGAAACTGTAGAAGTACTAGAAAAGTAATTGACAAAATCTCCTTATAAGAGTATAATTCTTTTGTTATAGTTTATCAAAAGATCCGTAGAGGATAAAAAGAGGAGGTGTAGAAATGGCAGTACCAAAGAGAAAAACTTCCAAAGCGAAAACAGCTTCAAGAAGAGCTTCATCATACAGACTAAATAAGGCAACAGTTGTAGAATGCCCAAATTGCCACGAAACTAAGTTACCACACAGAGTGTGCCCTAACTGTGGATACTATGATGGCAAGCAAGTAGTTGAAGTAGAAGCATAGTTAGAAAGTAATAAGAAGATTAGATTAGGAATAGCTTAGGCTATTCCTTTTTCTATGTCCAATTACGGTTCAAAATTGCCGAATCTGTTTAACTTTACTTGTCTTTATGGTAATATATCAATGTAACTTTAGATGGAGGTTCTATGAGAATAATAATAGATACATTGGGGTCTGATGCAGGATATAAAGAGGTTGTAGATGGGGTTTTGCAGGCTTGCAAAAAAACGGATGCAAACTTTCTTTTGGTTGGACCTGAGCAAGAGATAAGAAAAATAATTGAGGCTTCAGATGTTGGCTTGGAAAGGTTTGAATTTATAGACACTGAAGAATATATTACAAACCACGATGAGCCAGTTAAATCAATAAGAAGAAAAAAGGATTCATCAACAGTACTAGCCTTAAATAAATTAAATGAGAAAGACTATGATGGCTTGATTTCAGCCGGTTCTACAGGTGCCTTACTTGCAGGCGGTCTATTTATTACTAAGAGGATAGACAATGTAGAAAGAGCTATATTAAGCGCAGCCTTACCTACAAAAAATGGACCTACCATCTTTGTCGATACAGGTGCCGTAATGGATTCTACACCAAGTATGCAAGAGCAGTTTGCCTTGATGGGGTCAATTTATGCTGAAAAAGTCCTAGATAGGGATAATCCAAAGGTTTATCTTCTTAATATAGGGGTAGAAGAAGGCAAGGGCGACATGAGGACAAAGAAAGTTTATGACCTACTAAAGAACAACCCTAAGATAAATTTTCAAGGAAATATTGAGTCAAGAGACATTTTATCCGGGCAAGCAGATGTCATAGTTACAGATGGCTTCGCTGGCAATGTCTTGATAAAGGGTGTGGAAGGTATAGCTGGTCTTTTGTTTAAGGAATTGAAACAGGGGATTATGTCTTCATTTAAAGCTAAAATTGGCGGCCTTTTGTTGAAAGATACTTTCAAGCAAATTGCGAAGAATTATAATTACAAAGAAATAGGGGCGGCCATGCTTTTAGGAGTAAAAAAGCCTATCTTTAAAGCCCATGGAAGTTCTGATGCTACAGCAATTATGAATGCTATTTTAACATCTGAAAAAATAATTAAAACAAATATTATTGCATACATGCAAGAGGAGTTTAAAAATGATTGAAGAAAAAATAATTGAATTGATTAAGAAAGAACTAAATGTAGATAATTTTGATTTAGATGAAAATCTTGTTGACGCTTACGAAATAGATTCTATTTCACTATTAGATTTCTTTATGATTCTAGAAGATGAGTATGATATTGAATTTGAAGATGATGAATTAGAAAAACTAAAATCAGCTCAAGATATTATCGATTTAGTTGAAAAAAAGACAGAATAATATGACAGAAGATTTAGAAATGAATGGAATTGAAGAATTACAAGAAAAGTTAAACTATACTTTTAAGGACAAAAGCCTCTTGATAAGGGCTCTTGTCCATAGTTCTTATTCCAATGAAAATCCAAAATATAAGAATAAACACAATGAAAGGCTAGAATTTCTTGGCGATGCTGTCCTAGAGTTGGTTTTTTCAGAAATCTTGTTTAAGAGATTTAAAAGTATTGACGAAGGTAAATTGACCAAGTACAGGGCTAAACTTGTGTGTGAGAAGTCCTTTGCAAGGCTTTCTGAACACTTTATGATTCCAGAGAATCTAATCCTTGGTAAGGGCGAAGAAGCTACAGGCGGTAGAAACAAGGATTCCTTGAAGGCAGATGCCTTTGAAGCCATGTGTGGAGCCATATTCTTAGATGGTGGATTAGAAGAAGTAAAAAAAGTGATTAATTCATGCCTAGATTTAATTTTGACGGTACTTGAAGAACATAAAGAGGTATTTATCGACTACAAGTCAAGACTTCAAGAATACCTTCAAAAAAAGAAAAAGACTGAATTTAAATATATTTTGTGTAAAGAGGATGGTAAATCCCACGATAAAACTTTTTATATGGATGTATATTTGAATTCAAAACTCATAGGCAGTGGACAAGGTAAAAGTAAGAAGCAGGCAGAGCAAATGGCTGCTAAAGATGCGTTAAAAAGGTTTGGTGTCTTAGATGTCTAAGAAAAGATATATAATTCCAATATTTGTGCCACATTTGGGATGCCCTCATGACTGTATTTTTTGTAATCAAAGAAAAATTACAAATCATAAACAAGCTGTAAATACAAAAGAAATTATTGAAATAATTGAGAGACAACTAAGCTATTTTCCAAAATCTTCAAGGACTAAGGAGATAGCTTTTTTTGGCGGTTCATTTACAGCAATTGATGAAGATGTGATGATAAAATACCTTGAGATTGCAAAAGATTATAAGGAAAGAGGCATTATCCAAGAAATAAGGCTATCTACAAGGCCGGATGCTATAGATTCTCATATATTGGATATCTTAAAAGAGTATTTGGTGGATATTATTGAGCTAGGGGTTCAGTCTATGGATGATGAAATCCTTGAGGCTAACAACCGAGGCCATGATTCTGAATCTGTCTACAGGGCTAGTCGTTTAATTAAAGACTATGGCTTTACTTTAGGCCATCAAATCATGCCTGGTCTTTATAAGGACTCATTTGAAAAGATGATTGAAACGGCAGAAAAATCTATAGAAATTGGTCCCGATATAGTGAGAATTTATCCTACCCTGGTAATAAAGGATACCTTTATGGAGTATCTTTATAAAAATGATTTATTTAAGCCTTTGAGCTTAGAAGAGGCGGTAGATATTTCTGCAATCCTTCTTCAAATGTATCAAGACCATGGAATTAATGTAATCAGGGTAGGTCTACAGGTTACCGAAAACATTAACCTTGAAAATGATGTAGTTGCTGGACCTTTCCACCCAGCGCTTAGGCAGTTAGTAGAGCAAAAAATCTATTTAGATAGGATCAAGGCTCTTATTGAAGAAAATAAGTTATATCAATCTGACAAGCTTGAAATTCTTTCAAATAAAGCCTACACCTCATCACTTGTAGGAAATAAGGCTGTCAATAAAAAATATCTTTTGAATAAGTATAAGTTTAAGAAACTATCCTATTCATCTATAGATGAAGATAAAATCTATTTAGTTTCAGAAGATAAAAAATATGAAGTAGGTGTAATATGAAACTTAAAAGCCTTGAACTTTATGGATTTAAATCCTTTGCAGAAAAGTCAAAGCTAGTTTTTGAAAAAGACATTTCGGCCATAGTTGGTCCCAATGGATCAGGAAAGTCAAATATTTCCGATGCCATTAGGTGGGTTTTGGGTGAACAATCTGCCAAAAGCCTTAGAGGAACTAATATGCACGATGTCATTTTTTCGGGAACAGATACTAAAAAACAAATGAATATGGCATCTGTCTCACTTACGCTAGACAATAAGGATAAGACCCTTGCTCTTGATTTTGACCAAGTAAATGTCACCAGAAAGGTCTATAGGACTGGAGAGTCAGAGTATTTGCTTAATAATTCACCTGTAAGACTTAAGGATATTAGAGAGCTATTTTTGGATACTGGAATAGGTAAAGATGGTTATTCTATCATTGGTCAAGGTAGGATTGATGAAATCTTAAGTTCAAAAAGCGAGGACAGGAGGGTAATATTTGAAGAAGCAAGTGGAATTGCAAAATTCAAATATAAAAAGCTTGAGTCTGAAAGAAAGCTTGAGAAGACACAAGAGAGTTTGGGCTCACTTAAAAACGAATTAAAGATTAAGGAACAAGAAGTTGCTATATTAGAAACACAAGCAAACAATGCAAAAGAAGGTATAAAACTTACTAAACAGCTTGAAGAGATGGAGTTATCCCTATTAAAGACAAACCTGGATAAGATAATCCAAGATATCACAAAGCTTAAGGCTGATAAGGAATATTTAACAGAGAGTCTTTCTGATAAGAATTCGGAATGTGAAAAAATCACTCAAAGAATCTCTCCAATTAATGAGAAAATTAGCCTCCTTTCTGAAGAACTTGAAAGCTTAAAGGAAGATTCTAATAGAAAAGATAAGAATATGGCTGCCTTTCAAGGGGAAATAAATATCCTAGAAGAAAAGATAAATTATTTAAGTCAGGATTTAATGAGACTTGAGAGGGAAAATACAGAAAGAAAAGAAAAAAAGTCCGAAAACCTGGCTAAAATTGAGGAATTTTCCAGCGACTTGCTTGAAAAGAAATCTTTAAGAGAAGACTTAGACAAAAAATTAATTCAATTACAAAAAAGTGCTACATTAAAAAAAGAAGACCTTAAGGAACTTGAAAAAAGCTTTGAAGAAAAAGAAATTGAAAGCCATAGATTAAAAGAAGAATTTAATAGACTTTTAGTATTAAAAAACACTAAAGAAAAATTAGATGAGAACAACCAAATAAAGAAAGAAGAATACCTTATTTATATTGAGACAATAGGCAAAGAGCTAGAAGACAACCTTGCAAAGTTGGATTCAAAGGAAAAAGAATTGAAAAGACTTGAAGAAGCCTTAAATAAGAATTCTGAAATTATGAACCAGCTTATAGACCAAAGAAAAGAAAGTCAGGACCTCTTAAATACTAAATCAGAAAAATTACAAGAGTTAAAAGATGACTTTGTTAAGAATAAGTCTCAAAGGGATGTCCTATTTTCTATCTATAAGTCATATGAAGGCTACTATAAGCCAATTCAAAATCTCTTGAAAGCTAGGGATAGGGACGAGGATGTTAAAAAAAGAATATTTGGTGTCCTAGCCGACTTAATTGAAGTTGATAAGGAATATAAGACTGCAATTGATGTTACCCTTGCAGGTAGTTTACAAAATATAGTAGTTGAAAATGAAAATGATGCTAAATACTTAATCGACTACATAAAAAGACATGGCTTAGGTAGGGTAACCTTCCTACCAATATCAAAGATAAGTGGTAAGAAATTTAACATTTCCCATCCGCTTGTAATTGATAGCTTAAATAATTTAATTAAATATGATGCAAAAATCGAGGGCATCATAGACCATTTTCTTTCAAGAACCCTTCTTGTAAGGAACATGGACGATGCTATAAGGGTATCAAATGAGATTAAAAACTTTAGGATAGTTACACTAGATGGTGATATTATTAATTCATGGGGCTCAATGGTTGGAGGTAATATCAACAAGAGAGAGTCAAATTCTCTGCTTAATAGGAAAAATGAAATCAATTCTTTAGACCAAGTCCTAGCTGAAATAAGTGAAAATGGTAAGAACTTAAGCTCTGACTTGGAAAGAGATAGGGAAAAACTTTCAGATATTCTTTCTCGATTAAATGACTTAGACCTTGAAAATAATAAGTACCTTACCTTAAAAAACACCTTGCTTTCTGAATCCAAGGAATTAAAAGTCAAAATTGATTTTAACAATAAGTCTTTAGATGACTACAGGATGCAAATTGAAGCTATGAATAAGGAATTATCTAAAGATGACTTGGTTTCTACTGATGGATTAGAAGGGCAAATTCTCGAGATGGACGAGGTCCTTAGGGAACTTAAAAAAGACAAGGATTTCTTAAATGAGTTTCTAATAAAAACCGATAAGGATATAATAAGGCTGGAAGCTGAATTTGAATCCTGTGTTAAGGATATTAGAATTTTAGAAGATGATGTAGAAGACCTTTCAGCTGAAAATGATAACTTTGATTCTTTAACTCTAATTTCAAAGGAAAATATTCAAAAATCAGACCAGGAAATTGAGACTTCTAAGTCTAAGATTGAAAGCTTGAAGAAAAAAATAAGTGATTCAAAAAAATCCTTAGAGGAAAATGCTAGTAGAATAGTAAGCATTAATGACCAATTGACTGAATTTAATGATAGGGCTAAAACCGATAATTTTACTATCGCAAAGTTAAAAGAAGAAATTAGTAATTTAGATAAAGAAATTTTTCAGGTTGACCTAAAACTTGAGAACATTTCCAATAAAAAAGATGAGCTAATAGATAATTATTGTGATAGCTACGATGTGACTAGGGATGACTTATCAAATAAGTTAAGGGGCTTTGAGCCTATTAAGGTTATTAAAAAGGATGTCTTAGAAGTTAAAAATAAGCTATCCAAAATAGGCTTTTTCAATTTTGCTAGTATCGAAGAATATAATATTGAGCTTGAGTCTTTGGAGTTTATGAGAAGCCAGTTTAATGACTTAATAGAAACTAGGGATGATATCCTTGATATGATAAAAAAACTAGAAGCCGACATGGTTAGGATTTTTAAGGAAAGCTTTAAGAAAATCAATGATAATTTTACAAGGGTATTTGGTATACTTTTCGATGGCGGAGAGGCTGGCTTGTTGCTAGATGGAGAGGACGTCTTAACTGCTGGCATAGAAATTGTTGCTAAGCCACCTGGAAAGAAGCTAAAAAACATTGGCCTATTATCAGGTGGAGAGAAGGCTTTGACAGCAGTAGCCCTTTTATTCTCAATCTTTGAGATAAATCCCGCACCTTTCTGTGTACTAGATGAAATTGATGCTGCCTTGGACGAGGCAAATATCAAGAGATACCTGCAATATTTGAGAAAGTTGACAGATAAAACCCAATTTATCATAATTACTCATAGGAAGGTAACCATGGAAATGGCAGAAATCCTTTATGGCGTAACCATGGAAGAAAAGGGGATTTCAAAGGTAATTACCCTAGCCTTAGATGACTACAAGGAGGAATAATGTTAGAGAAGATATTTGGTAAAAGAAATAAGGACAAAGAAAAAGACCTTAAGGATATAAAAGAAGAAAAAGATTTAGAAGTAGAAATAAAAGAAGCTGAAGAAACAAAGGTTGATAAAGAAGATGTAAAGCTAGCAAATGAGCCTAAGCAAGAGAACAATACAGAAAAAAAACCAGGTATTCTTGAAAGACTAAAAAGCGGACTGACAAAGACCAGAGATGCTGTTTCATCTTCAATTGACAACCTTCTTAATGGTAAGGCAACAATTGATGACGACCTTTATGATGAGCTTGAAGAAATCTTAATTTCAGCAGATATCGGCGTTGAAACGACCCTAAATATTATTGATGAATTAAGGGATTATATTGCAGATAACCACATTAGAGAGCCGAAATTAATAAAGGAAAATCTTATTAATATTCTTAAAAAACAACTTGTTTCTCAAAACACTGACAATGACCTAAACTTTGAAGATGGCAAGCCTCTTGTAATCTTAGTAATCGGAGTTAATGGAGTTGGTAAAACGACAACAATAGGAAAACTAGCCCACAATATTAAAAAAGAAGGGAAGACTGTGACCCTAGCTGCGGCAGATACCTTTAGGGCCGCTGCAATTCAACAGCTTCAAGAATGGGCTACTAGGGCTGATGTAGAGCTTATTTCCCACCAAGAAGGGGCAGATCCTGCTTCAGTTGTTTTTGATGCTATCGCTTCTAATAAGTCAAAAAACAGAGATTGCCTGATTATTGATACAGCAGGAAGGCTTCATAATAAGAAAAACCTTATGAATGAGCTAGAAAAGATTAATAGGATTATCGATAAGCAATACCCGGAAGCATCAAGAGAAACTCTTTTAGTCTTAGACGCTACAACAGGGCAAAATGCTATCTATCAAGCTAAAGAATTTAATAAGGTAACAAATATATCTGGAATAGTAATTACAAAGATGGATGGAACCGCAAAGGGTGGGGTAGTATTCCCACTTCAAGTTGAGCACAAGATTCCTGTTAAGTACATCGGAATTGGTGAAGGTCTAGAAAATCTAGAAAAATTTGATCCAGAAAAATTTGTAGAAGCCATGTTATAATTAATAAGACCAAGGAATTATTGATTTGTTAGAAAATCACTATTTCTTGGTCATTTTTTTGAAATAATTATGGAAAATGCTTGACACAGACGGCTTAAAATAGTACTATATAAGCTGTCAATGAAAAAGGTTGACAGGCGGTAAATATGGAAAAAAATATTAGGTATGGTATTTTATATGAATACTATAAGGATTTACTAAGTGAAAAGCAACAAGAGTCTATAGAGCAATATCATTATGAGGATTTATCTCTAACAGAAATAGCTGAAATACAAAATATTTCAAAACAAGCTGTTTCTACGAATATTAAAAGAGCTGAGTTACTTCTTGATGAATATGAAGATAAGCTTAAGCTTTATAGAAAAAATAAGGACATGGTTTCTTTTTTAGAAGACTTAGACCATGTCGTAAAAGAAAATACAGACAAAAAAGTTTACGAAACTATAAATAAGATGATATCTGACATGATATCAAAATTGAATTAGGATGTGAAATATGTTTGGAAATTTAGCTGATAGACTTCAAGATCTTATGTCAAATCTTAGGGGTAAGGGAAAGCTTTCAGAAAAAGATATAGACCAAGCTATGAGAGAAATCAGACTTGCCTTATTGGAAGCTGATGTAAACTACAAAGTCGTTAAAGACTTTGTAAAAGTTGTAAAAGCAAGAGCTCTCGGTGCTGAGGTAATGGAAAGCTTAACTCCAGGTCAGATGGTAGTTAAAATCGTAAATGAAGAATTAACTAACCTGATGAAAGACCCTGACCAAAAACTTAAAATAGCTTCTAAGCCACCAACTATCATAATGATGTGTGGTTTGCAAGGGGCTGGTAAGACCACTCACACTGGCAAGCTTGCCCTTCATCTTAAAAAGCAAAATAAAAGACCTTTACTAGTAGCCGCAGATATTTATAGACCAGCTGCAATTGATCAGCTTCAAGTTGTAGGGAAAAAAGTAGGTGTGCCAGTATTCGAAATGGGCAAGGTTAATCCGGTAGAGATAGCTAAAGCCGGAATCGAATATGCTCAAAAAAATAATTTTGATGTGGTACTTATAGATACAGCCGGAAGACTTCATATAGATGAAGAGCTTATGAATGAGCTAAAAAAAATAAAAAAGGCTGTAGATGTAACAGAGACCCTTTTAGTTGTAGATGCAATGACTGGTCAAGATGCTGTAAATGTTGCTAAGACTTTTAATGAAAGCTTAGAGATATCTGGAGTAATCTTAAGTAAACTTGATGGTGATGCCAGAGGTGGTGCTGCATTATCTATAAGAAGCGTAACCCAAAAACCTATAAAATTTATAGGTGTAGGCGAAAAGATGGAAGACCTCGAAGCCTTCTATCCTGATAGGATTGCATCAAGAATCTTAGGTATGGGGGATGTCCTTTCTTTAATCGAGAAAGCAGAACAATCCTTAGACATGAAAAAGGCCAAAGAACTTGAACAAAAGATTAGAGAACAATCTTTTGATTTCAATGACTTTTTAGACCAAATTCAACAAGTAAGGAACATGGGACCCCTAGAAGATTTATTAAAGATGATTCCTGGAGTAAACAACAAGGCCTTAAAGGGCTTAAATTTCGATGAAAAGCAAATTGATAAAGTTGAAGCTATTATCAAGTCAATGACTAATGAAGAAAAGCAAAAACCAGAAATAATAAACAGCTCAAGAAGACAAAGGATTGCTGATGGTTCTGGAACAAGTGTAGTTGATGTTAATAAATTGCTAAAGCAATTTAAGGATACAAAAAAACTCATGAAGCAAATGGGTAATTTTGATAAAAATAAAATGAAAAAGGGAAGATTTAGACTTCCTTTCTAGAAATTTATGGAGGATAAATATGGCAGTAAAAATTAGAATGAAGAGAATTGGATCAAAAAAGAAACCTTTCTATAGAATCGTTGTAGCTGATTCAAGAGCACCAAGAGACGGAAGATTTATTGAAGAAATTGGATACTATAACCCAATATCAAACCCAAAGCAATTTAAGGTTGATGCTGACAAGGCAACAAAGTGGATTGCAAATGGTGCAAAGCCAACAGAAACTGTTGCAAAATTATTTAAGACTTACAGTGTTACTGAACAAGCTAAAGAAGTTGTAGCAGAAGAAGTTGTAGAAGAAACTGTTGAAGTAGTAGAAGGATAATATGAAAGAAATAGTAGAATACATTGCTAAGAACCTTGTTAGCAATCCTGAAGATATAACTATTGAAGAACATGAAGAAAATGGAGTAGTAGATATCAAGCTTCTTGTAAATTCAGAAGATATGGGAAAAATTATCGGCAAGCAAGGTAGAATAGCAAATTCGATTAGATCAATCTTAAAGGCCTGTGCTATTAAAGAACAAAAGAAAGTTAATTTAGAAATAGACTCAAAATAAAATGGAAAAAATAATCGTAGGAAAAATAGTAAATACACATGGAATTAGAGGCGAGCTAAAAGTTCAAAAGACTAATGATGAAAGTTTTGATAGGGGCAATCCTTTCTTTATAGATGGGTTTGATGAACCCATATATATTGAATCATCAAGAAATAATCCAGGTTTTTCCTTTATTAAAATCAAAGGGATTGACAATATAAATGACGTTCTTAAATATAAGAATAAGTTTATTAGAGTTTTGAATTCAGACCTTTATAAACTGGATGAGGATGAGTTCTTTATTAAAGACTTAATTGATTTAGACGTCTACGATATAGACGATAACTTGGTTGGCAAGATATCAGATGTAGAGACTTACGCTGCTAATGATATTTATATTGTTTCCACCGACCAAGGTCTGAAATCTGTTCCTGCGGTAAAAGAATTCAT
Source organism: uncultured Peptoniphilaceae bacterium (assembly GCA_964344625.1). GTDB lineage: Bacteria > Bacillota > Clostridia > Tissierellales > Peptoniphilaceae > JAAYEL01. Next base: position 6,513 of record CAYFNZ010000012.1, on the reverse strand, counting down.
TAAAGAAATCGATTTGAAAAATAAAAGAATAGTAATTAATTTTATTGAAGGGATGTAGAATGAAAATTGATGTCCTAAGCCTTTTCCCAGAAGCCTTTGAATTTATAAAGACCTATGGAGTGATAGGCAAAGCAATACAAAATAATTTATTAGATATTTCTTTTATAAATATTAGAGATTTTTCTAAAGATAAGCATAAAAGAGTTGATGACGAGCTATATGGTGGTGAAGCCGGAATGCTTATGACCATGCAGCCAGTTATTGATGCTATAAATAGTGTAAAAAAAGACTCTTCTCTTGTGGTTTTTCTTGGACCTCAGGGAAAGGTATATGATCAAGAGATGGCTAAAGATTTTGTATCCTATGATCATTTAATCTTATTATGTGGTCATTATGAAGGGATTGACTCCAGGGTAATAGACAATTTTGTAGATATGGAAGTATCTATAGGCGACTATGTCTTAACTGGAGGAGAAATACCGGCCATGGTATTAATAGATTCCATTGGAAGATTAGTTGATGGAGTATTAGGAAATAGCGAATCATATAAAACTGATTCACACTACAACATACTTTTACAACACAATCACTATACAAGACCTAGGGAGTATTTGGGATTAAAAGTTCCGGAAGTACTTTTTTCAGGCAATCATCTTGAAATTGAAAAATGGAAGAAAGAAAGTAGCTTAAAAAATACTAAAGAAAAAAGACCGGACTTATACGAAAAGTATTTAAAGTCTTTAGACAAATAATTTTGGAGGAAAAAATGGAAATTATTAAACAAATTGAAAAAGAACAATTTAAAAGCGATATTCCTACATTCAATGTTGGGGACACTGTAAAGGTTCACTACAGAATTAAAGAAGGAAATAGAGAAAGAATACAAATTTTTGAAGGAACTGTAATCAAAAAACAAGGCGGAAGCAATAGAGAAGCTTTCACAGTTAGAAGATTAAGCTATGGGGTTGGCGTAGAAAGAACTTTTTTACTACATTCTCCAAGAGTTGAAAAAATCGAAGTTACTAAGCAAGGTAAGGTTAGAAGAGCTAAGTTATTCTACTTAAGAGGTAGAGTAGGTAAGGCTGCTAAGGTTAAAGAAAAAACTGATTACTAAAATTTTATTTACCTAAATATATAGTTAAGAATTTGAGGGTGCTAATATTCTATAATTAGTACTCTCTTTTTAGATTAAATATATTTATAAATGTTATACTAGAATAGACCTAATCGATAAATATTAATGAGGTGAATTATGAATATAAATTGGTATCCTGGGCATATGAAGGTTGCCTTAGATAAGATAAGATCAAGTCTAAAGATGGTAGATATAGTTTGTGAGATAGTTGATGCTAGAATACCTATAAGTAGCAGAAATCCAGTAATTGACACTATACTGAAAGATTTTCCAAGACTAATTATTTTAAATAAAGCTGATATGGCAGATCCGACAGAGAATAAAAAGTGGATAGACTATTTTAACAGCCAAGGGATAAAGGCTATAGAATTTAATGCTTTAACAGATAAAAAGACAGGAAAAATCTATAATGCTGCTAGGGAAATTCTGAAAGAAAAATTTGAATTAAGAGAAAAAAAGGATATAAACTCTGACTTAATTAAAATGATGGTCGTAGGAATACCTAATGTTGGAAAGTCCACCTTTATAAATAATGTATCAAAGAGAAAGGGGACAAAGACTGGTAATAGACCAGGAGTAACAAAGATTAACCAATGGATAAAGACCGATTCTGACTTGCTACTACTAGATACACCGGGTGTTTTATGGCCTAAGTTGGACACACCTGACAATGGAATGTCATTAGCATTTACCGGTGCTATTAAGGATGAAAATCTTGATTTAGAAAATCTTTGTCTAGAATTAATAAAAGTTATTAATAAAGAATCTAAAAGCCTTTTAAAAGAAAGATATGGGGTTGATACAGATAAAGAAGCCCTAGAGATTATGGAAGATATTGCCAGAAAGACAGGTGCTATCTTAAGAGGTAATGAAATTGACTACTTTAGGGTTAGTAATATAATCTTTGATGATTTTAGAAAAGTTAGAATAGGTAGAATTACACTAGAAAAAGCAGAAGATATTAAAAATATTTAATTGTTTAGATAGTTTTTTTCTTTTTATATGAGATACAATGGAGATGAGTTATGAAAGTTAAATTTAAAAGAGGTCAAATCGAAAGCTTACCAGAATACACTAAGGACCATAGACTTATTTGTGGGATAGATGAGGTAGGCAGGGGGCCTATTGCAGGGCCGGTGGTTAGTTGTGCTGTAATTATGCCTAAAGACAAGAGAATTGACCAAGTAAAAGACTCAAAAAAATTATCAGATAAAAAAAGGAGGGAACTAGCTAAAGAAATACTCGATGATGCTTTGGCCGTTGGTTATGGGGTTGTAGATCATAGCGTAATTGATGATATTAACATCAGGCAAGCAACTCATCTATCTATGAATCTGGCTATAATTAATCTAAAGGATAAAAATAATCAAAAAATTAGTCCCGATTTAGCCTTAATTGATGCTGAAGAAATAGACTATGACATAGATCAAATTGCCATCATCGGTGGTGATGACAGTGTATATGATATTTCATGCGCATCTATTCTTGCCAAGGTTTATAGGGATGACATGATGATTGAGTATAGTAAGACCTATCCTGCTTACGGTTTTGAAAACCATAAGGGATATGGGACAAAGGCTCATTATATGGCTATAGACCAGGAGGGAGTCTGCCCAATTCATAGAAAAACATTTCTTAAGAAATATTATGAAAAAAAGCAAGAAATTAGTAGGCATGATGGGGGAGGAAATAGCTTGTAAATTCCTGAAAAATCAGGGCTACACTATAGTTGAAAGAAACTTTACTTGCAAGCATGGAGAGCTTGATATCATCGCATTTAAGTCTCAATTATTAGTTATAGTAGAGGTTAAGACTAGAAAGGATGATTCGGATCTTTATGCTTGTCAGGCTGTCACCCCAAAGAAGATTAGAAATATTAAAATGGCAACCAACATATACTTACACAAAAACGCTTATTATGACATTGATTATCGCTTTGATGTCATAGAATGTTATTGGGAAAGTAGAAAAATAAAGCATATTATCGATGCTTTTTAGCAACAATTATGTATTCACAAAATGACGTAATAATGGTATTAAATATCATTAACTTTACAAATAGTCGTATTATCAAATTTATCGAAGAAGATAAATTACCTTTGTTCCAAAATATTACTCAAGGAAATATCAAAAACATCTTAAATTTTGATTTTCTTAATAGTCTTGAATCTAAAAAACTTCTAGAAAACTTTCTTGAAATTGACCTCGATAAAATAAAGCATAGGCTAAAATTTTTATCAATATCTTATGTGACTATCTTAGATGAAAATTACCCACAAAGGCTAAAAGAAATATTTAATCCGCCTGCAATTTTATTTTATAGAGGAGATCTTTCTCTTATTGAAAACTCACTTGCTGTGGTAGGATCAAGAAAACCTAGTCCCTATGGCGCATGGGCAACTAAAAAACTTATAAAAGACCTAGCCTTAACCAATATAAGCATCATTTCAGGGATGGCCTTAGGAATAGATAGGATTGCCCATGAATCTGCTCTTGAACATGGACTTAGTACCGTAGGTGTGCTGGCATCATCAATTGATATAGAGTATCCTAGGTCCAATAAAGACCTCTATGCTAGGATGAAAAGTCAGCTTCTTGTTTCAGAGTATTGTTTGAATGTATATCCACTAAGACTTAACTTTGTACTTAGAAATCGCTTAATTTCTGGTCTTTCTTTAGGCATACTTGTATCTGAGGCTGGGGACAAAAGCGGGTCCTTAATTACCGCTAATTATGCCCTTGAGCAGGGAAGAGATGTATTTGCTATACCAGGACAAATTGATTCAAATCTAAGTCAGGGAAGTAATGACCTTATAAAAAAAGGGGCCAAGTTAGTAACCTGTGGTCAAGATATTTTAGATGAATTTTCCTTTCTTAAGGAACTTGATACCGTCAATACTCCTTTAGAAAGACTGAAACTTTCAGAAGTTAGCCTAAAAGTTCTAAGTAGCTTAAAAATGGGGACTAAGTCAATCAATAGGCTTTCAAGTGAATGCCATATTAAGATTGAAGACATTTACACCATCTTGATAGACCTTGAAATGAAGGGCTTAATCTACAGGGTTACTAGTGACCAGTATGCATTAAAAATATAGTTGTTTCTTGATTTTAATAATGATGTGATATATTATGTATAATGTTTATGACTTAAAATTTGATAGGTTTCCCTAACTTGTGCTTATTTTAGAGCTGGGGATTCATTTTTTCAGATAAAATAAAAGATAGGATGATAGAATGGGAAAAGATTTAATAATAGTGGAGTCACCTACTAAAGCGAAAACAATAGGAAGATTTTTGGGAAGCAAATACAAAATAATGGCTTCCATAGGGCATTTAAGGGATTTGCCTAAGAGTAAAATGGGGGTGGAAATCGACAATGATTTTGAGCCTCAATATATCAATGTAAGAGGAAAGGCAAAGACTATTAATGAAATCAAAAAAGCAGCTAAGGATGCCGATAATATTTACCTAGCTTCCGACCCGGATAGGGAGGGAGAAGCTATTGCTTGGCATTTGGCTTATCTCTTGGGCCTAGACCTAGAAGATAAGAACAGGGTTGTTTTTAATGAAATTACAAAGGATGCGGTTAAAGAAGCTATTGATAAACCGAGAAAGATAGACCAATCCTTAGTTGATGCCCAACAAGCTAGACGTGTTATGGATAGGATTGTGGGTTATGAGTTATCCCCAATTTTATGGAAAAAAGTTAAAAGTGGCTTGAGTGCTGGAAGGGTTCAATCAGTTGCCCTTAAGCTTATAGTTGATAGGGAAGAAGAGATAAATAAGTTTATACCAGAAGAATACTGGTCTATAGAAGCATTTTCCAAGCAAGATAAGATAGACTTTGAATTAAGATACTTTGGGAGATTTGTTGAAGGTAAATTAAAGGCGAAGAAATTACCTAAAGAAAAGGATGCCGATGATATTCTAAAGAATATCGACAAGGATAGCTTTAAGGTAATCGATAAATCAACTTCGAAGAAATCAAGAAAGCCAAATAAGCCTTTTACTACATCAACCCTTCAACAAGAGGCTTCAAAGAGGCTTAATTTCTCTACAAGTAAGACAATGTCAATTGCTCAACAACTTTATGAAGGTATTTCTATAGGGAAGGAAGGAACTCAAGGTTTAATTTCCTACATGAGAACCGACTCTACAAGGTTGTCAGATACAATTGTTAAACAGGCCCTGGACTTTATCAATAAAGAGTATGGCAAAGAATATGCTGGACCTGGAAATAACTATTCTGCAAAGGGCAATAATACCCAAGATGCTCACGAAGCTGTAAGAGTTTCTTCTATAAATAGGACACCTTATTCGATCAGGGACTATTTAACAGATGACCAATTTAAACTTTATAGACTAATTTGGCAAAGGACGGTAGCTAGTCAGATGACAAACTCACAATTTATGGCTACCAGGTATGACTTTGACAACAATGGTGAAATCTTTAAGGCAAGTGGATCTGTAATGATTTTTGATGGTTACACAAAGGTAATGCCAACTCAAGATACAAGCATTATCTTACCAGACCTTGCTATAGGCCAAACAATCAAGGCTCATGATATTCAAAAGACCCAACATTTCACTAAGCCAAAACCAAGGTATACTGAAGCTTCTTTAGTAAAAAAACTTGAGGAAAACGGCATAGGAAGACCAAGTACCTACAGTTCAATAATTAGGAGTATTACTTCTAGGAAATATGTAGACTTTGAGAACAAGTCACTTTATCCAACAGACTTAGGTATTAGCGTTAATAACCTACTTATAGAATATTTCTCAAGCATTATCAATGAACAGTTTACAGCAAAAATGGAAAGCGAGCTTGATAGGATAGAAGCTGATGAACTTCAATGGAAAGAACTTATGAGAGAATTCTATAAGGAGTTCAAAGTCGACTTAGACAATGCTAAGCAATCAGCTGAAAAAGTTGAGATTAAGCTAGAAAAAACCGGTGAAAAATGCCCTGAATGTGGAAAAGACCTAATCTATAGAGATGGTAGAAATGGGAAATTCATCGGATGTAGTGGTTTTCCAGAATGTAAGTTTACAAAGGCCATAATAAAGGATACTGGAGTAAAATGTCCAAAATGCGGTGGGAAAATCGTAGAAAAGATTTCAAAAAGAGGTAAAGTTTTCTACGGCTGCAATAACTTCCCAAAATGTGATTATGCAACCTGGGACAAACCAACAGGTGAAACCTGTCCAAAATGCGGAGACCTTATGGTCCATAGAAAAAATAGGCATATGGACAAGACAATATGTAATAATGAAGAATGTGAGAATCATTAAATAAAAAATAAATTCTGGCTTGCTGCGAGCTGCCTACGCAATTCCTCGCTACGCCAGAATTTATTTTTTTGTTAATAAGGAGGAAG
>CAYFNZ010000011.1:4932-29074 GCA_964344625.1 uncultured Peptoniphilaceae bacterium | reverse complement strand
GGTTCTTCATCTTCTGTTGTAACCTTCACTTCTTTTGACTTAACTTCATGACCTAGTGGCTTCATTGTTGGGAATAGTAGGACATCTCTGATAGATGTTTGATTTGTTAAAAACATTACAAGTCTATCAATTCCTATTCCTAACCCACCTGTTGGAGGTAGACCAACTTCTAGGGCATTAATAAAGTCTGTATCCATCATTTGAGCTTCATCATCGCCTTTTTCTCTAAGGGCTACTTGAGCTTCAAATCTCTTTCTTTGGTCTGATGCGTCATTTAATTCTGAGAAAGCATTACCCAATTCCTTACCTAACACAAAAGCTTCAAATCTTTGTGTCATACGTGGGTCTTCTGGGTTTCTCTTTGCAAGTGGAGAAACTTCAACTGGGTATTGATAAATGAATGTCGGTTGAACTATTTCATGTTCACAATATTTATCAAAGAACTCAACTATTATGTGGCCCCTATCTTCTTTACCATTTTCAAGTTGAATGCCATGTTCTTTTGCTAATTCTATAGCTTCTTCATCAGTTTGAACTTGGTCAAAGTCAACTCCTGAATATTTCTTTACAGCTTCTACCATGGTAATTCTCTCCCATGGAGCTTTAAAGTCTATTACAGTTCCTTGGTAGTCAACTTTTGTAGATCCATTAGTTTCAATGGCAACAAATTCAATCATTTCTTCCATTAGAAGCATGATATCTTTATAGTCAGCATAAGCTTCGTAAAGCTCTATTGCGGTATATTCTGGGTTGTGGGTAGCATCCATACCTTCGTTTCTAAACATTCTTCCCATTTCATATACCTTGTCAAAGCCCCCAACTATTAATCTCTTCAAGTAAAGTTCATTGGCAATTCTTAAGTACATGTCAATGTCTAGAGTATTGTGGTGGGTAATAAATGGTCTAGCATTAGCTCCACCAGCAACGGTATTTAAAATTGGTGTTTCAACTTCTAGGTATCCCCTATTATCAAGGAAGTGCCTTATAGATGAAAGTATTTTTGTCCTCTTTCTAAATACATCCTTTATTTCTGGATTCATAATCATATCGACATATCTTTGTCTATATCTTAAATCCATGTCTTTTAGGCCGTGCCACTTTTCAGGTAGTATTTGAAGAGACTTAGTTAATAAGGTAAATTCTTGAGTTAAGATTGTAATTTGACCAGTTTGAGTCTTAATAACTTGACCTTCAAGATGAACTAAATCACCAACGTCTAACTTCTTTACTTCAGCATATTTTTCATCACCTAGTTGGTCCAACTTATTAAATAATTGAATCCTAGCTGTTGAATCTTGAAGCTCCATAAAGTTGATCTTACCATGACCTCTTTTCGCTAAAATCCTACCTGCAACTTTGACAGTTTTGCCGTCAAAGCCTTCAAAGTCATCTAATATCTCTTTGACCTTAGTATCTATTTCTACTTTTTCTATAAGGTGTGGATCTTTTCCTAAAGCTTTTAACTCTTTTAACTTGTCTCTTTTAATCTGAAGCATTTCATTGATGTTTTGTTCCATTATTTCTATTACCTACCTAACTATGTCTAATATTTTATATTCAATTACCCCTATTTTTGTAATTACTTCTACGATTTCTCCTTTTTTATGACCGATTAAGGCCTTACCAACAGGAGACTCATTTGATATCTTGCTCTTTGCAATATCAGCTTCAACTGTACCAACGATACTTACAGTAAGTTCAGTACCTTTTTTAGTCTCTTGAATCTTTACAGTATCACCTATTGAGATGACTTTTTGTTTTGAATTTTTGCTGCTTTCAATTATTGAAGCATTTTTAATTTGTTGCTCAAGCTCTTGAATTCTAACTTCAATTTTTGCTTGTTCCAATTTAGCTTCGTCGTATTCAGCATTTTCAGAAAGGTCTCCAAAACCCCTAGCTATCCTAAGTTTTTCGGCTGCTTCTGCTCTTTTTTGAGTTTTTAAATACTCAAGTTCAGTTTTTAACTTCTCATATCCTTCTTTTGTAATAAGTACTTTTTCTTCGTTCATTTATCCGTCTCCCTTTATAATCAATTAAAGATTATATAATTTACACACTTCAATGTCAATTCTTTCCTATAATATAGCCTTTTTCAACCGCTTTTAAAATCTCTGAATGTATGTAGTCATAGACTTGATCGTTAAAATTTTTTATAGGTTCAACTCTTTTAATGATTTGCTCGTAGGTAACCTTGTTTTCTTTCCAGGTCCCCCCAGTTTTGCTATAAATATTACTAAAGATTGGTTGGAGTCTGTCCATGGCATTTGCATATTTTGCTTCTTCGGTCTTTTTATCTTCAAACTCAAGCCACAAGCCCTCTATATGGTTGGCGATTTCTTCAGTTAATTGGTCCTTAATTTTTGCCATTGACTTATGTTCTCTTAAAGACTTATCTTCATTTGCCTTAATATCATAGGCATAGGTATCTCCAGCATAAATCTCTACAAGGTCATGGACTAAAAGCATCTGGATTACCCTGTTGATATCGACCCTACTTTTAGAATACTTTTCTAAAATCATAGCCATTATAGCAATATGAAAACTATGCTCTGCATCATTTTCCCTTCTGTCAGTTCCAATTACCTTAGTCATCCTAAAGACATTTTTCATTTTTTCAATTTCAACAACAAAACCTAAATCCTTAAAAATTTCCATCTTATTATCCTATCAAAATCGGTTTAAACTCTAGTTTATCAGCGGATGTACAATAGTATTCAATGCCATTTATTAGGCCTTCAGGCATATATTCAGCATACTTTCCATGTATGTGACCGTATATTACCTTGTCTACGCCGTACTTCTTAAATATTTGTTCAAATTCATTTGGCTTATTATTCTTATCAAAAGGTGGATAATGCATCATAACTATAGTTTTATCGAAGCTCTTATCAAGTTTGTGCTTAAGCGATAACTCAAGACGCATTAATTCTCTCTTAAAAACTTTTTCATCATGGTCGGTAAAATCCTTATCATCTCTTGATATCCAGCCCCTAGTTCCACATATCCTTGTAGTCCCGTAGACATATGCATCATTTTGTAGAAAGATAACTGATTCAAGCCCGAGAGACTTAATCTTACTTAGGGAAGTCCACCAGTAATCGTGGTTACCCTTGATGATAATTTTTTGACCTTTTAGCTTGTCAATCCTGTCCAAATCTATCTTGGCTTCTTCTATTGTCATAGCCCAGGAGGTGTCGCCAGATATCAAAACTAAATCGTCTTTTCCAACTACATCCCAATGCTCAAAAATTCTTTCTTCATAATCCTTCCAACTATCACCAAAAACACTCATATCTTTTTCTTTAGTGTAATCTAGGTGTAGGTCTGATATGGCATATATCATAGAAACTCCTATTTAAAATAATAAAATTAAGGTGGTGCGACATCTTAATAATTGATGTAACATCACCTTATATACCCATAAATATTATGTTAAAATTCTTCTTTTAATATTTCTGATAATACCTTGGCCTCTTCTTCTGTAAGAGTAATTCCCTTTGTCATTCTAGTATGGTCAGGGTTCCAATCCCTAAGGTCATACTTTGCTGGTCTTTCGTTCCAAGATACTAGATTTAACTCTTTTCTCCATCCTTTAGCATTTTCTGAAAGGACTCCAAGATTTTCAACTATTTCAAATTTTAATTCAGCCATTCTTACCTCCTACATTTAAGGTATATTATCATCTATTAGACTATTAGTCAATTTAAGCTCTATCAAATATATGTTAAAATGTATGGGAGGTGAATTAAATGACTATTGAAGAAATCAAATTCAATGAAAAAAATATGAATTTTATAATAAATTTATCAAATGAAGAAAGTCTAAAAATTTCCTATGAAATTTATGAAGAATTTCAGTTAGAAAAGGATATGGAAATTGATGATTTAACATATAAAAAGCTTAAAGAAGAAGACTCTTTTATTCAAGCAAAGGAAGTTGGCTTTAAGTATGCATCATATATGCCAAGGACTATCCATGAGGTTAGAAATAAATTATATCAAAAAAATATTTCTGACAAGGTGGCTTTTAAGATAATCGAGTATTTAGAAAAACAAGGCTATCTAAACGATGAAAATTACGCCAATGAATATTTTAGGCAGTGCATGGAATTGAAAAATTACAGCTTAAAACTTACTAGGCTAAAATTCTTCCAAAAAGGTCTAAGTAATGAGCTTTTAGAAGAGATAATTTCAAGGTCATATTCCGAGGAAACTGAATATTCAAATGCATTGAAACAAGCTGAGAAAAAAGCTAGAAACAAGGATTTAAATGATTTTAAGGAATTTCAAAAGGTATATAGGTTCTTGCTTTCTAAAGGCTTTTCATATGAAATGTCAAAAAATGTTTTGGAAGACTTAAAAAATGAAGCAGACTAATAAAATTTTTTATACCTATGTTCTAGAATGTAATGATAAGACCTTCTATACCGGCTACACTATCGACCCTGTGAATAGGCTAAAAATGCACAACCAGAAAAAAGGTGCCAAGTATACAAGGTCAAGAACTCCTGTAAAGTATGTTTTTCTAAAGGCTTTTGATAACAAGCATAAGGCAATGTCCTTTGAAAAGAAAATAAAGCTACTTAAAAGAAAAGAAAAAGAAGTCCTAATTAGTGGAGCTAAGCTTGATTTTTGGACTTGTAAGACTAAAGAAAATGAGACCCTTTAAGCTTTTCATTTCTAAGCTTATTGGGTCTCATATAATTTGTTTATTATTCTTTTAATCCTTAGATAAGAAGCAAAAGACTAGTCCATTTTCCACTTGAACTGTAGCTTCTTTTTCAACTATTTTATTTGAAATTGTAAGGCTATCTCCTAGAACCATCTCATGAGATAATAAGGGCCATTTAACACCAGAAACGCTTATGGTAGGCTTGTCAGAAGCTATCATGAATGAAAGATTAAAACCTTCTTTTTCCTTTATAGTACAAGAACCTGTAACTAGAAAAATAATATTAGTTTCATCAATTATGATTAGTTTATCAAAGCATCCCCTATACTTATATAGAAAATAGATGTTGGCCATGGAATGGTCCATCCTAGTTCCTATAGCTCCAAATAAGTATACTTCGCTATATAACCTTTCATGGCAGTAGTCTAGGGCCAATTGAAGGTCTGTCTGGTCTTTATCTGCATTAAAGGTAAGCCTTTCTATATCCCTGCCTTGAATATCCTTATATACGTCTTCATTTATTGAGTCAAAGTCCCCAATTGCAAGCTTAATATCTAAATCATGTTCTAGGGCGTAGTTGCAGCCTCTATCAACGCAAATGATATCTGTATTATCATCTAGATACTCAAGTAGAATCTCAGGCCTAGCTATGTTTCCCCCAGCTAGTAGGATAGCTTTTCTCATTATTCATATTCCTTAAAGATTTTTCTAAAATCCTCTACATTTTTTGTAATTCCGTCTGAATTAAATACTCCAGAGCCAGCAACAACTAGGTTTACTCCAGCGTCAAGTACTGTCTTTACGTTTGAAGATTTTATCCCACCATCTATCTCTAAAAGGCATAAAGGATTTCTTTCATCAATCATTTTTTTGATATTTTCAATCTTTTTAACTTGGCTGTCTATGAAGCTTTGTCCACCAAATCCTGGATTTACTCCCATAACAAGAACTAAGTCTAAATCTTCAAGTAAGTATTCTAGGACTGATTCATTAGTATGAGGATTTAAGACAAGTCCAGCTTTTTTACCAAGGGACTTAATTTGTTGGATAGCCCTATGAACATGAACTGTCGATTCTGGGTGAATAGTAATAATATCTGCACCAGCTTCGGCAAAATCATCTATATATTTTTCTGGATTTTCAATCATTAAATGGACATCAAATATCATGTCTGTATGAGGTCTTAATTTTTTAATAAGACCAGGTCCAAAGGTAATATTTGGCACAAAGTGTCCATCCATTATATCAAGGTGTAAATATTTTACTCCAAGCGTGTTCAACTCTTCTATTTGAGTCTTTAAGTCATAAAAATCAGCTGATAAAAGCGATGGTGAAAGTTCAATCATTAGTATCTCCTATTTTTTTTGATTTCTTCTCTAATTAGCAGGTAATTTTCATACCTTCTTTTACTAATTTTACCTTGTTCTAAAGCTTTCTTTACGGCACAATCAGGCTCTTTAATGTGTTGGCAATTTTGAAACCTACATGATGCTTGTAATTTTACAAATTCTGGATAGAAATTTCTAAGCATGGTCTCATCCTCTATAAATGAAAGATCTAGTGATGAAAATCCAGGCGTATCCAAAATATAGGTACCATCAAAGATTTCAAATAATTCGGTATGCCTTGTAGTATGCCTTCCCCTCTTAGTTTTTTCACTAATCTTACCAGTCTTAAGGTCAATATTTTTGTCACCTATCATATTAATTAAAGATGACTTTCCAACACCTGACGGACCAGCAAGGGCAGAAATTTTACCGCTAAATTGACCTTTTAGGTCACCAATACCAATATTATCAAGAGTTGATGTGAAAAACATTTTATAGGATGTTTTCTCATACTCCTCTTTTAGTTGTTGAATTTCTTGTTCATCTATTAAGTCAATTTTATTAAAAACTATAGCAACTTCTAAGCCAAAATGCTCTAGCATAACCAGGTATTTGTCCACTAAGGTATAGTTGAGATTTGGGCTTTTTAGGGTTAGAACTAGTATTATTTGGTCAACATTTGCCACAGGCGGTCTAATTAGCTGACTTTTTCGGTCAGATACAGAATCAATTATAGCTTCATCATCAGACAAAATACTTATTTCAACATAGTCTCCAACAAGAGGCTTAATATTTCTATCTCTGAAGACTCCTCTAGCCTTACACTTATAGCTTATTTCATCTGCCAAAACATAATATAATTCTTTTTGTGCCTTATAAATAATCCCTTTTTTAGTCATAAGATATATCTGCTGCCTTATCATTTAATAAAACTTCAAATTCAGAATCTGTATAAGCTGTAATTTCAACTACAGCCTTGTTGTCAGTAAGTTTAGAAGTGGTAAAGTTCTTTTCATAAACTAACTTTCTTTCCGGTACTAGGTTATATATCTTTACGTTAAATTCCTTAGATTCTTCAGGGGCTTCTATTGTAAAGACAAAGATCTTTTGCTCCTTATTTGAAGAACCGTCACCATTTTCATTTCCTTGGTCTGACGGTGGAGCTGGATTTTCTTCAGGTTTAGGTCCCTTACTAACTACGAAATCTATAGCAGTACCTGGACTTACTTCGGTATCGGCAACTATAGATTGGGAAATAACAGTATTCTCAGCTTCATCACTGTATTCTGAATCAATTTGACCAGGTAAAAGGTCCCTTTCATAAAGTGTATTAATAGCTATTGATTGGTCTTGGCCTTTGATATTAGGAACTTTTGTCTTCTTTTCTTCCTCACCTAGGCTAACCACCAAATCAATTTCTGTGCCCTCTTTTTCATTTGAATAAGCGCTAGGTGTTTGACTTATAACTGTTCCCTTAGGCCTTGAAGAATTTTCATTGCTTATTGTTCTAATAACTAAGCCAGCCTTTAATAACTCTTCCTTAGCTTCGTCAAGTTTTAAGCCTGTAACCTTAGGCACCCTTACTAGCTTAGGTCCCAAAGAAATTGTAAGCTTAACAACAGTTCCTTCTTCTACTTTTTCATTTGGCTTTATTGACTGTTCTATTACAGCACCTTGAGGAATTTTATTATCGTTTTTTCTTTCACCTATTTCAGGCGATAACTTAGCTTCAGTAAGCCTATTTATGGCATTTGATTCAGTAAACTCTGACACGTTTGGAACTGGTATCAAACTATCATTTATACTTTGTTGAGATAGGTTACCTAAAAATTTAACGGATAAATATATTAAAGCCGCTGCAATTATAGGTATTATAGCCCATAAGACCCATCTTTTTTTCTTATTGTTAGTTTCATCTTCAGATTTTTTAGTTTCTGAAACATACTCTGCCTTGTTGATTTTAATAGTATCCCTATTAATCTTTTTTGTTTTCTTGTCATCAAGAATAATCTGAGTATTCTTATAATTATCTAAGTTTGAAATTAGCTCAGTTGCAGTTTGATATCTTGAAGCTGCATCCTTGCTAAGTAATTTCTTAATTATTTTTTCTAAGTTAGGATCGATATTAGGATTTATTTCCCTTATTTCTTTAGGTTCATCCTGTAAGTGTTTAATCGCGATGCTAACAGGTGTTTCAGCATCAAATGGGACATCTCCTGTCGCCATTTCATATAGGACTACCCCCAAGGAGTATAGGTCAGACCTATTATCTATAGGCATACCTTTAACCTGTTCTGGTGAAATATAATGAACTGTTCCTAATATAGATGATGTGTATGTTAAGGTTTCTTGAGATGATACCCTGGCAATGCCAAAGTCAGCGACTTTGACCTTATCATCCTTATTGATTAAGATGTTAGCAGGTTTTATATCCCTGTGAATTACACCCTTTCTATGGGCTGTTTGTAGTGCCAGAGCTATCTGCTTGGCATAATAAACTATCCTATCATTTGATAGAGGTGCCTCTTCATCTATAATAGTTTTTAGAGTCTTACCCTCAATCATTTCCATAACAATATATTCTATATTTTTGCCATCAATTGTCTCATTTCCGACATCGTAAATTCCGACTATATTTTCATCGCTTAAGGAAGCTGCTGAAGTAGCTTCAAGCTTAAATTTGTCTAAAAAATCTTGTGAATGAGAATAATCTTCTTTAAGTATTTTAATGGCAACATATCTTTTTAACAGCTTATCGTAGCCCTTATAGACATATGCCATGCCGCCGATACCTATGGTATCGAGGATCTCATATCTATTATTTAATAATGTATTTTTAAGCATTATAAATTCTCCTATATTTTGACCAAAGTTACAGTGATATTGTCAAAGCCTCCTGAAGAATTAGCCATATAAACTAGGATTTCGCATGACTCTTGAATGCCAATATCTAAGTTTAATACTTCTTCTATTTCATTATCTTCGACTAAATTTGTCAAGCCATCTGTAAATAACATTATATAGTCATCTTTTTTTAAGTCTAGACTTGAAATGTTAATTTCCACTTTAGAGTCAATTCCTAAAGCCTTGGTCACAATATTTTTATAATTATCTAGAAAAGCTTGATCAATATTTTTAGCTCCAGTATCAATCAATGTTTGAACGTATGAATCATCTTTTGTAATCTGTTTTATTTTTTTATCTCTCAAATGATAAATCCTACTATCTCCAAGGTTAGTATAATAAGCCTTGTTATTTTTATCTATCAAGATACAGATTATAGTTGTCCCCATCTGATAGTACTCTGGATTTAATTTTGATTTCTCTAAAATCTTATTATTGGCATAGATGATTGAATTTTCCAAAAGCTCTGTATAATCTTCTCTTGCACCTTTTTCTTTTATATAATCCCTTATGGATTCTACAGCAATCTTAGAGGCAACATCGCCAGCATTGTGTCCCCCCATTCCATCAGCAACTACAAAAAGAGAAAAATCATCTGTTATTAAATTTGAGTAATTATCTTGATTTGTACGTCTCACTTTTCCTTTATCGGAAAGGGATGCATATATCATAAACTTTCTCCTATTTCTCCAATATAGTTAACTCTTAACTGACCACAAGCGCCCTCGATATCAGACCCTTTTTTATTTCTTACCGTTGAATTGATTCCCTGCATTTCAAGTTTCTTTTGAAATGCCTTTATATTACTTTTCTTGGAAGACTTATAGTCAAATTCCTTAATCTCATTTAGTGGAATCAAATTAATATGAATATTTTTATGCCTAAAAAGCTCTACCAGTTTGGCAACATGCTTATCAGTATCATTTAAGCCATCAACTAGTACATATTCAAAGCTAACCCTTCGACCTGTCTTATCAAAGTAGTATTTGCAAGCCTTAAGCAGACTTTCGATATTATACTTTTTATTTACCGGCATAAATTCCGATCTTTGTTCATCAAATGGATAATGAAAAGAAACGGCTAAATTAATCGCTAAATTGAGGTCTGCCAAGTCATAGATTCTATTGGCTAAACCACTTGTAGAAAGAGTCATGCTCCTTTGGCTTAGATTCTTCCCATCCTTGTCGTTTAATAGGTGAATAACCCTTACGACATTATCAAAGTTGTCAAGGGGCTCTCCTATACCCATAAAGACTATGTTATTGATATTTGTGTTTAGATAATTTTCAACTAGGTAAATCTGGCTTATAATTTCAGCTGAACTTAAACTTCTTACGAAGCCAGCTTTCGTAGACGCACAAAAAGTACATCCCATTTTGCACCCTACCTGGGAAGAAATACAAAGAGTATTCCTATCTTCATATGGCATATATACCGTTTCAATTATTTGCTTGTCCTCTAGTTTAATCAAGAACTTCTTCGTACCATCAATTTTTGATTGAAAAACTTCAATAATCTCAGGCTTATTTATGTGACCATGAGCCTTTAATTTATCCTTTAAGTCCTTTGAAAAAACCGTAATATCATCTAAATTAAACACCCTATGTTTATGTATCTGCTGGAATAGCTGATTTGCCCTAAATGCTTTTTCATCTAGGGAAATCATCATTTCCTTAAGCTCTTCTTTATTTAGCGAATTATACTCATATTCTTTCATATTATACCTCTAAAAGATTATAACATATGTCCTATACTTTTGTGAATTTAGCCATAAAAAATCCATCTGACTCATACTCATAAGGTAGAATATCTAAATAATTTTCATCACCTATACTAATTAGGTTTACTGAAGGATTTTTGGACATAAAATCTTTTATGACATCTTGGTTTTCTAGGTTGCCAAGTGTACATGTACTGTAGACTAAAAAACCGCCATTTTTTAAGTATTGTAAAGAGTTATTAAGTATTTGTTTTTGAATATTCGCTAGGGATTTTATCTCCTCTAGGCTTCTAAAAAGCTTGATTTCAGGCTTTCTTTTTATTACTCCAAGGCCTGAACAAGGAGCATCTACCAAAATATAATCAAATTTTCCGACAAAGTCTTCAATGGTTTCACAGGCATCATAATTTGTAATCTCGTAATTTTTTAAGCCCATCCTATCAAAGTTTTCCTTAATTTTTCCAAGCTTTTCCTTGGATATATCGTTAGAAATTATTAGGGACTTATCTTCGGATATCTGTGCCAAATGACTACTCTTTGAACCTGGAGCAGCACATAAGTCAAGTATTTTAGAATTCTTATCAGGATTTAATACTTCACTGACCTTTATTGAAGCCTGGTCTTGAATTGTAAAATAACCCTTTTTAAACTCATCAAATTCTGTAATTCTACTTGGATTGTCAATAATTAAAGTATCCTTAGCTAGCTTTGATGTTTTTACTTCAAAGCCCATAGATATTAACCCAGCCTTTAAGTCCTCAAGAGTAGTTAACATAGTATTAACCCTAATTGAAAGCTGAGGTTTTTGACAAAGGGCTAAGATTATTTTTTCAGCTTCTTTGATACCATAATTATCGGAAAGATATTTAACAAGGTCTTTGTTAAATGAGTGCTTAATTGACAAGTATTCCAGCTTATCTTTTGCCTGTATTTCTTGGATTTCATCAAGTTTTCTTATTGCATTTCTTAAGATTGCATTTACAAAGTTACCAGTTTTAAGTCCCTTTTTCCTCTTTACAATTTTTACGTATTCATTAACTGTTGCATAATTTTCAATACGCAAAAATACAAGTTCATAAAAGGCAGGTCTTAGGGAATTTAAAACCAAGTTTTCCATCTTATTTGTTTTTATTTTTGAGACTTTATTAATCATATAATCAATATAGAAAAGATTTTCTATAGTCCCATAAACTAATTCTCTATACAAAAATTCATCCTTAGTATTATTAATCTTGTTAATATTTGCATTGATTATTTCCGTAGAGAATGCTTTTTGACTTGAAATAAGATCAATAGCTGATATAGCCATTGATCTCACATTAACTTTATCTACCATAATTTTATTCATTTCTACTATTTCTAAGTAATATCAATCTAATTAGGTTTAATGCAGAAATTGCTGTTGCTGCAACGTAGGTTAAGGCTGCAGAAGATAAAACCTTCTTAGAAGAATTTATTTCATCGCTTCTTAATATTCCGTAGTCTTCCAAGTTATATAAGGCCCTGCTGCTGGCATTAAATTCAACAGGTAAAGTAATTACTTGAAATAAAAGTGCTAGGGTAAAAAATATGATACCTAAGTCTACCAACTTCATTATTTCAAAAGCAAATCCAGCAAAAATCAGAATAAATACAAATCTTGATGTGAAACTTGCAACTGGTGCAAGTATAGACCTAAATTTCAAAAAGGCATATTCTTCGTTGTGTTGGATTGCGTGGCCGACTTCATGGGCAGCTACTGAAACGGCTGCAATTGAAGTCTTATCGTAAACTTCTTGTGATAATCTTACAGTCCTTGATGTAGGATCATAGTGGTCTGTTAAAACTCCAGCAACGGGCTGTACAGTTACATCATAGATTCCCCTTCTATTAAGAATCATCCTGGCTACTTGTGCACCAGTCATACCTGATGTTGATTGAACCCTAGAATACTTGTTAAAATTACTTTGAACCTTATATTGAGCATATAAGCTTACAAAAAGTCCTACAATTAAAGCAAGATAAACTATCATTTTCTCCTCCTATGAGAATTCCAAGCCCAAGTCTATGCTGTTTCCCCTTAAATAATCGGAAACTGACATCTTCTTTTTATTTGGAAATTGGATTTCTTCAATAATAATACATTTGTCATTGCAATTGACATAAATTCCAGAGTCATTTACCTTGTGAATGACTCCTTGTCTAGTATCATTATATTTATCAATTGTGGATATTTTATGGATTTTAACATTCTTTCCATCTAAGATAGCATAGGTACCAGGCCAGCCCTTAAATGCTCTTACCTTAAGGTCAATGCTTCTAGCATCATCATTAAAGTCTATTTTGCCCATTTCCTTGCTAATCTTTTTAGTGTAGCTTGCCTTGGAGTCGTCTTGCTTTATCCTATTTTTATATAGGTCATCATAATTTAGGATTGTTTCAACTATTAAATCTGCGGCCTTCAAAGCCAAGGTATCGTGGATATCCTCTATAGTTGTTTCTGAACTGATTGGCATCTTGGAGCATGCCAAGATATCACCTGTATCCATGGACTTTTCAATTAACATTGAACAAACCCCTGTTTCATCGTCCCCATTTAATAGGGCAAATTGCATAGGTGCAGCCCCCCTATATTTTGGCAACAAGGATGAATGAATATTTATTATCCTGTCCTTGTAGTTTTCAAGTAGGTGTGACCCTATTATTTGTCCATAGGCAATAACAACTATAAAGTCAGGATTAATCTCGTCTATAAGGTCTAGGGCTTCTTTGTCATTGACCTTATTAGGTTCATAGGTTCTAAGACCAAGTTCAATAGCCTTAGCCTTAACAGGTGTTGGCACCAACTTATTTCTAGACCTAATCTTATCTTGTTGACTAATTACTAGAGGAATTTCAATTTTAGGATTTGCATTTAATTTTTCTAAAGAAGCAACCGCAAACTCGGGACTTCCCATAAAAATAATCCTAATCATCGATTTCTTCAACCTCTTCTAGTTCAACTTGTAGGTCTTCAAGCTCTTCACTCATAAGTTCAAGCATTTCTTCTTGATTCACTTCGTCAATATACTTATCTGTAAATAAAATCCCATTTAAATGGTCTACTTCATGGCAAATACATCTTGCAAATAGGTCAGTAGCTTCGATGATTTCTTCTTCACCATCAACGTTTAGGAATTTCACCTTTATATATTCAGGTCTTTCCACTGTTCCATTGAATTCAGGTACTGATAAACAACCTTCAATTGCTATATCTGAACCAGATTGTTCAAGTATTTCAGGATTTATCATCTTATAAACCCCTTCTCCGACATCGACAACTATACACCTTCTAAGGATGCCTACTTGAGGAGCAGCTAGTCCTATACCATTTGCATCATTCATAGTTTCTACCATGTCATCTAATAAAATTTTTATTCTATCATTTATATCCTTAACTGGTCTTGAAACCTTTCTCAATAAAGGATCTTCATCGGTTCTTATTACTCTTAAAGCCATATTACCTCCTAATATATTCTAATAAACTGAATCTGGGTTTATATTAAAATTTATATAAACCTCTTTATTCTTTTCTATATCACTATTTACATATCTTCCTATTTTTAATAAATCATCTAAATTCCTAGATTTTATTATAACATTGTACCTATAATGGTTATTAACTCTCTCGATGATACTTGGAGTCGGTCCTGTAAGCTCATTAAGACTAATGGATTCTTTTCTGACAAATGCCATAATCTTTTTTATCAACTGTCCGGCATAAGATATTACTAAATTCCTATTTTTTGCAGCCATATTTATGATTAAAATGTTTTGAAAAGGCGGATAGGAAAATTTCTTTCTATTTTGAATCTCCAACCTAAAGAAATTATAGTACTCATTTTTGCTGCTGGTCTGGATGGCATAATGCTCAGGCTTATAGGTTTGAACTATTACCCTGCCTTCATAATCGCCCCTACCAGCTCTTCCAGAAACCTGGGTGATTAATTGATAGGTCTTTTCAGACGCCTTATAGTCTGGAAGGTTTAAGGATATATCAGCAGCCATGACCCCAACCACGGTTACATTAGGAAAGTCTAGTCCCTTAGCAAGCATCTGAGTACCTATTAGGATATCGATTTGCTTATTGATCATCATTGAATAAACTTTTTCATAATCAGCTCTGGTAGTCACAGTATCTGCATCCATCCTATATACCCTAGCATTTGGGAAAAAGAGCTTAGTTTCTTCCTCTAACTTTTCTGTTCCTGCCCCAAATTCTTTTATATAGGTTGAGCCGCAGTTTTCACAAGTCCCTTTTCTCTTTGCAGTTCTCCCGCAAAAATGACATACTAACCTGTCATTATACTTATGATAGGTCATAGCCACATCACAAGCCTCACACCTATACACATAGCCACATGACCTACAAAAAACAAAAGAAGTATGACCTCTCTTATTTAAGAAAAGTATGACCTGGTGCTTTTGGGCCAAGGCCTTTTCTATTTCTTCTTTTAGCAGGTTTGAAAACATTGAAAAATTCTCATTTTTCAATTCCTCAGTCATATCTACTACATCAACTTCTGGCAATTTAGAATTTGTAGCCCTCTTGTTAAGTCTAATGAGCTCTATTTCTTTTTTATAGACCCTATACATCCTTTCAATCGAAGGAGTTGCAGTCCCTAAAACCAACTTGGCACCTGAAAGTTCTGCCCTTTTCATGGCTATATCAATCGCATCATATTTTGGATTCTTTTCAGACTTATATGATGCCTCATGCTCCTCGTCAACAACAATTATCCCTATATTATCAAATGGGGCAAAGATAGC
Organism: uncultured Peptoniphilaceae bacterium; assembly: GCA_964344625.1. Classification (GTDB taxonomy): domain Bacteria; phylum Bacillota; class Clostridia; order Tissierellales; family Peptoniphilaceae; genus JAAYEL01. The sequence continues at coordinate 13,663 of CAYFNZ010000011.1, read as the reverse complement.
AGATCTTGCTCCAACGACTATTTTTACCTTACCTTTTTTTATCAAGCTCCATTGGTCATATCTTTCAGAAATAGATAGCTTAGAATGAAGAACGGCAATCTCATCTCCAAACCTTGACTGAAACCTACTAATGGTTTGCGGTGTTAAAGATATTTCAGGAACTAGTATTATGGCCTCCTTGCCTTGGCTTAAATAGTATTCAACCAAACGCATGTAGACTTCTGTCTTTCCAGAACCTGTGATTCCATGAATCAAATAATTTCTATTTGTTCCATTTATTACTGTATCGTAGGCGTTTTTTTGCTCATCATTTAATTCTGGCTTGTCAGAAGCTTCACTATCTTGATTTAAGACCTCTCTATACACAAGCCTTTTTTCAACCTTAATAGCCCCTTTTTCTAGGAGGGATTTTAGGGATTGAAGGTTTGCATCCGTATTTTTTAATAGGAGGTCTTTTTCACACCTATCCATATCCCTTAGATAGTCGATAATTCTCCTTTGAACTAGGGCATTAGCCGGTAAGTCTATATCTTCAATCAAACTAATATAGTACTCATATTTCCTACTGGCCCTAGCTTTTTTACTATAGTCTCTATAGAGAATTTGCTTATTAACCAAAGTATTTAAAGCTGATTTAGTATACTTCTTGGGAAATGCCTTCTCAATTTCATCAAATGTCTTAGGCGTTCTAAAGAATCTCTTTTCATCCTCATCTAACTCATCTTCCTTAAGACCTAGAGAAAAATATTCTACGATTTTATCTATGCTACCTGGAGGAAGAAGGCTTTGAATTGCGGATGAATAGTCAGATAGGTAATTTTTAACCATATACTCTACTAAGACTATTTGGTCCTTATTTAATATGGGCTTAAGGTCTATAACTTCTTCAATTTCCTTAATCTTTCCTTCACTATCTGAATTATCAGGACTTTCATAAGTTTCAGACTTATCTAAAACAAAGGCCAGATTAAGTGAATTTGCCCTTCCAAAAGGAACTACCACCCTACTTCCAATCTCTATATCTTGGTCTGATTTATAGGTAAATTTGTTATCTAAAAATCTAGTCTTGGACTTGATAACTACATCGTAAAACATGAATCACCTAAATTAAATCTAGGATGACGTTGGCTACATAGTCTTTTGACATTTTTTCATATTCTATAACGCCATTTTTACCAACAACACTTATGATATTGGTATCGTAGTTGAAACCAGCGCCTTCCTTACTTACATCATTAGCTATTATATAATCAGCATTCTTAGTCATAAGCTTCTTTTGTGCATTTACAATAACATTATTTGTTTCAGCTGCAAAGCCTATAATTTTTTGCTTATCTTTAATGTGACCAAAAGTCTTTAGGATATCAGGAGTCTTTTTTAGATTTACATTAAGCAATTCAGAATCATCTTCTTTTTTATATTTTTCATCAAATTCTTCTTCGAATTCAAAGTCTACCGGCGCTACAGCCATTATTAGAGCATCAGCATCAGAGAAATCTTCTTGTATAGCCATGCTTAATTCTTCATTGGTCTTAACCTTGATCCTCTTTACACCCGAAAGTTCAGGAGTAACTACTCTGCCTGTAATATATACTACTTGAGCTCCTCTATTTCTAGCTTCTTTAGCTATATAATAGCCGGTTTTTCCGCTCGAGTCGTTAGTTATAAATCTTACCGGATCCATCCTTGCAATAGTTGCCCCAGCTGTTACGATTATCTTTTTACCCAAAAGGTCTTTTCTTGTAAAATAGCTTTCTAACCAGTCGATAATATCCAAAGGATCAGCCATCTTACCTTGTCCAAAAGTATTACATGCAAGCATGCCTTCAACACTATCTATAAATTCATAGCCATAGGTCCTTAATTCCTCGATGTTTCTTTGGGTTATAGGATTTAAGAGCATATTTGTATTCATGGCCAAGGCCATAGCAACTGGAGCTTTTGATGCCAATACAGATGCAGTAAGCAAATTGTCAGCTATTCCAGCATTTATTTTTGCAATGGTATTTGCAGTTGCAGGGGCTATTAAAAATAAGTCCACATCATTTGTTATATCAATGTGTAGAACTTTTCCTGGGTGCACCCACATGTCTATATATACAGGATTGTCAGACATAGTTTCAAAAGTAATTGGATTAATAAACTTAGCTGCTTCTTCAGTCATGATAACTTGCACTTCGCAGTCTAACTTCTTAAGCTTACTAATAAGGTCCAAAACCTTGTATATGGCAATCCCACTAGTAACTCCTAGTAAAATTTTTCTACCCTTAAGAGTATTAATCATCCTTTTCTACCTTTCCAGCCATTATTTCGTTTATGGCTATTGTAACTGGCTTAACACCTGTTCCTTTCACCATTGGCTTGTCGCCATCGATTATTTCTTTAGCCCTCTTAGCTGCCATCATGGCAATTTTATACCTGCTCTTGCTTATTTCTTCTAATTCTCTAAATGATGGATTAATCATAATTGTCTTAACTTCCTTTCTTCATCTAAAAATTTATTTAATCTTTCTGTTGCTGAATCTACCTTGTCATTTAACAAGAAATAGTCATACTTAGTTATTTGCTTGAATTCTTCTATAGAGTTACTTACCCTTAATTGAATTTTATCCTCATCTTCACTCCCCCTCTTTCTAAGCCTATCTTCGATATCCTTCATCCTAGGAGGCATTACAAAAACATAGATAGCATTATCAAAGTTCTCCCTAATTTGAGCTGCACCTTGAACATCTATTTCTAAGATTACTATCTTTCCTTCATTTATCTTTTCTTCTACAAAATCCTTAGGTGTTCCATACCTGTTGTCATGAACTTGGGCACTTTCTAATAACTTACCTTCTTTTTCAAGCCTGGAAAATTCTTCCTTGCTAATAAAAAAGTAGTCCTTGCCATCTACTTCCCCGTCTCTCATATACCTGGTTGTCACAGAGATGCTAAGCTCTATATCATCTCTTTCCTTCATTAATTCTTTAACTATAGTCCCTTTGCCAACGCCAGAAGGACCTGAAATCACACATAAAAATCCCTTCATTAAATCTCCTATTCTATATTTTGTACCTGCTCTTTAATCTTTTCGATTATAGTTTTTTGCTCAATTACTAATTTAGTAATCTCATCCTTATTTGACTTAGAGCCAATAGTATTTGTCTCCCTTAGCATCTCCTGACTGATAAAATCTAATTTTTTACCAGAGCTTTCCTTATGGTCTAAGGTATTTCTAAATAACTTGATATGGGACTTCATCCTGGTTATCTCTTCTTGAATATCAGCCCTATCAGCGTAAAATACAATTTCATTAGCCAACCTATCTTCGTTAATCGGGTAGTTTTCATCTAATAACTTTCCGATAGATTCCTTTAACTTATCCCTGTATTCTCCAGTTAAATCACAAGATAAGGATGAGATTTTTTCTATATTCACTTCAATCTCATCTATATAAGAATTTAATACCTTTAATAGGTTTTCTCCCTCAATTATTCTCATCTCATCTAGGGCGCTAATAGTTTTTTCAAGAGAATCAACAAGAATTTTTTCAAGATAATCTTCTTCTAAGTCTGCCTGCCTATATGAAAGTACATCTTCGTTTTTTAAGATATCTGATAGTTCAATCTTTGACTCAATACCAGTAGTGTCAATTATACTTTGTAGGCTATCTCTCATATTAATAGCTGCATCTAGGTCTACTAAAATTTGGCTCTTACCTATATTTTTTTTCGCTGACCTTATGTAGATTTCTACCCTACCCCTATGAATGCTTTTTTTAACTATTTTTCTAATTGTATCTTCTAAAAAATTAAATTGATTAGGCATTCTAATAGATAAGTCCAAGTACCTACTATTTACAGACTTCATCTCAAAATCAATTGAAATGTTCTCATCAATAAAAGAATGTCTACCAAAACCTGTCATTGATTTAATCATACGCATCCTCCACTAACCTTATTCTAAGGCAATAAAGTATATTGTCAAGGGATATGTTACAAATATTTAATATATCTTACGATTATTTTATGATATCATAGTAGCGGAGGAAATTATGACTATAGACGGAATTATTTTATCAAGTATAGTCCATGAATTAAGTCAAAAGCTAATCAATGGACGTATTCAAAAAATCAATCAAATCAATAAAAATCTTGTAATTATAAATATATACTCTGACAAAAACCATAAGTTGTTGATTTCAGTAGATTCACAAGCACCTAGAATTCATCTGACTAACAAGACCTATACTAATCCCCTAACACCTAGCAATTTCACAATGGTACTTAGAAAGCACTTAAATAATTCTAGAATTATTGATATTAGACAGGTTGGCCTAGATAGGACTGTTGAGATAATTATAGAGGCCAGAAATGAATTAGGTGAAATAGTTCAAAGAAAGCTTGTCATAGACTTAATGGGTAAACACTCAAACCTTGTCTTGTTGGATGAGAACCACAGGGTTATAGAGGCTATAAAAAGAGTATCTCATGATATGAGTAGGGTTCGTGCAGTTTATCCGGGATCAATTTTTGAGAATATAGCATCTAATAAGATTAACATTTTAGATGAAAAAAAGGACCTATTCTCTTTATCCATAGATGATAACATGAGCATATTTAAGATTTTCTATATGAATTATGAAGGTTTTTCTCCTATCATAGGTAGAGAAATTACCTACAGGGCAAATCTCGACCCTAAAAGAAACTTTGGATCTTTAAGCCAGGATGAAAGAATACATTTGAATGATAGCTTCTTAGAAGTCTCAAATCTAATAAGAAATAGGTCTTATGTGCCAAATCTAATCTATGTAGATAAAAAACTTCACAGCTTCTATTGCTTTAAGTTGACTTCTCTTGGAGATGATATTGAAATTAAGGATAGTATAAGTCAGGTTGTAGATGACTATTACTTAATAAATACGAATGATGATGCCCTTAAGCAATCTAAAAATAACCTTTTGACAAGCATTGAAAAGATTATAGCAAAAAAATCTAACAAACTAGATAACCTTTATGCTGATTTTGAAAAAACTAAGTCTTTTGACCTATATAGGCTTGAAGGAGAAATCTTATCAGCTAACATTTACCAGTTAAAAAGAGGTTTAAAATCAATTGACCTGCTTAATTATTACGACAACTCTATGATTACCATCTCCCTAGATGAAAGAAAAGATGGCTGGCAAAATGTTGAAAGAAAATATAAAATTTCTAAGAAATTAAAAAAATCAAATACGCTTTTAAACAAGCATATCCCCTTACTGAGGGATGAAATAGATTACTTACAAGATATTTGTAGGCAAATTGTAAGCGTAGAGAGCCTTCAAGAACTTGGGGAAATTAAACTTGAACTATCAGATGGTGGCTATATTAAGAATACCAGCAAGAAAAATAAAAAGAAGACTCAAGAATTATCTAAGCCTTTCAGGTATGAAACCAAGGACGGGTCAACAATCTTTGTAGGTAAAAACAACAAGCAAAATGAGCAGCTTACTCTAAGGGATGCTGGTAAAAACGACTTGTTCTTCCACGTTAAAGACATGCCTGGCTCCCATGTTATCTTGCGAAATGACGCAAATACTTTTTCTGAAAATGATATTGTCTTAGCTGCCTATTTAGCGGCTAAAAACTCCAAGTATTCTGATGAAGATTATTTAGATGTAGACTATACCGAAAGAAAAAATGTCTTCAAAAACAAAGGGGCCAAACCTGGCATGGTCTACTATACAGACTATAAGACCTTAAGAGTAAACCTAAAGGAATCTTTAGAAGATGAATTAAAGAGATTATAATAAGTAGAAAAACTCCTCTTGATTAAGAATACCTAATCAAAAGGAGTTATTTTTTACTCTCTTAATTTTTACCTTTTTCTAAGAATAATACACCTAGGGTGTTTGCCCCACAGTGGGTTGTAATTGAACAGCCCGCTTCACTTTCAATAATTTCATCAAAATAATTTAAGCTTTTTATATAGTCTTTTATTGCACTTATGTCTAGGTCGAATAATTTAGAATGGGTAATGAAAATCCTTTTACTATCAATGTTTTCTAAATTACTCAATCTTTCATGGGCATACTTTAATAAGGCATGCTCCATATTACCCCTGTACTTCTTGCCGACCTTCATAGTTCCATCTTCGTTAGAAACTTCTATACAAGGTCTAATACTTAAAAGATTTGCACTAATAGCTGCAAGTGATGTACACCTACCTCCTTCTCTAAGGAAAGTAAGATTCTCAATCAAAAAGCTAGAATTCATATTTTCTTTTATATATGCTGCTCTTTCAAGTATTTCTTCAACACTCTTATTAGCTTCTGCCATTTCTGCAGCTTCTAAAACCATGTAGCCAAATGCAGTAGATAAATTACCAGAATCAAATACGTGCACATTTTCAAGGTCGGAAGCAGCTAAAACGGCATTTTGGTATGAAGATGAAAGCCCGTGCCCAATAGAAAAGTGGATTATATCATATTCATCTTTAGGATACTTATTAAAAATCTCTAGAAAGTCAGCAACATTTGGTGCAGATGTAGCAGGTAGAATTTTTTTACTTTCATATTTTTCAAAAATAAGGTCTGGAGTGATATCAATCCCATCCATATAATCCTTACCATCTAAGTTTATATGCAAGGGTGCAATCTCTATATTATGCTCATTTACTAAATCTTTAGGTAAGTCACAAGTACTTTCAGCACTTATTATTATCTTTTTCATAATGACTCCTTTATATATTAATTATTGTTATTATTTCTTATTTTTCGCCTATGCTTAATTGTAACATAAATGAAATGAAAAATGATACTTTTAATTCTTTGACGGACTAAATATTAAAACAAGTAATAAACCAATAACTGAACAAATTATTACAGAGCCACCTGGTTTAAGGCTAAATATTGCTGCTATGCTTAGGCCCAAGACAAAATATATAATTCCAAATATTACTGAAATTAAAACTGTAGACCTATAGCTTTTTGACAAGTACATAGCTGAAGCCACTGGTAAAATCATTAGTGAAGAAACTATCAGGACCCCTACTATTCTAGCCGAGATTGCGATTACTATGGCTAAAAGTAAGGTAAAAGTGTATTCAACAACTATATTATTTACACCTGATAGCCTTGCACTTACCTTATCAACTGATACAAATAATAGGCCATAATAAAGGAAATAATAGGCTATTAGGGTAACCAAGGTGATAATTCCAATAATTAATAGGTCTTCATTTGTAACAGAAATAATTGAACCAAATAAAAATGATTCGAAGTTTTGGGCCGCAGTTACGAAGTCCGATAAAACAGAAGACATACCAACTCCAAGACTCATCACGATAGCTGTTGCCATATCCCCATTTTTTGGGAATTTACTCCTTAAAAACTCAATTAAAAAGGCTGATAAGATACTTATTATTATTCCTCCCCATAGAGGATTTATTCCTATAATTATTGCAAAAAACAAACCTGCAAGAGTAGTATGGCTTAAGGCATCCCCAACTGTTGATGTCTTCCTATTTACTACAATCGTACCTATTAAAGGTATAATTATGGCTACCATTATCCCTGCAATGAATGCCCTTTGTATAAAATCATATTTCAAAAAATCAAACATAAGCCTTCTTATCCCTTATATATATTTTCCTAGTGAAGTAATCATCAACCAAATCCAACTCATGAGTTACCATTATAATTGTAATTTTATGGTACTTGTTAATATGGTCTAGGACCTTAAAAAATTCCTTCTTGCTATCTTCATCTATCCCAACTGTAGGTTCATCGAATATTAAAAAATCAGGGTTATGAACCATAGCCTTTGCTATCATTACTCTTTGTTTTTGTCCTCCACTAAGGTCATTAAAATTTCTATCTCTAAGATTAGATATATCGAATATATTCATAATATCATCGACCCTTTGCCAGTGCTTCTTGCTAGGATGCTTAAAAAATCCAAACTCCCTATATAAGTTTAGGCTAATCATCTCCCTTACACTTATGGGAAATGCTATTGATTTTGACATATCTATTTGCGGTACATATCCAATTCTTGCCCAATCTTTAAACGTGGAAATATCCTTGCCAAAAAGTTCTACTTTTCCAGTAAAATTTTTAAGTTCGGATATGATTACTTTTAAAAGCGTTGATTTACCTGATCCATTATTACCAAGTATACCTACAAACTCTCCATTTTCAATTGTAAAATTAATATCTCTTAGAACCTCAGTTGAGCCGTAGCTAAAACTGAGGTTACTAACTTTTAATATTTCATTCATTATTTTCCTTCAAAAGAATCTAATATGTTTTGAAGATTCATCTCCATTAAACTTAATAAATCTTTTCCTTCCTTAATGTCTTGATCTGTAATCACTTCTAAAGTAGAAATAGCCTTAACCTTGGCCCCTGTTTCTTTAGCAATTGTTTGAGCAGCCTTATCAGACTTTCCTAAATCATAAAATACAGTAGTGATATTATTGTCTTTCATTATCTTAGATACTTCTGCTATTTTTGTCAATGTTGGTTCAGAATCTGAGTTGATACCTTCAAGACCAATTTGCTTGATACCTAAGTCTCTTACAAGATAAGCAAATGCTTCATGAGGTACTATAATAGACTTTCCTTTATGTTTTTCAAAGGCATCATTATACTTATCTTCAAGCTCATTAAGCTTATTTTCTAAATTCTTGTAGTTCATTTCATAAGCATCTTTGTTCTTTGAATCAATCTTAGCTAGTTTAGTATATATATTTTCTGCCATTTCTT
>CAYFNZ010000011.1:0-4832 GCA_964344625.1 uncultured Peptoniphilaceae bacterium | reverse complement strand
GTCATGGTCATCCATCTCTTCAGTGTTCTTTATTAAGTCTATACCTTCAGAAAGGTCTAAAATTTGTAGGTCTGGATTATTTGCTTTTACTTTTTCTACCCATCCTTCAAAACCAGCACCATTTATAATTAGAAGGTCTGCTTCAGTTATATCCTTCATATCCCCAACTGATGGTTCATATCCATGAGCTGAAGCGTTTTTAACCAGGTTTTTAACTTCTACATGGTCACCACCAATTTTTTCACTTAGGTCTGCAATCGGGAAAAATGATGCTACTACCTTAATCTTTTCACCTTCAACCTTAGTGTCCTTACCATCTATCTTATTAGCAGATCCACTTGAACATGCTGTTAAAACCAATACTAATGCGATTAACATTCCAATTATTCTTTTCTTCATAATTCCTCCTTTAATTATATTATGATAATCATTCTCAATAATTATATTGCAAATTTTCATTTTGTCAACAATTGTTATATAATAATTACAAATAGAAAAGAGGTTATATATGGAAAAAGTTTTAAAAGAACATGGGATTAGGGCAACTAAGTCAAGGCTTGATATCTTAAACCTTTTAAAGGACAGCGATCCTCTTACTGCAGAAGAAATATATGAAAAATTACAGAGTAATGGTGCCAAACTATCTAGCATCTATAGAAATTTATCTATTCTAACTGAAGAAAATATTTTAACCAAGATAGTTGGAATTGACAATTTTTCTTACTTTCAATTAAATAACCACTCACATAAGCACCATTTAACCTGCAAGGAATGTAAGAAGACCATACCTTTAGACAACTGCCCTCTAGGAGACCTAGAAAGAGAAATTGAAGAAAAAACAAACTTTAAAATTACAAGTCATATTTTTGAATTCATAGGCATTTGCCCTGAATGTCAAAAGAAATTAGGCTAAAAAAATCCCATCTTAAACTGCTAATTATAGAGTTTAGATGGGAGATTTTTTATTTTACAACCCAGCTTGGGACTATTTGTGTAAAGTCTTCATATATTTCAAACATATATTTTAACTTATCATTAAGTTCATTTTTCCTAAATTCATTTTTTTCATTCTCTATATCTATCCTTAAGTGAAGGCAATAGACAGCTGAATAATAGGAAAGTATCCTAAAGAACTTTCTATCCAACATTTCCTTGTCGAATTTTTTTAGTACCAAATTACAGAAATATGGATTTGACCTAGATATTGTATTTATAGCTACAAACTCCTTAAATATATCAAAGTATTTGTTAGCTTCTAAGTTTGATAAATTTAGGTCATCATCAAAGGATAATTCCAAAATGCTTGATGAAAAAATTTCTGTAGGAAGCTTTATCCCCTTTACAAGGTAGGCATTGTTCTTAAGAAAGTCAACGAGAACATAATCCTTAAGACCTGTGTTTTTCAATAATCCATGTTCAAATAAAAATAAATTAGTGATGTCCACAAAATCTTCAGAAAATGCTTCTTGAATTTTTGTCGCATGGTCGAAATAATATATTAAATTATTTGAAAGTATTTCTGCTTTGTCATCATCTATTTTATTATCAATTAAACTTCTTATCTTATTCACGTTTTTTCCTTATAAAATTATTTAATCTTTTTTTCTACTTCTTCCAAGCTTTCAAGTTTTAAAACTTCTTGAGCAAATACTTGAGCTTCTTTATAATCAGCGTTAATAATTATATCCTTAATCTTACCTATTTGTGAACCTACTGCTGAAAATTCATCTAGACCTAAGCCTAGTAAAACGTAAGTAGCATCAGTATCCGCTGCCATACCGCCGCACATACCTGTCCACTTGCCAGCTGCGTGAGAAGCATCAATTACTTTTTTAATAGCCCTTAAAACTGCTGGATGGAAATTATTATATAACTTTGAAATCTTATCATTTCCCCTATCTACCGCAAGTAGGTATTGAGTTAAGTCATTAGTACCAATACTAAAGTAATCGCAATATTTTATCAATTCATCAGCCATGAAGACACTTGCTGGAGTTTCTACCATTATACCTACTTCGATATCCTTGTCATAGGCAATATTTTCTTGGTCAAGTTCTTCTTTATATTTATCAAGTAATTCATTTACTTTTTTTATTTCTTCTACAGAAATAACCATTGGTAGAAGAATCTTAATATTTCCGAAAGCACTTGCCCTTAAAATAGCTCTTAATTGTGCTCTGAAGACATCTTCCATATCAAAACAAATTCTCAAAGCTCTCCAGCCTAAGAATGGATTTTCTTCTTTTGGAAAGTCAAAATATGAAAGTTCCTTGTCTCCACCAATATCTAAGGTCCTTATAATTAAAGGCTTACCTTCAAGTCTTTCTGCAGCCTTTTTATAGGTTTCAAATTGAAGTTCTTCACTTGGGAATTGGTCAGATTCCATATATAAGAATTCTGTTCTAAAAAGGCCAACCCCTTCAGCTCCACCTTCTAGACCTATTTCAAGGTCTTCTAGGTTACCAATATTGCATACTACTTCCACTTGTCTTCCATCTTTTGTGATGGCTGGCTTATCTTTTATAGTAGCAAGTCTTTCTTTTTCCTTATTGGCTGCTTCCTTTTTTTCTAAATATTCATCTAGGGTCTTTTGGTCAGGATTTATTATTAGCTTTCCTTGGTCAGCATCAAGGATTAAGGTATCTCCATGCTTTACATTTTTAGTAACATTTTTCATACCTACGATTGCAGGAATTGAAAGGGTTTGTGCAATTATAGATGTATGGCTGGTCTTGCCACCCATGTCATTTGCAAAACCTAATACAAATTCCTTCTTCATAGTTGAAGTATCTGATGGAGTAAGTTCTTCAGCAATTACAATAACCTCTTCATTTAAGCTAGAAAGGTTTTTAGCTTCAATGCCCTTAAGCTTATACATAAGCTTTTCGCCGATATCCTTGTAGTCAGTTGCCCTTTCTTTTAAATATTCATCATCTAACATAGCCATCATAGCAACCATTTCGTCAATGGTATTTTTTAATGCTAAATCTGAAGCACAAAGTACATTTTCAATCTTTGCTTCTATAGTTTCTGTTAGATAAGGATCTGAAATTAATTCAATATGAGCTTCTATTACCGCTTGAATTTCTGGATTAGAAGCGTCTTGTTCTTTCAAGTCTTTTTCGTAAGACTTAATTGCATTTTCAATTTTTTCTTTCTCAGCTTGAATTTCTGTATCATTAATCTTATCTTGACTAACTTCTACTTTTGTTTTTTCAAACAGGTAGGCCTTGCCTATCGCAATTCCTTTTGAGGCACCGATACCGGTTAACACTTCATTCATAGTTCTTCCCCTTTATTTAAAAATGCAGAGTAAACAGTAAACTGAATACCCTGCAAATTATTATCATAGCTATTCTAATTGTTCTATTCTTAGCTAATCTTATTCAGAATACCTTATTAGTCTGTTAAGCTACCTATAAATTCAACAACCTTTTCAAGGTTTTCTTCTTCATTTTCGCCATTAACTCTAACTATTATTTCTGTTCCTTTAGAAATTCCTAAAGACATAACGCTAAAAATTGACTTTGCATTTGCAACTCTGCTATCTTTAACTAGTTCAACTTCACCAGGCATAGCCTTTACAAATTGAACTAAAGCTGCTGCTGGTCTTGCATGTAAACCTGTTTCGTTTGTTACTACTATACTTTTCTCTACCATTTAATTATCCTCCAAATTATATTGATTTAACAGTTTCTCTAAGCATTATTTCATATTTTAGATTAACACTTTCAGAAAACTTTTCTTCATCCTTCAATTCTTTTATCAATTTCCTTACAGCTATCGCTCCTACATCATAGTATGTCATCTTAACAGTAGTAATACTTGGCCTCATCAAGCTAGAAAACTTCATGTTACCAAAACCACTTACAGATAAATCCCCAGGAACAGAAATACCATGATCATAGCAATAATGGATTACTCCAGCTGCTAGGGTATCTGATGATGCTAAAATACCAGTAATTTCATTCTTATGTATAAAGTCTATATTCTCAGTCATAAACTTATATGCACTTTCAACTGAATCTTTCTTAACTGTAAATATTTGTTTAGTTAAGTTATGTTTAGACATCGCAGATTCAAAGCCTTGTTGCTTTTGATCAGATGAATAATCATGTGACTTTACAGTTAAAAATATCATATCCCTATGGTTGTACTCGATAAATAGGTCTGTCATAGCTTCCATAGCCCCTTCATAATCGAATCCAACAGTCCTGAAATCATCAGGATTATAGTATTTATCCAATAATACAAAAGGTATTTCATAATCCTTTATCATATAAAGGATTTCGTTATTTATCTGTTCAGAAATTACTATGATGCCTTCTACTTGCTTAGATGAAAGGAACTCTACTGCTTTCTTTTGTACATCCCTATCACCGAATGTACTATATAGTAGTATATCATAATCGTATAGTTTTCCTACCTCATCTATACCCCTTATGTACTGAGCCATATATTCAATGCCTAAATCGTCTAGTATGATGCCTATTGTATTAGATCTTTTCATAACTAAACTTCTTGCTAGTTCATTAGGTTTATACCCCAATTTGTCTATAGCCCTTAAGACAGCCTCTTTTTTTTCAGGTGAAACTGGTTTAGAGTTATTGATGACTCTTGAAACTGTAGATATTGAAACTCCAGCAAGGTTTTTAACGTCTTCCATTGTCGGTTTTCTCGACATGACACCACCTCCAGTAATTAATTCTTTGTTAATTATAACATAATTATCAAATTCCAACAACAAACTTTGCAAACGATTTTCCCATACAGCTCACAACTTCCTCCTTATTAACAAAAAAATAAATTCTGGCCTAGCGAGCAATTGCGTA
>CAYFNZ010000010.1:21049-35753 GCA_964344625.1 uncultured Peptoniphilaceae bacterium | reverse complement strand
ATCTAATACAGAACACGGCTTATAGACTTGCTCATTATTTGTTTTAAACGGGGATATTAATAATTATGGAAGAAAGATTTAATAGGGAATTAAAAAAATTAAAAAGAAAGAAGTTGATTAGAAATATAGTTATATTTTCAATCATTTTTCTTTTAGTATTCATAACGGTTATTTATCCTCTTTTCAATATAAATGTTAGGAAGTATGAGGTCAAAAAATCTAAGCTACCTGAATCCTTCAATAACTATAAGATAGTTCAGGTTTCAGACTTGTACTTAAAGGGCTCAGACAACCTTTCTAAACTAAAGGAAACTATTATAGAAATAAACCCCAACCTAGTGGTATTCACAGGCAACACTTTTACTAAAAAAGATTCTAAGTATTATGAGGATTTCGCAAAGATGAAAGATGATATTAGCGAAAGCCTAATCTTTTATGTTGCGAGGGGGCAAAGTGAGTTAGAACTGGGGGATGACTATATCTCGGACTTGTTTTCTAAATTAAAAAACCACGGCATCTATCTTATCGAAGATAAAATAGATCTTAATAAGGGCGGGGACATGATTAGTGTTCAAAGTATTAAGCCCAAACTTGAAGACTATAAGTCCGATTCAGATGACCTTAAGACAGATAGTAAGCTTAGTTTTGATGACAAAGAATTTAACCTGGTTTTATCCCATAATCCATCATATGCTGATGACCTAAGCAAGAAAGGGGCAGACCTAATCTTGTCAGGAGATAGGAATGGAGGTTGGATTAGACTTCCTTTTATGGGAGGTCTATCCTACGATAAGGAAAGTAAGTATAAGGAAGACGACTATATCTTAGGAGACAAGCTCTTGATTGTTTCAAGGGGAAGCGGCAAGAAAAGCGGAAGGCTAAGGTTGTTTAATTCTAGAGAAGTAAACGAGATAAAATTAAAGAGGTAGATATGGACAAGAAGGTTTTGAAGATAATTTCTGAAGGGACATGCCCTCAATATGCTACACCAGGCTCAGCCGGTTTTGACCTATATTGCAACAATGAAGAAACCGTAATAGCAAAGCCCCACCAAGTGGTTAAAATCCCTACTGGTTTGAAAATGCAGATACCAGAAGGTTATTTTGGGGCCATTTATCCAAGGAGCTCTGCTGGCATCAAGATGAGGGTGAAGCTTGCCAATAGTACTGGCATAATAGACTCCGACTACAGGGGCGAAGTAATTTTATTTTTGATCAATGAAGGTGAAGAAGACCTTGAAATTAATAAGGGAGATAGACTAGTTCAAATGATTATCCAACCTTACTTGAGGGTTGAAATTCAAGAAGTTAAGGAGCTTGACCAGACCCATAGAGGGGAAGGCGGAATCGGCTCAACCGGTAAATAGGACAGATTATTTTGAATTAGTATTAGGCTAAAAATAGGGACTTGTGAGTAATCATGAGTCTTTTTTATTGGCATTTTCCATAAAATTGGTCAATTTAATAAAAAAAATTAACAAATATGGTATAATTAAGTATAGCAAAATAGGAGTTGAAATATGAAGAAAAAAATAATTAAGCTAATTCAATTTATTTTAATAATAATAATCGCCTACAGCCTGTATAATATCGGCTCTTACTATTATGGCAGGTATAAGGCTGGCAAGGAATTTGATTCTTACAAGGATTTGGTTTCGGATTCCTATAAGCAGGTTGAAACAAGGGATGAAAAGAAGGAAGAGAAAGAAGAGAAAGAAGACTTTGACATTTTTTCTATCATGACTAGGGAAGACTTTAAGAAGTACAAGTCCCAATATGATGAGGTTGCAAAGAAGAGCTTGGCCAAGTTTAAGGCTAAGAATGAAGATATTGTATCCTATATCAATATTCCCGGAATGAGCGTTGAATACCCAATTGTCTTTAAGGACAATGACTTTTACCTAAGGAGAAATCTTGCCAAAGAATATTCTTGGGCGGGTTCAATCTTTATTGAAGAGACAAACAAACCGGATTTTTCAGACATGAACACTGTCATTTATGGCCACAATATGTCCAATTCATATATTAAGACAGCTGAAATGTTTTCCCCAATTATTAAATTTGATGATGAAAAATTTGTAAAGTCCAGAGAAGAGCACTTTATAGATATATTTACTGAAAATGGGGTCCAAAGGTACAAGATTTTTTCAGCCTACTATGTTGACGCAAGTGTTGACTATAGGACTACAAATATGGATGCCAAAGACTGGTTGACCTACTTAGAAAATTTTAAATCTAAGAGTTTGGTTGACTTTGGACCAGTTGAATTTGATGAAAATACAAAGATAATTACACTTTCTACATGTGACAATGTAAATGATGATGGGAGATTTGCAGTACATGCAATTAAGTTAGATATATGAAATACCAAATAGAAAATATTAGTGGTGGCATTAGGGTAAAAGGCCTAGATAATTTTCACCTAGCCCATATTTTTGAAAATGGACAAGCCTTCAGGTGGGATAAGACGCCTGAAGATTCCTATATAGTTGTTCATGCCGGCCAGGTTGCGGAATTTTCGATGGAAGATGGGGACTTGATTGCCCTAAATATTAATGAGGATGACTTTATTAAGTCCTGGCACCACTACTTTAATTTAGATACAGATTACGACTTTATTAAAAAAGAACTAAGAAAAACCAAGGCCTATAAGGAAAATTCCAGCCTAGAAGAGGCTATGGACTTTGCCTATGGGCTTAGGATATTAAATCAGGACAGGTTTGAAATGATAATTTCCTTTATCATTTCTGCAAATAATAGGATTGCTCAGATAAAAAAATGCATCAACTTGCTTTCTGAAAATTATGGGGACTTTATCTGTACCTACAAGGGCAAGGACTATTATGCCTTCCCAAGACCTGACCAGCTAGCCTTTCAAGATCCTGAAAGCCTGAAGGAAATAACCAGGGTAGGCTTTAGAAATACAAGAATAATTGAGGCTTCCAGAAGGTATTTAGAAAGTCCTCAAGACTTTGATGACAAGGACCTTGAAATCTTAAAGCAAAGGCTTCTTGACTTGCCAGGGGTTGGACCCAAGGTAATGGATTGTATCCTACTTTTTGGGTATGGTATAGAGGATACATTTCCAGTGGATGTCTGGGTAAAAAGACTCATGGAATACCTATATATCAAGGAGTCGGTGTCAAATAAGAAAATTCTCGAGTACGCTAGGGACCTATTTGGGGACTACCTGGGCCATGCTCAACAATATTTATTTTATTATGCTAGAGAAAACTCAATTGGAAAATAGGGGGTAAAACTATGAAAATTAGACCATTAGGCGACAGGGTCGTTCTAGAAAAAATAGCCAAGGAAGAAAAAACTGTTTCAGGAATTATTATTGCAAATGCCAAGGCTGACCAGGCTGATTTGGCACTTGTCGTTGAGATTTCTGATAGTCTTTCTGGAAAGGTTTCATATAAACTTGGAGACAAGGTGCTTTATTCAGAATATGCTGCAAAAAGCATCAAGGATGAAGACAAGGAATACCTAGTAATCAAGGATGAAGATATATTAGCTGTAATAGAATAGGGGATAGATATGAACAAGGATATTAAATACGGATTAGATTCAAGAAAATGCTTAGAAATAGGTATTAATAAATTATCAGATGCTGTTAAGGTAACTATTGGACCAAAGGGCCGTAATGTAGTAATAGACAAGGCTTATGGAGCTCCACTTATCACAAATGACGGTGTAACCATAGCCAAGGAAATCGAGCTTGAAAATAGGTTTGAAAATATGGGAGCTCAACTCCTAAAAGAAGTAGCCATTAAGACCAACGATGTGGCTGGCGATGGAACTACTACAGCTACAATACTTGCCCAATCTATAGTTAGGGAAGGCTTGAAAAATATTGCTGCAGGGGCAAATCCTGTAATCCTTCAAAGGGGGATTAAAAAGGCAACTGCAATAGTTGTTGAAAATATTAAGAAGTCCTCAAAGCCTGTTAAGACTAAGAAGTCAATAGCCCAAGTAGGTTCTGTGTCTTCAGCAGATCCAGAGGTAGGAAAGTTAATTTCCGATGCCATGGAGAAGGTTGGAAATGACGGGGTAATCACAATCGAAGAGTCGAAAACCATGGGAACTACACTTTCTGTTGTAGAAGGTATGCAATTTGATAGGGGCTTTTTATCTTCCTACATGGCAAGTGACCAAGAAAAAATGATTGCCGAACTAGAAGACCCATTTATCTTCCTAACAGATAAAAAGATTAATAGCGTTCAAGAAATCTTGCCAATGCTTGAAGAACTAGTTCAAACCCACAAGTCCCTTCTTATAGTTGCAGATGATATAGACAATGACGCCCTTACTACCCTAATAATAAATAAAATCAGGGGAACATTTAACGTAGTTGCCGTAAAGGCTCCTTCATTTGGAGACAACCGTAAGGCTATCTTAGATGATATTGCTATCCTAACAGGTACTAGGGTCTTCAAAGAAGAGTTGGCAGATGACCTTTCTAAGGTAAGTATTTCAGAACTTGGAAGAGCTAAAAAAGTAAGAGTTGACAAGGATTCTACAGTTATAGTTAATGGGGCAGGAAGCCAAGAAAATATCGAAAATAGGATAGAAACTATAAAGTCTCAAATTGACCAATCAGATTCTTCTTTTGACATAGAAAAACTAAAAGAAAGATTGGCGAAACTTGCTGGCGGAGTTGCTGTTATTCAAGTTGGCGCTGTTACAGAAGTTGAGATGAAAGAAAAGAAATTAAGAATAGAAGATGCCCTTTCAGCTACAAGGGCTGCGGTTGAGGAAGGTATAGTTGCAGGTGGTGGAACAGTCCTTCTTGACAGCATTGAAGCACTGGATGCCTATATAAATTCTACAGATGGGGATGAAAGAACAGGGGCTAAAATAATTGCTAGGGCCTTGGAAGAACCAGCTAGACAAATAGCTGAAAATGCCGGCTTAGATGGATCTATAATCGTAACAAAAGTGTTAGAACTTCCAAAGGGACATGGTTATGATGCCTTGGATGACAAGTATGTAGACATGATTAAGGAAGGTATAGTTGACCCTACTAAGGTAACTAGGTCAGCCCTTGAAAATGCTGCATCAGTTGCTTCACTAATACTTACAACAGAAGCTGCAATAGTTGAAATCCCTGATAAGAATCCTCTTCCAGCAGGCATGGACCCATCTATGGGCGGATTAGGATTTTAATTGTAATAAAAAATAATAGCAGGTATAGTTTAGAAAATTATTACAAATATGTTATACTTTATCATAGGATAAGGTAAAGAGGGGGAAATATGACTTATAAATTGTTGATAGTTAATCAAGATCAAGAATTCATAGATAATTTTATCTATAGCTTCAAGACGGAAGATTATGTAATCTCTTCTGCGAAAAATATTAGGGAAGCTATGGATGATCTTGCGACAAACAATTATGATTTAGCAATTATAGATATGCAGTACAAGGACGGTACCGGCCTAGACCTTAAGAGAAGGATGAACGATCTTAGGGATATTCCTACTATAGTAGTATCTCAAAATTCTGAACCAAACGAAAAGGTTTTGGCTCTTGAATACGGGTGTGACGACTATATTACCACGCCATTTTACTTGTTGGAATTAAAGGCTAGGATAAGGGCAGTTCTTCGCCGTACAACTAAGACGGAAGTACAAGTTGAGCAGACACAAAAAGATGATTCTTTATCAAAGGGCCTTTTCGAATTCAATATTTTGGGTAGAAAGGTTAAGGTCGAAGATATTGAGCTTGACCTAACTGGTAAGGAGTTTGACCTTCTATATATTCTTGCATCAAATAAGAATAAGGTCTTTACAAGAAGAGACCTTGCCAACGAGCTTTGGAAGGGTATTGATGAGTCAAATATCAGGACGGTGGATGTTCATATTAGAAGATTAAGAGAAAAATTAGAGCCAACCAAGGCCAATAAGTTTATTCAAACTTCTTGGGGGGAAGGCTACTATTTTGACGATAGCATGATAGACAAAAGGAGATAGGATGTCAGATTTAATGAATTGGGATTTAGAAGCCATGTATGAAAGTGACGAGCTTCTACAAGAAGACTTGGAACTTGTTAAAAAAGAACTTGAACAAGTGGATGAAATCATCAAAAATCCCCTTGAAAATATAGATAAAATATTAAGGGCATATGAGTCAATTGGCAGAAGGATTACAAATGTTTATGTATATGCCCACATGAGAAAAGACGAGGATTCTAGGGTAAGCAAATACCAAAAAATGAATATGGAAATTCAAACAGTTTACACTGATTTCGATACAAAATTTTCATTTTTAACTCCATTTTTATTGGGCCTAGACCAAGACAAGTTTGAGGAAATTAAGAATAGGGAAGATTTAAAAGACTACAGATTAACACTTGAAAAAATCTTTAGGTTCAAACCATATACTTTAAGCCAAGAACAAGAAAAGATAATATCAGCTCTTTCTCCAGTGTCTCAAGCACCATCAGAAATCTATTACTACTTGACAAATGCTGATATGACCTTCCCAAAACTTGAGTCAACAGATGAAAAATTAAGCCAACAAACTTTCGTGAAATTACAATATTCTGAAGACAGGCAAGTGAGAAAAGAGGCCTTTGAAAAGTTTTATGATACCTTTGCATCATTTGGAAATACTATCGCAAGCTCATACTACTCAAATGTAAAGGGGCTATGCCTTGAAGCTAAGCTTAGGGGCTATGATTCTGCAAGGCAAATGGAATTATTTAAGGATGATGTAGATGTTAAGGTTTATGATGCCCTAATAGAAAGCATTCACAAAAATATGCCTGCAATCCACAAGTATTTTGAGATAAAGAAGAGGGCCTTAAAACTTGATGAACAACACATGTATGATGTTTACATGCCGATTATAAGTTCATTTGATAAGGAATACACTTTTGAAGAAGCTAAAAATATGGTAATTGAATCCGTTGCTATCATGGGCAAGGAATACCAAGATATTTATAGAAGTGCCTTTGAAGATAGGTGGATAGATGTTTATCCAAGAGATGGTAAAAGAGGGGGAGCCTATTCATCAGGATCCTACGATTCAAACCCATATATCTTGTTAAACTTTAATGGCACCCTTGATTCAGTATTTACCCTAGCTCATGAGATGGGCCATTCAATGCATAGCTACTATGCTAAGAAGAACAACTCATACCTAGAACATGGCTATACTATTTTTGCTGCAGAAGTTGCATCAACCTTCAATGAAGCCCTACTACTAAACTACTTAATGGATAGGCTGGAATCAGATGAAGAAAAGCTATATCTTGTGGACTTCTACCTAAATAGCTTTAAGTCTACAGTCTTTAGACAAACTATGTTTGCTGAGTTCGAAAGAGAAACTCACAAGCTAGTAGAAGAAGGAAAGGGCCTAACAAGTGAAGACTTTTCAGCTATCTACCTAGATTTAAATAAAAAATATTTTGGACCAGCTATGGTATCTGATGAAAGAATCGGCTATGAATGGATGAGAATACCTCATTTCTATTCAGACTTTTATGTATATAAGTATGCGACAGGCTTTACAGCTTCAACAATTTTAGCTAATAGGGTAATAAACAAGGAAGAAGGAGCCCTTGAAAACTACTTCAAGTTCCTAAAAGATGGTAACAAGCATTTCCCAATAGACCAATTAAAAATTGCGGGAGTAGACATGACAGACCCATCAACAGTGGATGAAGCCCTAAAAATATTTGAAAAACAAGTTGAAATACTTGATAAATTAGTTTAATAAACAAAATCCCACGGTTAAGCCTTTGACTGTGGGATTTTTTAGGTATGCCGAACGGCACGTGCGGTGGTGTGAAAGGGGCTAGCTTTTAGCCCCTATTCGATTTGTATCATAATTTTATTAATTATGACAAAATCTTCTTCTTTTTAAATACCCAAGATAGGCTTGTACACTATAAGTTGTGTTGTTGAATAGAGATTTTACACAATATGTAGGGTTTTTCCTTGACTTTCCCATATATGGAGACTAATATATAAAGTATATAAATACTAGAGAAGGGGGAGTAAGGGTGGAAGTTATTAAAAGAAATGGCTTAAAAGTACCATTTGACAAAGATAAAATAGTAATAGCCATCGAGAAGGCCATGAATTCTTTTTCTGGAATCTATGAAGAAGGACAAGCCCAATTGATAGCTGATGAAATAGAAGATTTCGCAAAAACCATCAATGGTCCTATGACTATTCATGGTATAGAAGAGCAAGTTTATTATAAATTAATAAAATATAAGAATCCTGCGACAGCTAAGGCTTATGAAAGTTACAGGTCAGTTCAAGAGTTTAGAAGACATAATAATACCATAGATGACCAAGTAGTTGGCATACTTAACCAATCGAATGTAGATGTCTTAGATGAAAACTCAAACAAGGATGCAAAAGTAGTAAGTACCCAAAGAGACCTAATAGCTGGTGAGGTTTCTAAAGATATAGCTAGAAGGCTTATAATTCCCGCAGACATAGTATTAGCCCACGATTCAGGAGCGATACATTTCCATGACATGGATTACATAGCTCAACCGATGTTTAATTGCTGTCTAGTAAACCTTGAAGATATGCTTACCAATGGAACAGTGATTAACGGTAAAAAAATAGATACGCCAAAGAGCTTTCAAGTAGCTTGTACAGTAACCACACAAATTATAGCCCAAGTGGCTAGTGGTCAATATGGGGGCCAAAGCATCAATGGAATAGATAGGATTTTGGCACCTTTTGCAAGAAAGTCTTTTAATAAGTATTTAAAGGCTGTAGTTGAAGAGCAAAGAGAAGTTTATGGCATTGAACCAGACTACGAAAAGGCTGAAGAAATAGCTTGGAAGAGGACTAGAAAAGAAATCAAGGATGGAATTCAAACCATTCAATACCAAATAAATACCCTTATGACTACAAATGGCCAAGCTCCTTTTGTAACCTTGTTTATGCACTTTCAACCAGGTTACGAATATGAAAGAGAAGCCGCATACATAACAGAAGAAATCTTGAAACAAAGATATGAAGGGATTAAAAATGATAAGGATGTCTATGTAACTCCAGCATTTCCAAAGCTAATATATGTTTTGGATGAACACAATGTACATCCAGATTCTAAATACTACTATTTGACAAAGCTTGCTGCAAAATGCACTGCAAAAAGGATGTATCCAGACTATATTTCAGCTAAGCTTATGAAAAAATATTACGAGGGCAATGTCTTTTCACCAATGGGATGTAGGTCCTTCCTTGCTCCTTGGAAGAATGAAAAGGGCGAATATGTATTTAATGGTAGATTTAATATGGGGGTAGTATCCCTAAACCTTCCTCAAATAGGTATACTTGCAGGCGGAGATATGGACAAGTTCTGGAGAATCTTCGATAAGAGGATGGATCTTGTTAAAAAGGCCCTACTTTTTAGATACAATTTATTGAAAAATACCACAAGTGATGTAAGTCCAATTCACTGGCAATACGGAGCTATTGCAAGACTTGGCAAGGGTGAAAAAGTAGGCAAGCTCCTTGAAAATGGTTATGCAACTATTTCTATAGGTTATATAGGCCTTTACGAATTGACCAAGCTTATGACAGGAAAGAGCCATACAAGTGAAGAAGGTCAGGCATTTGCCATGGAAGTTATGAAAGCCATAGTTGACTACAAGGATGCTTGGAGGGCTGAAACAGGCCTTGGTTTTGCGGTTTATGGAACTCCTGCAGAAAGCTTGACCCACAGGTTTTGCTCAATTGACAGGGCGAGATTTGGAGAAATTAAGGACATAACTGACAAGGGATATTACACAAATTCCTACCATGTTGATGTAAGGGAACACATTTCCGTTTTTGACAAATTCGATTTTGAAGCCCAATTTCAAAAACTATCAACAGGCGGTATGATTTCCTATGCGGAAATACCTAATATGACCAACAACCTAGATGCCGTTGAAACCCTTGTAAAATACATTTACGACCACATAATGTATGCCGAATTTAACACAAAAAGCGACTACTGCCATGAATGTGGCTTCGATGGTGAAATCAAGGTCAATGATGATAACCAATGGGAATGCCCAAATTGCCACAATAAGGATAGGGACAAATTAACAGTTATTAGGAGGACCTGTGGTTACCTTGGCGAAAACTTCTGGAATGAAGGCAGGACCAAGGAAATTGCTGCCAGGGTACTTCACATATGAGATATGGACAAATTAGAAAGTATGATATAGCAAATGGCTTGGGTATCAGGACCAGCATATTTGTCACAGGCTGTACCCACCACTGCTATGCCTGCTTCAACGAAGAATATCAAGATTTTTCAGCGGGCAACTTATGGACTGAAAATGAAACAAAAGAAACCATAGACTACCTTAAAGATCCAAATGTATTTGGGCTCACTCTCTTAGGTGGCGAACCCATGCAAAACCTTGAATTAATAGATATCCTAAAGGATATTAAAAAAGAAGTAGACAAACCCACCTGGATTTATTCTGGATATACCTTTGAAGAAATCCTAGAAGATCCAAATAAAAAACAGCTCCTAGAGCTCTGCGACGTCCTAGTAGATGGTAAATTTATAAATGACCAAAAAAACCTAAAACTAAGATTTCGTGGATCGGAAAACCAAAGAATAATAGATATAAAAAAGAGTATGGAAGAAGGACAAGCCATACTTTATGATTTCGGACTAGACTAAACTCTAGTCCTTTTAATATGAGAAGATATTTGACGTTAAAAATATCTGAAATTGTAGTATAATATCAAAGGTAGTTATTTGAATTAAGTAAGGTGGTGCAAATGAAAAAAATAGCTTTTGATAATGATAAATATATAAAGATGCAATCTGAAAGAATTCTTGAGAGGATTAGTCAGTACGATAATAAATTATACCTAGAGTTTGGCGGAAAGCTTTTTGATGATTCTCACGCAGCCAGGGTTATCCCAGGATTTCATAAGGATTCTAAATTGCAAATGCTTTTAGAACTTAAGGACAAGGCCGAAATTGTTATAGTAATAAATGCCAGAGATATTGAAAATAACAAGCTGAGAGGTGACTCAGAAATAGCATATGATAGCGAAACTCTTAGACTAATAGATAGCTTTAACAAAAGAGGCCTATATGTTTCTTCAGTGGTTATCAACCAATATGAAAAGAAGGAATCCACCGATAAATTTAGAAGATATCTTGATGATAGGGGGATAAACACCTACCTTTCATATACTATAGAAGGATATCCTAACAACGTTTCTTACATAGTTAGTGATGAAGGATTTGGTAAAAATGAATATATTAAGACCACAAGGCCTTTAGTAGTCGTTACTGCTCCAGGACCCGGAAGTGGCAAGCTTTCAACCTGTATGTCTCAAATGTATCATGAATACAAGAATGGGGTTAGGGCGGGATATGCTAAATTCGAAACATTTCCCGTATGGAATCTACCATTAAAACATCCTGTAAATATAGCTTATGAAGCGGCAACTGCAGACTTAAATGACGTCATCATGATAGATCCCTTCCATCTAGAAGCCTATGGAATTACTACAGTAAATTATAACAGGGACGTAGAAGCCTTTAATATCTTGCAATCAATGTTTATGAAAATCATGGGATCATGCCCTTACAAGTCTCCAACAGATATGGGGGTAAACATGCTAGGCTATTGTATCACTGATGAAGAAGGCGTGGTAAATGCCAGTAAGGAAGAAGTCATCAGAAGATACTACAAGTCCCTTTGCGATTTTAAGATGGATAAAATCAGCAAAGATGTTGTCTACAAGCTAGAAATCCTTATGAGTCAACTTCAAATAGAGCCCACAGATAGAAAAGTTGTCGTGGCTGCCAATGAGAAAGCAGTCCAATCAAATGGGCCAGCATTTGCCATAGAACTAGATGATGGTAGGATTATAAAAGGAAGAAAAACAGACCTTCTTAACGCATCCTCAGCCTGCCTTCTAAATGCCCTAAAGGCCCTAGGAAATATAAATGACGATATACCATTGATATCTCCTCATATCCTAGAACCAATAAGCAAGCTAAAAAATGAATTCTTAAATGAAGATTCATACGTCTTACAACTAGATGAGGTCCTACTAGCCCTTACAATCTCGGCTACAACAAACCCTCTATCACACCAAGCCATGATGCAACTAAAAAAACTAAACGAGCTAGAAGCACACTCCACAGTAATGCTAGGCTCAAACGATAGAAACACCCTAAGAAAATTAGGAATCAACTTCACAGAAGAAGCAAAATCATTAACAAATGACTTGTATTCGAATTATTAAAATAAAAAAATTAAAAGTTTTGAGTGGGAAAATGGCTTCGCCAACCTCACTCAAAACTTTTAATTTTTTTAGATAAAAAAGAATACTGTTTTATCATCAAAATTTAGGGGTGAGCTTGGTTTGACCATTTTCCCACCCGAAAGGTTTATTTTTAGATTATTGACATCCCCACGCCAACTATTGCGCTGATTATGATGATTTTTATTATTCCTACTCCTTTCTTTTTCAAGATAAAGCCTAGGATGAAGGTTACTAGGGCTGTTATATTGATGTTTGATAAGAGGTAGGTCAGGTCTACTTTTAGGGGGACTCCGTCTAGGATTGAGTTGTGGACCATGGTCAGGGTGGCTATAAAGATTAGGGCTACCATGCCTGGTTTAAGTCCTTTGATTATGTGATCCATAAAGCTAATCTTTTTATTGCTAAATACAAGTCTGCTAAGGATTATCATGAGGATAAATTGGGGCAAGACATTGGCCGTGGTAGCTATGATGGAACCAAGGATACCTGCAATTTTTGTCCCTACAAAAGTAGCGGCATTTATGGCTATGGGACCTGGGGTCATTTGAGAAATAGTGACTATATCTACAATTTCCTTGGATGTCAGCCAGGCGTGTTTTTGAACTATGACTTCTTCGAGAAAGGGAAGAACTGCGTAGCCACCACCGAAGGCCATGGCGCCTATTTGGAAGAAGGCCAAGAAGAGTGCAAGGTAAATCATGCTTTTGCCTCCTTAATTCCAAAGTAGATTAGACCTGATATGGCAAGGCCTAGTATGAGCCATGAAGTTGAAATTTTTGTAAACATGGCCATGGAAAATGCTACCGCCATCGTGATATGCCCGTAGATAGACTCTTTTTTTACTGCGTTTTTATACATGCTATATGTCGTAGATAAAAGGATTGCTGAGATGGCACCGCTCATTGCCTTTAGGGCGTATTGGATTGTGTGATTTTGACTAAATTCTTGATAAAATACTGAAATTATGCTTATTATTATAATGCAGGGAAGGACCGAACCGATAGCCGCCACAAGGGCTCCCTTAAGACCTCTTAGCCTATAGCCTGTGAGGATTGATGCACTTATTGTTAGGGCTCCAGGACCTGACTGGGCAAGAGCAATAATATCCATCATATCATCATCAGTAATTAAATTTCTTTTTTCTGAAAATTCATCTTTAATAACCGGTATGATGGTGTAGCCACCACCAAAGGTAAAACTGGAAATCTTTAAGAAGATCATAAAAATTTCGCTTAATTTTATATCTTTTTCTTTCATTTTACACCTCTAATAAGATTGTAAGTCTATACTTAATATTTTTCAAACCAGGGGGTAAGGGATTAATAAAAGCGTTGTCTAATAAAAGAGCTTATAAGACCGAAGATAAGTTATAATATTTAGTTTTAAACGAATATTTATACGTAAAAACTTGTTTATTTTTTGACATTATATTTTTGCTATGATATTTATTATATTAAATAGACAGGCGTAGGTAATTATGAAGTGTAAGGAAACGTTTTTCAATACGATTTTTTATGAATATTTACAGTCGTAGTTTATTAAGTAAGAGGTAAATTTTAACGGAGTAAATGAGAGGAGGACATTATGAGTAAAATATTAAAACCGGGAGAAATACTCGATGTTACATCTGATATTGGCGTTGGTAAAGCCAATACAAAACCTATGAAACAACTTATTCTAGGAATTATTGCCGGAGCCTTTATAGCTTTAGCAGCTCAAGGATCCAATATGGCGGCCTTTAACTTGTTGGCCAACAAAGAAACCTTTGGATTAGGTAAATTAGTTAGCGGTTTAGTATTTACACCAGGACTTATTTTTGTTTTGATAGCTGGTGCTGAATTATTTACAGGTAATATGCTGATGTTCGTATCCTTATATGATAAGAGGATTAAGGGCTCGGACTTAGCGAGAACTCTAATAATTGTCTACATAGGAAACTTAATAGGATCATTACTTATCGTTTGGTTGGTAAGCATATCAGGTCAATGGGCTTCAGGTGCTAACGAATTAGGCGCAAGAACAATACTTATAGCTAATGGTAAGGTTAATTTGTCATTTACCAAGGCTTTTGCTCTAGGCATCTTGTGTAACTGGTTGGTATGTATAGGTGTTTGGATGTCATTTGGTGCTGACTCACAAGTTGGTAAAATGCTAAGTGCTTTCTTCCCTGTAATGCTATTTGTTACTTCAGGTTTTGAACAAAGTGTTGCAAATATGTATTACATACCAGCAGGTATAATTGCTAAGGCAACCCCAGACTTTGTTGCAGCTACAGGCCTTGGTGCAGAAGCACTTGCAAACCTAAATTGGGGTAGCTTTATAGTTAACAACTTAATACCAGTTACTCTTGGCAATATGGTAGGCGGAATTATTTTTGTTGCTACAGCTTATTGGCTAGTTTATAGAAATAAAAACGCGTAAGAACAATAATTGAAATTG
>CAYFNZ010000010.1:0-20949 GCA_964344625.1 uncultured Peptoniphilaceae bacterium | reverse complement strand
TCTTGGTCAAGGGACCAGTTAAAAACAAGATGGCCTGGTCGACATCAAGTAAATCTTCAGAAGCATAATCTACAATTTCCATAGACTTATCATTTAAATTTATGGAAATAATTCTTTTATTAATAAAATCTTTCAAAGTATCCCCTTCTTTCTCAACTATACTTAACATAATTCAATTTATTCACATGCCTTGACGCCTGTCAATAGGGGCTATAAGTCGACCCTCTTGTCTAAAAGCCTGCAATCTAGGAAGAAGAGGCTAAGGGATAGGACTGCATTTATAATAACTAAAGTCCAACTTTTTATATTGATTATGTCGGTACTTGTCATGAAAATAGTGTTAATCATTAGGGCCAAGTATAAGCTAAATATTACAGCGAAGGGCAAAATCCATAGAAAGGTAAATCTCGATTTTTCTAGGTATTTTTTTGAAATAAGTATTACTGCATAGGCCAGCAATAGGGCCACAAGGCAAATGCTATAAATAGTCAACGCTGAGTTTATAAAGCACATAAAGTTATAGCTTAAGATATCTTCTCGCATTGTTGGGTTAAAGGCCACTAGACTAAGTCCTACAAAGCCTACGAAAATGCTTATTGAAAGGATTTTTGCAAGGAAGTAGGAACTTGACCTTATTGGAAGTGTAAAAAGAAAGTTCTTTTCATCGCTTAGGATATTTTTTACAAAGTCATTTGTAAAATACACAAATAAGCCGAAAAATAGCATTCTAACTATGACAAAGGACCAAAAGGCTAAAAATTCCTTGATTGTTGACAAGGATGATGCCCCATAATCAGACATGCTTCTGACCAAGTAATAGTTAGAAAAGATTTCTAAAAAAATGGCTATCATGGTGATTGCAAGTATAGTTTTAACATGTTTTCTTAATTCGTATATCAGTAAATTTTTCATAGTAAACTCCTAAAAATCTACTTTCCTATCTATTAGGTAAGTGGATAATCTTACGCTTAGATAGGCAAATAGAATGGATACAAGAAATGGCAATACCATCAAAAAACAAATTTTTTCGCCTTGACCAGATAATATTACTGTCAAGGAGCCATTAAGCATTATTTGACTACCTAAGCCTGAAATTTGTGGACTTGAAAAAGCTTGGTTTATAGCTATATCACGAAAACCTCCAGATTCTTCGAGCTGGTATAGGTTAACAAATCTCATATTTTCAAAGTCGAAGGCTAGGGGATATAACTCTGTAAGTATGCTATTAATGACATAAAGACCTAAAAACATTAAAAAGCTTAAAATCAACCACGTTATGATACCAGTATTAGTTTTTTTACTCCTAACAAAAAGCATTGATAAGAAGATCATAGATCCATAAAGGAAGGTTTCAAGCAGTCTGACAACAATATTGGTTAAAAAGATAAAAATATCTTTTATACCTATATTTTGAAAATACTTTATAAATTCCAAGTTATCTAACTTAAAATATAAGTTATTGATTAGAATGCTATATAGGGTACTAGCAAGTAGGGCGACTATAGTAATAATAAAAGCATTGGCTACAAAAATACTTAATTTTGAAAGAACTATATGACTTGTTTTTACTGGAACTATCATATTGAAGGGAGCCTTTTGGTCTAGGTCATCTTTAAGATACAAGACTGAACCGATTATAGCAATTGCAAAGATAGCAAGAACTAAGCCTAAAAGTCCAAAAACTCCAGCGTTATTTATCAAATTTGAAAAGATGGGGATTAGGCCTACGAAAAAGGATATGATTATTAGGCCTATGGTTGCCCTTCTAAAAAAGGCAGACTTTCGCCATTCTAACTTGAGTAATTTATTCATACTTCCTCCTACTTGTAAAGATGCTTGTACAAGTCTTCTAGCATCATGCCATTTTCCTCGATAAGTTTGTCAGTTTCTCCTTCAAGGAGGATTTTTCCTTCATCAATATAGCAAACCCTGTCAAAAAGCTTGGCAAGGGAATCAATCAATTGAGTGGTTACAATCATGGTAGCATCGCCGATATTGTCTATGATGGTATCGATAATCATATCCCTAGCCAAGGGGTCAACGCCGGCAATAGGCTCATCAAGGATATAAAGTTTGGCATCCCTGCTCATGACCAAGCAGACATTAAGCCTTTCAACATAACCCTTACTCATTTCATTAATTCTCGAATTGTAATTTAGGTTCATCCTTTCCATGATTTTGTCGCATTTTTCTTGATTAAAATCTTGATAAAAGGTCTTAAAAAGGTCAACGCACTCTTTGACGGACAAGTTATCAAGCAGGTAATTCGAATCCGGCAAATAGCTAATAATAGCCTTACTTTTTGCCGATGGTTTTATACCATCAATCAGGATTTGACCTTGGTCAAGCTTAACTAGGCCCATGATTGACTTTAGCAGAGTGGTCTTGCCTGACCCATTTGGACCAAGTAGGCCAAGTACCTGACCCTTTTTTAGGCTTAGGTTGAAATTATCTAGGACCTTAATACTGCCAAAGGTCTTTGTAGCATTCTTTATTTCTAGAATATTTGTATCCATTATCTCACTCATTTTTATCCTCCATTAAAAATCTGATGGCAGCATCCTTATCCATGCCGATATTGCCCATACTTTCAAGGAAAATGCCTGCGTATTCATGGGCTAGGTCTGCTTGTAGTTTCTTGACTAAATTTTGGTCTTCAACTATAAAACTTCCGATTCCTCTTTTTGAGTAGATGATATTTTCAGCTTCTAATAGTTGGGTGCTCCTTTGAACTGTATTGGGATTAACCTTGTAAATGCTAGCAATCTCCCTAATACTTGGGAATTTATCTCCTGGCTTTAGTTGACCCAGGGCAACTTTTTCTTTAATGGCTTTTGCTATTTGAAAATAAATAGGTAGGCCCTTTTCAAAATCCATATTACCTCCTACGCAACCTACTGTATTAGTTTAATAATACACTGATACTTATAAAATATCAATATTAGCTAATAAAATTATTTAAGTAAAATTTACAATTGGCTACAATAAAGGGTAAAAAGAGAATAATTTTAACCTTTTTGTAACTTTTGTGCTATAATAATTTCAATTAAGGAGTTTTTATGATAAAGTTCAATAATGTCACTAAGAAATATAAGAACAATGTGGTAGCCATTAATGATGCTACTTTTGAAATTAAAGATGGTGACTTTGTGTTTTTGACCGGACCTAGTGGAGCTGGTAAGTCAACCATAATCAAGTTAATATTAAAAGAATTAAATCCTGATTCTGGAGAAATTTTCTTAGATGGTAAGGATATTACAAGAGTTTCAAGTAGGATGGTACCCAAGATTAGGTCTAGTATAGGGGTAGTATTTCAAGACTTTAGATTATTACAAAATAGGACAGTAGAAGGAAATATTGGATTTATCCTAGATATTTGGGGATTTTCAAGATCTGAGAAGAAAGAAAAGATAAAAAAAGCTCTAGAGCTTGTCGGTCTATATGATAGAAAGGATTCTTATCCTAACCAATTGTCTGGTGGTGAGCAACAAAGAGTTTCAATAGCAAGGGCTATTTCATCAAACCCTAAGCTTTTGATAGCCGATGAACCAACAGGTAACCTTGACCCAGCTACTTCATGGGAATTGATGAAGTATTTTGAAAAAATCAACGCTGAAGGTACCACAGTTATCATGAGTACTCACTCAAAAGATATTGTAGACAAGATGCAAAAAAGAGTCATAAAACTTCAATCCGGAGAAATAATAAGAGATGGTATTGGAGGTTATGATGGTTAAGTTTTTAAGAAGAACAGGCAATATCTTAAAAGAAGGTATTAAAGGTATATGGGTTCACAGGGCCATGGGCCTTGCTTCAGTAATATCGACATTTGCCACCTTATTTGTAATAGGAATAGTAATAATAATTACCGTTACAGTTAACAGCATAGCTGCAGACATAGAAGGTAAGGTAGATGAGGTAGAAGTATTTATCAAGGTCGGAACCGAAAAGATTAAAGAGTTTGAGATAGAAACTAAGATTAAAGACTTTCCTGGTGACTTGACCTATTATTACAAGTCTAGTGAAGAAGCACTTAATATTATGAAAAAGACTTGGGGAGAGAATGCTGACCTTCTAGAAGGGATAACTTCTGACAAGTTATTACCAGCATCCTTTGTAGTTCGCCTAGGAGATATTTCTCAAGCAGATGAATTTGTAAATTACATTAAGGACAATGAGAACATAGATGAAATCAGCTATTATAAGGACTTGGTTGACAAGGCCTACAAGATATCAAATTACGTTCAAATGTTTGGTATAGCCTTGGTTGCAGTCTTAGTAGTTGTTTCTTTATTTATCATTTCCAATACGATAAAATTGACCGTCCTATCAAGAAAAGAAGAGATAAGGGTCATGAGGTATGTAGGTGCTAACAATAGCTACATAAGAATACCTTTTGTAATAGAAGGTATGTTCTTTGGTCTTTTGGGATCGGCACTTGCCTTCTTGGCAGTTTATCTAGGCTATAGGACAGGTTACCTATATTACAACAGTAATATTATGGACAATTTTTCAGTAATCAATCTGATTAAGCCAATGTATTTTAAGTGGCCTCTAGTGCAAATATTTGCAGCTATGGGACTTGGAATAGGCTTAGTTGGTGGAGCATTTTCTATTAGAAAGTATTTGAAGGTTTAGGGGTGTAAAATGGGACATAGTAAAAAGTTTCGTAAATATTTTTCAGCTGGTCTAGCTGCTGCAATAGCTCTTTCTAGCATATCAAGCACAAGTGTATATGCTGAAAGCTCTTCCTCAATAAGAAGAAGACTAGAAGAGCAAGAGCAAAGGGCTGAAGACTTAAGGGATTCTTTGAATTCTGCCAAGGATTCTATGGACTCAAAAAGGTCTAAAGTTCAAGAATTAAATGACATAATAAATAACTATAGTGGAATTATTCAAGACTCAAAGACTCAAAGTCAAGAAGCTGGCCAAAGACTTGATGAAGTTAGGCAAAGCAAGAGCGAAGTAGCTGAGAAAATTGCAAATCTAAATGAAGAAATTAGACAAAAGGTTGAAAAGATAAATCAACTTGAAGAAGAAATAATTTCCATTAAAGAAAAAATTAAGGCTACTGAAAAGAAAATAAAGAAGCTAGAAGCTGAAGTTGAAAAGAATACAAAGCTATTGGAAGAAAGACTAGTAGTTATGTATAAAAAGGGTGCAGTTAAAGGTATAGAAATCTTGCTTTCTGCAGAAGATGTCAATGATTTCCTAAGTCGTCAAACCATGATGACTACTATAACAAATCATGACAAGAGACTTATTGCAGAATTGAGAAAGAGCAAAGACGACCTAGATGTTGAAAAGAAAAACTTAAACGGTCAAAAAACAGCCCTTGAAATAGCTACTGAAAATACTAAGAATGAAAAGCTTGAACTTGAAGAAGACAAGAAAGCTCAAGACGAACTTTATGAAGAATTAGGAATTGAAGAAGGCTTGAAGAAAGAAGAACTCGAATACTTAAAGGCTGTTGCCCAAGAGTATGAAGGATATCTTTCAAGCAGTCTTGCCAACAAGCAAGAACTATCAAATGAAATCGGTAGGAGAGAATCAGAAATATCTGAATTGGAAGCTAGCCTATCAAGAAGCCTATCCAACCTTGAATCTACTAGGTCTCAATTAAGGGATGCTGAAGCAGCTGAAGAAAGAGCTAGGGAACTTGAAAAGAAAAAGGAAGAACTTGAAAAACTTAAGGATGCTCAAGAAAACCAAAATAATGCTAATAATCAAGGACCATCAATACCTAACACCGGAACAGGCTATGCTTGGCCTGCAGCGGCAAGCTATATCACAAGTACCTTTGGCTGGAGATATTTCTTAGGAATGTCTGACTTCCACACAGGTCTAGACATAGCAGGCCCTATAGGTACAAATATCTACGCATCAAAAAGTGGGGTAGTAACATTTTCCGGTTGGAATTACTATGGATATGGTAACCTAATAATTTTAAGTCACCCTGATGGAACACAAACATACTATGCCCACCTTAATGAATCTTATGTAAGTGCGGGACAAAGTGTAAGCAAGGGAGAAACAATTGCTGCTATGGGAACTACAGGAAGGTCAACAGGACCACACCTTCACTTTGAAATAAGGATTGGTGGTGACCCAGTAGACCCACTACCATATTTAAGATAATAAGATAAGTAAAGAAAATATTTATTGGAATAATTGTGAGGAGTGTTTTTACATTCCTCGCTTTTTAATATAAATCTTTATGGCTTGGGTACAATAAGTGTATAATATGATTGATGATTAATTTGGAGGAAAATATGGGAAAAGTTGCAAAGAGAATTTTTATAGGCTTGCTAATAGTCTTTGTCGGCCTATCTTCCTACTACCTAGGAGCCACAGGCAAGAGCCTGGAAATCAACAAGGGCCAGGAAGAAAGTAAGACTACAAACATTCTAACTGATAAAAATGAATTGAAAAATATTGAAAATAAGTTAAGAGCAATTGATGCAATTATAGATAAAAAATACTTGTATGAATACGACCAAAAGGATCTTGAAGAAGGGATCTATAAGGGTTATGTGGCCTCATTAAATGATGTTTATACAGAATACTATAATGAAGAGGAATTTAAGGCCCTTAATGAGCAAAGCGAGGGTGCCTTTGGCGGGGTCGGTATAGAAGTAAGTGGTATGAATGGTCAATTTATAGAAGTCATTTCCCCGATAAAGGGAACGCCGGCAGATAAGGCTGGCATCAAATCCAAGGATAAAATCATCAAGATTGATGGCAAGGAGTTTTTAGCCAAAGACTTGAACGAGGCTGTTAAGATGATGAGGGGAGAGCCTGGAAAGGAAGTAACCTTGACTATCCAAAGGATGGTAGATGACAAGCCAAAGACCATGGATTTTAAGTTAAAAAGAGAGATAATTAATGTAGAGTCTGTTCATTCTAAGATGCTAGAAGACAAGATAGCCTATATAAATATTTCAAGTTTTCAAGCCCACACTGCTGAAGATTTTAAAAAGGCCTACCAAGAACTTAAGGACCAGGGGGCTAAGAGCCTAATCCTAGACTTGAGAAATAACCCTGGTGGACTTTTGGATGTGACCCTTGATATTGCTGATTTTCTTCTTCCTGAAGGAAAAATCATGAGTGTAAATTACAAGGATTCTTCAGAACAAGTCTATGAAAGTGATAAGGACCATGAAGACATGCCGATGGTTACCCTGATTAATGGGGGATCAGCATCTGCGTCAGAAGTCTTGTCAGGGGCTTTAAAGGACCACAAGAGGTCTGAAATCATAGGCGAAAATTCATTTGGTAAGGGGGTAGTTCAACAAGTTATCCCTCTAGGAGACAAGACCGGCGTCAAGGTAACTATAGCCGAATACTTCTCTCCAGACCACAATAAGATTCACGGAATTGGCATCAAGCCAGATATAGAAATTAAACTAGATGAAAATGCAAAGGCCATAGGTGTAGAAGCCTTGTCCCAAGACAACCAGCTACAAAAGGCCATAGAAATTATTAAGAGTAAATAAAGCGAGGGGTAGAGTAAAAAGATTAACTCTACCCTTAATACATATATACTAAATTCAAGATATGGTGTATAATTAAACGGAATTAGACAGAACAAATGTTCTTGAGAGGTGATGAGATTGAATAAATTTAAGTTAGTTTCTAAATTTGAGCCTACTGGAGACCAGCCTCAAGCCATTGATAGGATAGTTGAAGGCTTGAAAGAAAATAACAAATACCAGACCCTAAAAGGGGTTACGGGGTCAGGCAAGACCTTTACCATGGCCAATGTTATTCAAAAAATGCAAAGACCTACCTTGGTCCTAGCCCACAACAAGACCCTGGCCTACCAGTTATTTACTGAATTTAAGGAATTTTTCCCGGACAATGCTGTGGAATATTTTGTCTCCTACTATAACTATTATCAACCTGAGGCCTATGTGGCAGCTACAGATACTTATATAGCCAAGGACTCATCAATTAATGACGAAATTGACAAGATGAGGCACTCCGCTACAGCCGCCCTATTTGAGAGAAGGGATGTAATAATAGTAGCTTCGGTTTCCTGCATCTATGGCTTAGGAGACCCGATAGACTATGAAAATATGACAGTTTCCCTTAGACCAGGCATGCAAATTGATAGGGACCAGGTCTTGAAAAAATTAATAAACATTCAATTTACTAGAAATGACATAGACTTTCAAAGGTCTACCTTCAGGGTAAGAGGGGATATAGTGGATATTTTCCCAGCCTATGCGACGGAAAATGTCTTTAGGGTGGAGTTTTTTGGCGATGAGATTGATAGGATTTCTGAGATAAATTATCTGACAGGAGAAGTCGTAAGCCTATTAAACCACGTTATGATATTTCCAGCGTCCCACTATGCGACCTCCCAAGACAAGATAAAAAAAGCTGTAAAATCCATCGAAGAAGAATTAGCTGAAAGGCTAAGTGAGCTAAAGGCAGAAAATAAGCTGGTAGAAGCTCAAAGGCTTGAGCAAAGGACCCTATATGACATAGAAATGTTGACGGAAATTGGTTTTTGCTCAGGGATTGAAAACTATTCAAGGCATTTGAGCCAAAGACCTGCGGGATCAAGACCCTACACCCTATTAGACTATTTTCCAAAAGATTTCTTGCTTATGATAGACGAATCCCATGTTACCCTACCTCAGGTAAGAGGTATGTATGAGGGGGACAGGTCTAGGAAGCAAAACCTTGTAGACTATGGCTTTAGGTTGCCATCAGCCCTAGACAATAGGCCACTTAAGTTTTTCGAGTTTGAAAGTCTCATAAACCAGGCCCTATTTGTGTCTGCAACTCCTGGCCCATATGAAAAGGAACACGAGGCCTACGAGGTTGAGCAAGTTATTAGGCCAACAGGTCTTCTAGACCCTATAGTTCAAGTAAGGCCAACCAAGCACCAAATTGATGACTTGATGTCGGAAATAAATGCAACAATAGACCAAGGAGCCAGGGTTTTAGTAACCACCCTTACCAAGAAGATGGCTGAAGACTTAACCAACTATATGAAGGGCTTGGGTATAAAAGTAACCTACCTTCATTCAGATGTAAAGACCATAGATAGGGTTGAAATAATAAGGGACCTTAGGATAGGAAAGACCGATGTAGTCGTAGGAATTAACCTCTTAAGAGAGGGACTAGACATCCCAGAAGTCTCACTAATAGCCATCTTGGACGCTGATAAGGAAGGTTT
This sequence comes from uncultured Peptoniphilaceae bacterium, assembly GCA_964344625.1. Taxonomy (GTDB): domain Bacteria; phylum Bacillota; class Clostridia; order Tissierellales; family Peptoniphilaceae; genus JAAYEL01. Next base: position 11,759 of record CAYFNZ010000010.1, on the reverse strand, counting down.
CTTAAGGTCTGAGACCTCTCTTGTACAAACCATAGGAAGGGCAGCCCGTAACGCTGAAGGCAGGGTAATCATGTATGGGGATACCATTACCCAATCCATGAAAAATGCCATAGACGAAACTAATAGGCGTAGGTCCATACAAGAAGCCTACAACAAGGCCCATGGTATTACTCCAAAATCCATAGTTAAGGATATTGCAGATATAGTTACAGTTTCCATGGCTGCTGAAAAAGAAGAAAAATACAGCGAAAAGGCTTTGATTTCAACAGAACAAATAAAAGAAGTCTTAATCTCCCTTGAAACAGAAATGTATAAGGCGGCTGAAGAACTAGACTTTGAAAAGGCGGCCTCCCTAAGAGATGAGATTAAGAAGATAAAAGAACAATACGGATTAACGAGGTAAAATGAGTTTAGATAAAATTGTAATTAAAAATGCAAAAGTAAATAATTTAAAAGGCATAGATCTTACCTTGCCAAGAGATAAGATGATAGTCTTTACCGGCCTAAGTGGGTCAGGTAAGTCATCCCTTGCATTTGATACTATTTATGCTGAAGGTCAAAGAAGGTATGTTGAGTCCCTGTCATCCTATGCTAGGATGTTTTTGGGTCAAATGGACAAGCCGGATGTTGAATATATTGAAGGTTTGTCACCTTCAATCTCAATAGACCAAAAGACCACAAATAGAAACCCTAGGTCTACAGTTGGCACTGTAACAGAAATCTATGACTATTTAAGGCTTCTCTTCTCAAAGACTGGGACCCCACACTGCCCAGTTTGTGGAGTTGAGATAAAGGCGATGACTATAGACCAAATGGTTGATAGGGTACTTTCCCTTGAAGAAAGGTCGAAAATCCTAGTCTTGGCCCCGGTGGTGGTCCAAAAAAAGGGGGAACACAAAAAGCTTTTAGAAAATATTTCAAAGCAAGGTTACACCAGGGTGGTTGTTGATGGCCAAACCTATGACCTATCGACAGACACAATAGACCTGAAAAAAACCTTTAAGCACGACATCAGCATAGTTGTTGATAGGCTTATAGTTAAGGAAGGTATAGAATCAAGATTGGCATCTTCCCTAGAAAGTGCCCTAGAAGCAACCAATGGGGTAGTTGATATAGAAGTTCTTGATGGGGAAACATTTACCATGTCCTCAAACCTATCCTGTCCCAATGGCCACATGTCCTTGGGAGAGATTTCTCCTAGGATGTTTTCATTCAATGCTCCATTTGGTGCCTGTGAAGACTGCTCAGGTCTTGGCTTTCACAATGCCGTAGATGTAGACCTTGTCCTTCCAGATAAGAGCCTAACTATTAATCAAGGAGCTATAGCCCCTTATGCGTCAGCAAAACCAGGGACCTACTATTATGAAATTTTTGCTACCATAGCAAAAAGACATGGTTTTTCAGTAGATAAACCTATTTCAAAGGCTCCAAAAGAAATGATAGATGAAATTCTTTATGGGACTAAAAAAGAGATAAGTGTTAGATTTGGATCGCATTTTGCAAGCAAGGTTAAGACCCATGTTATCCAGTGGGAGGGGGTAGTAAACAACCTTCATAGGAGAAAGCAAACAGCTATGTCGGAGGCTGCCAAAGCCAAGCTAGATGAGTATATGGCAGAAATAGAATGTGAAACTTGCCATGGAAAGAGGCTAAAGCCTGAAGTTTTGGCTATTACCGTAGAAGGAAAATCCATCATAGATGTTACTGATATGTCAGTTTCAGATGCCTATGCTTGGGTAGACACTATAAAATTTAATGACGGCAGGGCCTTGGTTGCATCACAAATCTTAAAAGAAATAAAGGCTAGGCTAAACTTTTTAATAGAAGTAGGTCTTGACTACTTAACCCTATCAAGGTCAGCTGGCACCCTTTCAGGTGGGGAATCTCAAAGAATAAGGCTTGCAACCCAAATCGGAGCCGGGCTTGTAGGTGTAGTCTATGTCCTAGATGAACCTAGTATAGGCCTTCACCAAAGGGACAATGAAAAGCTATTAAAGTCCCTAAGAAATCTTACAGAATTAGGAAATACCTTGATTGTGGTAGAACATGACGAAGATACCATGAGAATGGCTGATTACATTGTCGATATAGGACCGGGAGCTGGTGTAAATGGGGGAAGGATAGTAGCCCAAGGTAGCTATGAAGACATAATTGCCTGCAAGGAGTCCATAACTGGCCAATACCTATCAGGGGCTAAAAAAATCAAGGTCCCTAAACTTAGGAGAGAATCCGACCGCTTTATCGAAATTAAAGGAGCTAGGGAGAATAACCTAAAAAATATTGATGTTAAGATTCCGCTTGGGACCCTAACCCTAGTAACAGGGGTGTCAGGCTCAGGTAAATCTTCCTTGGTAAATGAAATTCTATACAAGGGGGCCATGAAAAAGCTCCACAATTCAAGGCCAAGGCCAGGTGACCACGATTCAATAGAGGGCCTGGACCAAATTGACAAGATTATTGAAATAGACCAATCCCCAATAGGCAGGACCCCAAGGTCAAACCCAGCAACCTACACCAAGGTATTTGACCTGATTAGGGATGTATTTGCCATGACAAATGAAGCCAAAATCAGGGGCTATAGCAAGGGAAGATTCTCTTTCAACGTGCCTGGCGGTAGGTGTGAGCATTGTAAGGGCGATGGTTTAATAAAGGTTGAAATGCACTTTCTTCCAGATGTTTATGTCCCATGTGACGTTTGTGGGGGCAAAAGGTACAACAGGGAAACTCTTGAAGTTAAGTACAAGGGCAAGACTATATCGGATGTCCTTAATATGACTGTGGATGAGGGGGTAGAATTCTTTGAAGCCCATCAGAATATTAAGAACAAGCTACAGACTTTAAAGGATGTCGGCCTAGGCTACCTAAAGATTGGTCAACCTTCAACTGAATTATCAGGTGGAGAGGCCCAAAGGGTGAAACTAGCTTCTGAATTAAGCAAGAGGTCTACAGGAAAGACCCTTTATGTTTTAGACGAACCGACAACGGGTCTTCATACGGCAGATATCCACATGCTTACGAATGTTTTGATGGAACTGGTAGAAGGTGGAAATACCGTACTCGTGATAGAACACAACCTCGATGTAATAAAGATGGCTGACTACATTATAGACCTTGGACCTGAGGGAGGAGTTGGAGGCGGCCAGATAGTAGCGACAGGAACACCTGAAGAAGTTGCCAAGGTAAAAGAATCCTACACTGGCCAGTTTTTGAAGAAGTACTTGTAGGAAAAAATCTAATTAAAGGGTAGTGTTGCAGAATGACTAAAAATCATTCTGTAATACTACTTTTTTTTGACATGATTTTGCTTTTTATAGTTTTTATAAAGCTTAAAATGATAGACCTGTAAGGAAAATTTTTCTTGTTAATACCTTCAGCTTGAATTGATCTATTTAATCATGCATTAACTGAATAAAGATTTGCATGAAAACGTGAGCTTGCAAATATTTTTCCAATGTCGACTTTTTGTTTCGGTTTTACTTTGTCAAGGAAAAATGATAGAAACAAGTCATTTATTAAAAATATTTAATCAATTTGCGGATAAATTCAGGACTTTCCTTCTATTGCTTGGGGGATGCCTTGACTATAAGCCAATATATATGATATATTATCAAAATACTAAAAATACAAAATTAAGATGGGTTTTTATGCTAATTTGCTGAATTTCAGCAAATTTTGCACTGTAAATAAGTCACTAATGTACGAAATGAGGGGTGGATATTATATGAACAATCATGCAATGATGTATGGTAAAAGAGAAAGACAGAGTTTTTCACGTATTCCAGAAGCATTATCCTTGCCTAATCTGCTAAACATACAAATCGATTCCTACAATTGGTTTGTTACAGAAGGGCTAAAAGAAGTATTTGAAGATATTTCTCCGATAATCGACCATTCTGGCAATATCCTATTACAATTTGAGGATTTCTATTTTGACGAAAACCTTAAATATTCTGAGCAAGAAGCTAAGAATAGGGACGTAAACTACGCCAAATCTTTAAAGGTAAAGGTCAGACTAATCATCCTAGAAGATGGTAAACCAAAAGAGATAAAAGAGCAAGAAGTTTTTATGGGTGACTTGCCATTAATGACTAAAAATGGAACCTTTATCATAAATGGTGCGGAAAGAGTTGTTGTCAGCCAATTGGTTAGGTCACCAGGAATATATTTTAGCGATGACCATGACAAGTCTGGAAAGAGAACAGTTGCTTCAACAGTAATCCCTAACAGGGGGGCTTGGTTGGAATATGATACAGATGCGACCGGAGCCATTACTGTAAGAATAGATAGGACTAGAAAGCTACCTGCTACTACTTTTGTTAGAGCATTGCTTTTTGAAACCGATGAAGAAATACTAGAAGCATTTGGTGATTCTCAAGCGTTAAAAAATACATTAGAAAAAGAAATTTCTCAAAATTCAACAGAAGCCCTTATTGAGATATATAAAAAGTTAAAACCGGGAGATCCTGCTTCAAGAGAATCTGCTGAGCCGTTGATTAATAACCTATTTTTCGATGCTAGAAGATACGACCTTGCAAAGGCGGGAAGATATAAATTTAATAAGAAATTAGCCTTAAGAGAAAGAATTAGAGAAAACTATGCTGCGGCTGATTATGCAAATGAAGATGGAGAAATCCTAGTTTCAAAAGGTGAATTTATCACCCTAGAAAAGGCCATCGAAATTGAAAATGCCGGCATAAACTCAGTAGATGTAAAAACTGATCCTGAATCAAGTCAAGTAGTCAGGGTTGTAGCCAACCACTTTGTCGACCTTTCATCATTTGAAGAAATAAAGGACTTAGACCTAGTTGATTTAGCCCTTTCTGAAAAAGTCTACTACCCAGTAATGAGAGAAATTATCGACTCATTTACTGATGAAATGACTGATAAAGAAAAGGTTAAGTTAATCGCTAAACAAAAAGACTTGCTTTCACCAAAGCACGTAACACTTTCGGACTTGATGGCATCATTCTCATATCAATTAAACCTTTATGATGATGTTGGAGAAGTTGACGATATAGACCACCTTGGCAATAGAAGGGTTAGGGCAGTTGGCGAGCTATTACAAAACCAATTTAGGATAGGTCTTTCAAGGATGGAAAGAGTTGTTAGAGAAAGAATGACTACTTCTGACCAAGAAATGCTAACACCTCAATCCCTATTAAACATAAGGCCGGTTACAGCTGCTATCAAAGAATTCTTCGGTTCATCACAATTATCACAATTTATGGACCAAACAAACCCTATGTCTGAACTTACTCACAAGAGAAGACTTTCAGCTTTAGGACCAGGGGGACTTTCAAGAGATAGGGCTGGTTACGAAGTTAGAGACGTTCACGACTCTCACTACGGTAGAGTCTGTCCTATAGAAACACCAGAAGGACCAAACATCGGTCTTATCACCTCCCTTACAACTTATGGAAGGATAAACAACTACGGATTTATCGAAACCCCATACAGAAAGGTTGAAAAGGGAACTGGTAGAGTTACAAGTGAAATAGTTTACTTAACAGCAGACGAAGAAGACAAGTTCATAATCGCCCAAGCCAACGAACCTCTAGGAGAAGATGATATCTTCATCCATGAAAGGGTATCAGGTAGAGGTATCAACGGGGTAAATGATATTTATCTAAAAGAAGAAATTGAATTTATGGACGTTTCTCCTCAACAGATAGTATCAGTCGGTGCTGCCATGATTCCATTCTTGGAAAATGACGATGCGACCAGAGCCTTGATGGGGGCCAACATGCAAAGGCAAGCAGTTCCACTATTAAAAGCTGAAGCTCCAATAGTAGCTACAGGTATGGAATACAGGGCTGCAAAAGACTCAGGAGTTACAATAGTTGCTAAAAATGACGGTACTGTAACTTATGTTGGTGATACAAAAATCAGAATAGCCAAAGACGTTGACGATGGCCAAGGTAAGTATGACGAATACGAAGTACTTAAGTTTAAGAAAGCCAACCAAGGAACTACTTTCAACCAAAGACCAATAGTTAAAAAGGGTGAAAGAGTTAAGGCTGGAGATATCATAGCTGACGGTCCTTCTACAGACATGGGAGAACTTGCCCTTGGTAAGAATATCTTGATAGCCTTCATGAACTGGGAAGGATATAACTTCGAAGACGCCATGTTGTTAAATGAAAGACTAGTGGTAGATGACATCCTTACTTCAGTTCACATAGAAGAACACACTTGTGAAGCTAGGGAAACCAAGCTAGGACCTGAAGATATTACAAGAGACATACCAAGTGTTGGGGATGAAATGCGTAAGGACCTTGATGAAAATGGAATCATCAGAATTGGTGCTGAAGTTCAATCAGGGGATATCCTAGTAGGTAAGGTAACACCTAAGGGAGAAACAGAATTATCACCAGAAGAAAGACTATTAAGAGCTATATTTGGGGAAAAGGCAAGAGAAGTTAGAGACACTTCTTTAAGAGTTCCTCATGGTGAGTCCGGTGTAGTTGTTGACGTTAAGACCTATTCAAGAGAAAACGGAGATGAACTATCACCAGGAATTAGCAAGGCTATAAGAGTATATATTGCTACAAAGAGAAAGATATCTGTTGGAGATAAGATGTGTGGTCGTCACGGTAATAAGGGGGTTATATCAAGGATTTTACCTATAGAAGATATGCCATTCTTACCAAATGGGGACCCAGTACAAATCGTATTAAACCCATTGGGTATTCCATCTCGTATGAACATCGGACAAGTATTGGAAGTACACTTGGGTCTAGCTGCTAAGAAGCTAGGCTGGCATGTTGCTACACCTGTATTTGATGGGGCAAGTGATATTGACATAGAAGAAGCCCTAGAAGAAGCAGGCTATTCTAAGACAGGAAAGATTAGACTTAGAGATGGTAGAACAGGCGATCCATTCCTTGGAGACGTAACTGTTGGATACATGTACATGTTGAAACTTCACCACTTAGTTGATGAAAAGATTCACGCTAGGTCAACTGGACCTTACTCACTAGTAACTCAACAACCATTAGGTGGTAAAGCACAATTTGGTGGACAAAGATTTGGAGAAATGGAAGTTTGGGCACTTGAAGCCTATGGTGCAAGCTATACTTTACAAGAAATGTGAACTGTTAAATCAGATGATATTGTAGGAAGAGTTAAGACTTATGAAGCTATTGTTAAGGGCGAAAACATCCCAGAACCAGGCACACCAGAATCATTTAAGGTATTAACTAAGGAACTTCAAGCCCTAGCACTTGATGTAAAACTTTTAGACGAAAATGGTAAAGAAGTTAAGTTTGTCGAAGACCCAGATGAAATCGAAGACTATTCTTCTATAGAAAGATTGGTAGATTCTCAAGAAGTTTATCCAGAAAAGAAGAGCTACCTATCAAGAGAACATAGCGATGACTCAAGCGAAGAAGAATATCAAGATGATTTCGACGACGATATGGAAGATGATGGTTTTTCAATAACAGAATTAGATGAAGAATAATTAGTAATCAAATAGTTATTACCGTAGAAAGGGGTATCTTCTTGGAAAAAACAACAAGTTTTGAAGCTATGCAAATCGGCCTAGCTTCACCTGATATGATCAGGGACTGGTCAAAGGGTGAAGTTAAGAAGCCTGAAACAATAAATTATCGTACATTAAAGCCTGAAAGAGAAGGTCTATTTTGTGAAAAAATATTTGGACCAACCAAGGATTTTGAATGTAACTGTGGTAAATACAAAAGAATTAGATATAAGGGTGTAATTTGCGAAAAGTGTGGAGTTGAAGTAACAAAATCAAAGGTTCGTAGAGAAAGAATGGGCCATATTGAACTTGCTACACCAGTTTCCCATATATGGTATTTCAAGGGCATCCCATCAAGGATGGGCTTGCTTTTGGACATGAGTCCAAAGTTGCTTGAAAAAGTACTTTACTTTGCTAATTACATCGTTACAGACCCTGGTGAATGTAAAGAACTTGCATACAAGCAAGTACTAACTGAAACAGAATACAATAATTATTACGACGAATACGATGGAGCTTTTGAAGCGGGCATGGGGGCTGAAGCCATCCAAACCCTACTTAAAAACATCAATCTAGATGAAGAATTTAAGATTCTTAATGAAGAACTAGAAACTGCAAGCGGACAAAAGAGAGTTCGTCTATACAGGAGACTAGAAGTAGTTGAATCTTTGATTCAATCAGGCAATAAACCTGAATGGATGTGCTTGGAAGTACTTCCAGTTATTCCACCAGACTTAAGACCAATGGTTCAATTGGAAGGTGGAAGATTTGCTACATCTGACCTTAATGACCTATATAGAAGGGTAATAAACAGAAATAACAGATTAAAAAGACTATTAGATATTGGGGCACCAGAAATCATCGTTAGAAACGAAAAGAGGATGCTTCAAGAAGCAGTAGACGCCTTGATAGACAACGGTAGAAGAGGAAAGCCTGTAACAGGTGCTTCAAACAGACCATTGAAGTCACTTTCAGACATGCTTAAGGGTAAGTCAGGTAGATTTAGACAAAACTTGCTTGGTAAGCGTGTTGACTACTCAGGAAGATCCGTAATCGTAGTAGGACCAGAACTTAAATTCTATCAATGTGGTCTTCCAAAAGACATGGCCCTAGAATTATTCAAGCCATTTATCATGGAAAGACTTGTAAAGATGGGCGAAGTTCAAAATATTAAGTCTGCTAAAAAGATGATTGAAAGAAAGAAACCTGCTGTTTGGGGAGCATTGGAAGAAGTAATTAAGGACCACCCAGTTTTACTTAACAGGGCCCCTACACTTCACAGACTAGGTATTCAAGCCTTTGAACCAGTCCTAGTTGAAGGTAAGGCTATTAAGCTTCACCCACTTGTATGTACACCATACAATGCCGACTTTGACGGGGACCAAATGGCGGTTCACGTACCTTTATCTGCAGAAGCTCAAGCGGAAGCTAGACTTCTTATGATGTCTACAAATAATATTTTGGCACCAAAAGATGGTAAGCCAATCACAACACCTACACAAGATATGGTTTTAGGTTCATATTATTTGACATCAGAATTTACAGCTGAACAAACAAACCTTGCTTTCAACGACTTTGACGAAATGATTAAGGCCCTTGAAAACAAGCTAATAACCTTGCATTCAATTGTAAAAATCAGAAAGAAAATCTCCGACGATGACAGAGGAAAGCTAGTAGAATCAACAGTAGGAAGATTTATCTTTAACGAAGGCATTCCACAAGATTTGGGATATGTTGATAGAAATAAGGACAAGTATTCCCTAGAAATAGACATGCTAGTTGACAGTAAGAAGCTTTCTGAAATTATTGAAAAATGCTTTATCAGACATGGAAACATCAGGACTGCAAGACTTCTTGACTACGTTAAGTCAACAGGCTACAAGTATTCAACCCTTGCAGCTATCTCAATAGCCATGTCAGATATTACAATACCTAAAGCTAAGGCTAAAATTATTAAGGAAGCTGAAGACAAGGTAGTTGAAATTGAAGAAGTAACAAACCTAGGTCTATACACTGAAAATGAAAGGTACAACCAAGTAATTCAAACATGGACTAAGGCTACAGAAGATATAGAAAAAGAACTTCTAAAGAACCTAGACAAGACAAATTCTATAGCAATCATGGCCAACTCAGGTGCCAGAGGTTCTATAAGACAAATTAGACAGTTAGGTGGTATCCGTGGTTTGATGGCATCTACAACTGGTGCTACAATTGAAATTCCGGTTAAGGCTTGCTTTAGAGAAGGCCTTTCAGTACAAGAGTTCTTTATTTCTACTCACGGTTCTAGAAAGGGACTTTCAGATACAGCGATTAGAACTGCCGACTCTGGTTATTTGACAAGAAGGTTGGTAGACGTTTCTCAAGATGTTATCGTAAGAGAAGACGATTGTGGAACAGATTCATACATTGAATTAACCGACTTAAAAGAAGGCAATGAATTAATCGAATCACTTAAGACAAGAATTACAGGAAGAACTTCATTTGAAGACATCCTACACCCAGTTACTGGAGAAATAATCGTCCATAAGAATGAAATCATAAACGAAAACATGGCCGAAGAAATCACAAAAGAACATAGGTTGGAAACATTTGACGGAAAAGATGAAATTAAGATCATCGAAAAAGTTAAGGTTAGATCAGTTCTTGAATGTAAGGCTGAACACGGCGTTTGTGCAAAATGTTATGGTAGAAACTTGGCAACTGGTAAGAACACAAATATTGGTGAAGCGGTTGGTATTATAGCTGCTCAATCTATCGGGGAACCAGGTACACAGCTTACAATGAGAACTTTCCACTCCGGTGGGGTCGCAGGAGGTGGAGCTATCACACAAGGTCTTCCTAGAGTTGAGGAACTTTTCGAAGCTAGAAGACCAAAGGGACAAGCTATCATAGCTAAGAACTCTGGTATCGTAAGATTTGAAAATGAAGACAACAAGATTGAAGTCGTAATCGAAGGCAATGATGAAAAAGTAAGATACTCAATCCCTTACAACATCAATCCTATCGTTCATGAAGGCGACGAAATCGAAGTTGGAGATAAGATTACAGAAGGTTCAATCAACCCTCACGAATTACTTGAATTAGTTGGCTCATCAGCCGTTCAAGAATACATCGTTAAAGAAGTTCAAAAAGTATATAGGCTTCAAGGGGTAGACATTGACGATAAGCATATAGAAATCATAGTTAAGCAAATGCTACAAAAGGTAAATGTAATCGACGCAGGAGATGTCGATGTATTAACTGGTTCAATGGTCAATAGAAGAACTGTAGATATGCTTAATGAAAAGGCTATAAAAGAAGGAAAGAGACCTGCAACTCTTGAAAATATATTGCTAGGTATCACAAAGGCATCTATAGCATCAGATTCTTTCTTATCAGCTGCATCCTTCCAAGAAACAACAAAGGTTCTAACAGATGCTGCTATCAAGGGTAAGAGAGATAACTTAATGGGCTTGAAGGAAAATATCATTATCGGTAAATTAATTCCTGCAGGTACAGGCATTAAGCAATATGCAAATGTTAAAATTAAACATGAGCATCAAGAAAACGACTTGATAAAAGGTGAAGAAAAGGCTAAAGAATTGACTAATTAAGCCAAATGCTTGACATCGAAAATCAAGGATGATAAAATTATAAAGGTTAAGTTGGAAGGTCATGTCCATGACCTTTCAATTTTAATTATAAATATCAACTGAGTTGATATATAAATTTAGACAGAAGGAGGGAAATATGCCTACAATTAACCAATTAATTAGGAAGAATAGACAATCTGAAGCTAAGAAGTCTAAAACTCCAGCTTTGGGCTACAACTTCAATACTCTATTGAAGATGAACACACCATCAAACAGCCCACAAAAAAGAGGAGTATGTACTTCAGTAAGAACTGTTACACCTAAGAAGCCAAACTCAGCTTTGAGAAAGGTTGCCAGAGTTAGACTTACAAACGGTGCAGAAGTATTGTCATACATTCCAGGTATCGGTCACAACTTACAAGAACACAGTGTTGTACTTATAAGAGGTGGAAGGGTAAAGGACTTACCAGGTGTTAGATACCACATTATCAGAGGCGCATTGGATACTGCTGGAGTTTCAGGTAGAAAACAAGCAAGATCTAAGTACGGCGCAAAGAAAGCTTAATTAAACATTAATAGAAAAATTGAAGTGCATATTGTTTAGATTTATATATCAACGCGAGTGCACTGACGGTGAATCGAAGAATTAAATCATCGAGTACCAATGAATTATTTTTTAGTAAGGAGGGAAGAAAAGTGCCAAG
>CAYFNZ010000009.1:32124-36170 GCA_964344625.1 uncultured Peptoniphilaceae bacterium | reverse complement strand
TCTTGCAAGCATCTCCGCTCTTAATAAACCCATAAAAATAACACCAGGGCCTGTGGTCCTGGTGTTTTCTCTGTTTATTCTTATTTGTCTAGTTCTGATGTACAGTGTGGACATCTTGTAGCTTCGATTGATATTTCGGATTTGCAGTATGGGCAAACTTTTGTGGTTACCTCTACTTCTTGAGGTTTTTTAACCTTGTTGATTGCCTTAATTACCATAAAGATGCAGAATGAGATGATTAAAAAGTTTACCACTACTTGTATGAAGTTTCCATACATTATTTCTGCTTCTCCAACCTTGATGCTTAAGCCTGCGAAGTTTAGACCGCCTAGTATAAGTCCGATTAAAGGCATGATAATATCTTCTACAAGAGAAGTAACTATTGCTCCAAAAGCGCCACCTATAACAACGCCGACTGCAAGGTCGATAACATTTCCCTTGGAAATAAATTCCTTAAATTCCTTAATCAAAATGAGCCTCCTTATTGCTTTTTTTATTATTATATAATACTAACTTAAACAAGGCAATTAATGGCAAAATATTATCTAGGAAGATATCTTTACCTTGATATAGTTTGCCATATATAATAAAATTTACTTATTAGAGGTGACTTATGGACAGTGTAAATTTAGCTGATATAAAAAATAGAATTAAAAAAATAGACAATGTAAGGGTATTTATTAGCGTTGACAGCATGGACATGTCCCACGCTAGCAATATCAAGGATTATGACTTTATAATGGGCCTTTCTCACATAGATTCATTTTATCTTTTGAAGGACCTTTTTTATGATGAAAAAGATTTAATTTTGAAGAGGGAAAATCATATAGAAGAGCCATTTTCCTTTTACAGCCTAAAGGTTGTTACAAATGAAAATGTTAAGCTATCAATAGCTTTTGTAGAGGTAGAATCTTTGGGAAAATACCTGAATAACATTTCTTCATATACAGTTATATATGACAAGGACAAGACCCTGCTTAAGGGCAAGTCCTATGACGATACCCTGGTATTTGAAAATGACATAAACGAAAAGAATTTTAAGCAAGAGGCGACTTCGTTTTTTATAAATCTGACAGACACAGCCTCAGCCCTTTCAAAAAGAGACATGGTAGTAGCTAATTTTAAGTATGACATTTGCAAAAAGCAAATCCTTAACTTGCTAAGGCTCTACATCTATTTGAAATACGAGAAAAAAGTAGTAATCGGAAAGTTCGGAGAGGAAATGACCAAACACCTAGAAAAAGAGTACATGGATATGTTTGTTAAATCCTTGAACACAGGCGGCTTTGACGCCTTTTGGGACTCCGTTTTTAGCCTAGCCTCCCTTAATAGAAAAATCTGCTTGGAGATAGCTAGAAAAGAAAAATACGACTATCCAAAGAAAGAAGACGTAGACACTATGAATTATTTGAGATTTTTATATGACAGGTTTGGGAGGAAAATGTAGTGAGAAATAAACATAGGATAGTATCCTTTATGTTAGCCTTACTGATAATGCTATCGGGGGCGAACATTTCCCTTGCTAGTCCAAGCGATGACATTGCAGAACTTGAAAACTACACCCAGGCCCTACTGGTTGCAAATCCTGAAACCAACGAGATATATTATTCGAAAAACCCGGACAAGGTCTTGGGAATTGCATCTATGACCAAGATGATGACCTACCTTTTAGTTAAGGAAGACCTATCTCAAGGGAAATACAAGCTACAAGACCTAGTTAAGGTCGATGAAGAGATTGCAGAGTTTGCTGAACCGGGTAACTCCAGGATGGAGCTTAAGGTCGGTGAACAGGTAAGTGTAGAAAACCTACTTGCAGGCCTTATGGTAGTCTCAGGTAATGACGCTGCTACGGCCTTGGCTAAAAAAAGTGCAGGAAGTGTAAAAGAATTTGTAAAGAGGATGAACGCAAGAGCCAAAGAACTAGGCCTAAACGATGCCTATTTCATAAATCCTACAGGCCTTTCAGAAGACAAGACTGTAGGCGGCAAGGAAGTTTCAGACTATAACAAGATGTCGGCCATGAGCCTATATAAGTTGGCTAAACACTTGGTGGTAAGCTTTCCTGAAGTGGCGGAATATTCAAAGCTTGAAAGCCTATCCATGCCAGATAGAAACTTTATAGGCGAGCATACCCATGATATGTACAGCTCAATACCAGGCCTTTTGGGTCTAAAGACAGGCTTTACCTTCGAAGCTATGTACAACTTCACTGGCTATGTTGATATGAATGGATTTCATAAGGGCCAAGATTTTAAGCTGATTACGGTAGTAACAGGAGCTGAAACATACCAAGTAAGGGACAGGGCTACAAGGGCCTTGATTCAATATGTAGATGACAATTATGAATACAAGGATCTCCTAAATTACGACTCCCAATTCCCGGTAGTTGACTATGAAGCAAGAGATACCAAGGCTGGAAGGTTCCCGCTGTATCTTGAAGAACCGGTCAAGGGAATATTTCCAAAAGGGGCAAAGCCGGAAATAAGCTACAAGATATTTGAAGACAAGAAGGCGCCTTTCGAAGATGGCGAGGCCCTAGGCCAAGTAATAGTAAAATACCAAGGAGACGAATTAGGAAAAATCAATTTAGTAAACAAGGGCTTCAAGCCAAGGCTAAACTTCTTTAGCAGGTTTATGGGAGCCTTAAAGGACCTAGTAAGAAAATTAATGTTGATATTTTAATCGAACCACGTATCGTGCGTAAAACTTAAGATGATAGAAAGGTAGAGTATGAAATATATATTTTTTGATATAGATGGGACACTGCTAGAACATTCAAGAGGCATTTTAGAGTCGACAGTCCAAGCCTTAGAAAAGGCTAGGGCTAATGGCCACAAGATATTTATCAATACTGGAAGGTCTTATGCTGAACTAGGTACAGGTTTTAAGAAGTTTGACTTCGATGGCTACGTTTGTGCCGCAGGTTCATATATTAAAATAGGGGATGAGGTAATTTTTGACAAGGAAATTCCTGAAGAGGAAGTAAAAAAACTAGTAAAAACCCTAAAAAGCCTTGGCGTAGAATACGCCCTAGAAGGAGTAGACTTCACATATTTTACAGAACCGATCTACAAGGGCTTTAGAGAAAGAGTCTACAAGGCTATAGAAGGCATACTTGATATGAAGCCAAACGGCTACGAGCCATACCACTTCATGCTTCAACCAGCCTTTGTAAGAAAGGAAGAAGACTACATTGAAAATCCTACCCCAATCCACAAGCTACTAGTTTACTCACTAAACGTTGAAACCAACGTAAAGCTATCCAAGCTTTTACCAAAAGAATACTACCTAATAAACTACGGCACTTTTGCCGAACTAATCAACAACGGAATCAACAAGGCAACCGGAATCAGACAAGTCCTTGACCACTTCGGCGGCAAAATCGAAGACTCCATAGCCATAGGCGACAGCATGAACGACTTAGAAATGCTGAAAGAAGCCGGCATAGGCATAGCCATGGGCAATGCCAACGACATAGTCAAAGCCCATGCGGACGTAGTAGCCCCACATATCCTAGAAGATGGGATCTACAGGGTATTAGAAGAATTGAAAATAATATAAAAAAAAGATAAACCCAGTTTGCTGCGGGGCGCTTTGCGCATTCCTCGCTGCACTGGGTTTATCTTTTTGTTTTGGCGTTTCCGAGACGATTCGAACGTCCGGCCCCTTCCTTAGGAGGGAAGTGCTCTATCCTGCTGAGCTACGGAAACATATTCTTTATTATATATCTATTTTGACTTATAGTCAAACATGAATAAAAAAAATTTTTATTAAAAATATATTCACAAATATGTTGCTATAGGATACAATATCTTTCGCAATAATAAGTTAATATTCTAATATATTGTTGTTTATCAGAAGTTTTTTGTATTTTCAGGGAAATGTTTAATTAACTATTATTTTACAAAGCAATCAATGCCTGATATGGTCTGTAAGGTATTGAACCGATATAGAAATCATTTGAACTTATACTTAAATTAGGATTAAAGGAAGATGGCTAAAAGTTTTGTATATTTGAGAATTAATAGATTATGCAAGGCCAAAGC
>CAYFNZ010000009.1:25085-32024 GCA_964344625.1 uncultured Peptoniphilaceae bacterium | reverse complement strand
GCCCTCGCCCCTACAAGAACCTACCTATCACACACAGCTCATGCTCCGCAGTAGCCTGCCCATAAAAAAAACGTGTCAGAAGGTGCCCTGCCCTTGTTGGAATTGGTCTACAAATCCATCTTGTAGGGCAGGGCGTTTTCTGACACACCTTATTTGGTATATTAATTTCTTAGGTTAAGGACGGCTACGAGTTTGCCGAGGATTCGGATGTTGCCATGGGTGTAAATCATGGGGTGGTAGTCCTTGTTGGCGGGTTGTAGGATGATCGTATCATTTTCCTTGTAGAAGGTTTTTAGGGTGGCTTCGTCTTCGATTAGGATGGCACCGATTTGGCCATTTTCAAGGGTATCTTGCTTTCGGATGAAGACGATGTCGTTGTCGTTTATGCCGGCATCGATCATGGAGTCGCCCTTGATTCTTAGGCAAAAGTCGGCATCTATTGAGGAATCTAGCCTGAAATAGTCTTCTACATTTTCTTCTGCAAATATTGGATAGCCTGCGGCGATTCTTCCTATTAGGGGAATGCTATTGACTCCCTGGTCCAGGTCTAGGATTGGGTTGTGGGATGAATCGTCATTTAGCTTATCTATGCTCAGGCCTAAGCCGTTTAGGACCTTGTTAACATTACTTACATTGGACTTGTTAATACCATTTTGTAGCATAGTAATAAAGGTCGTGTAGGGCATATCTATTTCTTTTGAAAACTGCCTAAGGCTGTATCCTTGGTCTTTTATGAGTTTTTTAATTTTTTCTTCAATGGTCATAAGTTCACCTCACCTATAATATACACGTTATTACGTACAAATTGCAAGGAAAATGCCACAGATATTTATTTTAAACTTGCAAATTTACGTTAAAGCGTGTATTATATAAATAGTATACGGTATACCGTATAGAATGAGAGAAGCTTAGGAGGGTGGTATGAGATATTATCTCGGGACGAGGATTTCGGATTTAACTTTGCTAACTATTAAAGAATTGAAAGAAAATGTGGCGATAGATTTGGAGGATTATATAGAGAAAAATTCGATTTTTGAAGATGGGAAATATGCCCTGATGGTTCCTTTTAAAAATGGCGAGATGGTAGAAGGCACCTTAATAGTAAGAGATATCGAAGTGGATTTGGAATTTAAGAGGGATGCTGTGGTGAAAAAAATATCTAATACATTTTGTTTACGATGACGTGAAAATGTTTTCATATTTCTTTACAAAGATATATATATATAGTATTATATCATTACAAACAAATATTTTATTTCGAAAGAATAAATTTTATTTTATTATAAGGGGGATATAAAATGTTATTCGCAACAACACAAGAACATGAAGAGTTTAGGATGAAAGTAAGAGCTTTTGCCGAAGAAAAGATGAAACCTATCACATTAAAGTGTGATTTGGAAAATCATTTCCCAGAAGAATTAGCTTACGAAATGGGTAAGCTGGGCATAATGGGATTATACTTCCCTAAGGAATACGGTGGAGCTGGCTTAGACGCTATTTACTATGCAATCGCTGTCGAAGAACTTTCAAGAGTAGACGGTGGTCTAGGTGTAACTTTATCTGCTCACACTTCATTAGGTGCAAATCCTATCGCTGACTGGGGTACTCATGAACAAAAAGTTAAATGGTTAACTCCACTAGCAAAAGGTGAAAAAATTGGTGCTTTCGGTTTAACAGAAGAAAATGCTGGTTCTGACGCAGGTGGAACTCAAACTACAGCTGTTAAGCAAGAAGACGGAACTTACCTATTAAACGGTAACAAAATATTTATAACAAATGCGGGATCAGCTCATACTTATATTGTTTTTGCAGTAACTACTCCAGGTATCGGAACAAAGGGTATATCTGCATTCATCCTTGATAAGGGAATGGAAGGATTTACTTTTGGTCAAAGATATAACAAGCTTGGTATTAGATCTTCAAGAACACAAGAATTACTATTCAAAGATGTTGTTGTAACACCAGATAGATTACTAGGTAAAGAAGGCGAAGGCTTCAAGATAGCTATGCAAACACTTGACGGTGGACGTATTGGTATAGCTTCACAAGCTTTAGGTATTGCTCAAGGTGCTTATGAAGAAGCTAGAGAATATATCAAAGAAAGAGTTCAATTTGGTAAGCCACTAGCAGCTCAACAACACCTAGCATTCATGATAGCTGATATGGATACTCAAATCGCTGCATCAAGATTATTAATCTACAAGGCAGCTGCTATGAAATCAGCACACGTTCCATACGCTAAAGAAGCAGCTCAATGTAAATTACATGCTTCAGAAACAGCTATGTATGTAACTAACAATGCATTACAATTACATGGTGGTTCAGGTTACCTAAAGGGTATGGTAGTTGAAAGAATGTACAGAGATGCTAAGATTACAACTATCTACGAAGGAACTTCTGAAATCATGAGATTAGTAATCTCTTCTAACATCCTTGGTAAGGCAAGTAGAGTTAACAAGGCTAAAAAAGGCGAAGAAAAACCTCAAGGACCTACAGGTGCTAGAAAAGAAGTTATGATTGAAGGTAGTCCAGAAGAACAAGTTGAAAAACTAGTTGAAGCTCTAAAGAAAGACGGATACGCATTTGGTGAAAAGGGAGATCCAAACGGACCTATAGCTGGAGCAAAGAGAGCAGTTTGTCTAGGTATGGGAATTACAGAAAAAGAAGATATGAAGCTAGTTGAAGATTTAGCTGTAGCTGCAGGTGCATCAATGGGATGTTCAAGACCAGTTGCTGAAGAATTACAATGGTTACCACTTGACAGATACGTAGGTATCTCTGGTCAAAAATTTGATGGAGAACTTTATATAGCTTGTGGTATCTCAGGTGCTATCCAACACTTAAGAGGAATTAAGGACGCTAAGACTATAGTTGCAATCAACAACGACAAGAATGCTAAGATCTTTAGAAACGCTGACTACGGCATAGTAGGAGACGTTAAGGAAATACTTCCATTATTAGCAAAGAAATTACAAGCTTAGTTAAAGCAAATAATAGATAGAAATAAGTGGTTAGGCCTCTTGGCTTAACCACTTTTAATGTGCTTTTGATTTTTCGTAAACTAGGTGGTGAGAAATTTTGATTAGAAGGCAGGTCATTATTATGGCAAATGACACGTCTGTTAGGTAGTGGGCTCCGTCTAGGATTCTTCCTAGGGCTACTAGAAGGGGCCAGGCTTTTACGAAGTTTTCTAGGTACTTGTAGTAGTTTTTGTTTTTCAGTCCTTGTGGGGCATAAAGCCAGGCTAGGATTAGGGTTGCACTTGTGGTGTGGCCTGATGGGAAGGACTTGTAGATGTCTAGGCTGGTTTTTCTAAATTGAGGGATAAGCCAGGTTGAGTATTGGCTAAAGTCATTTTTTTCATACATGTGGAAAAATCTGCTTCTCGACCAAAGATTTTTTAGGAGGTTGACAAGGAGCATAGAGAAGATTAGGCCGATAACCATAAAGGTGAAGAATTTTTCTAGTGATTCCGTATCAATTCCATCATAAAATGATTTAGTCAAAAAAGATGAGCCTATATAGAAGATGAAAATAAATAGCCATAAGTAGGCAGAAGTATTTTCAAAGTAGCCGGGTATGCCCATGGAGGAGATTAGGGTCGGTAGGATGAAGGCCAAAATGACAAGGATGAATTGGGGGAAATTTAGGTCTTCATAATTTTTTTCTTTTAAGAGTTTAATATATCGAAATATTAGGTTTAAGCAAAGGCCGCCTGAAAGAATCATCAGGGGCATTTCCCCTGCAAGGCGGATAAAACTAGGGTAGAGATTGGTCCTTAGGTATAGGAGCTTGCTAATTTGTAGGTCGAGTAGGGTGCCGATTGCAAGCAGGATGACGCCTAGGACTAGGTAGCGGTTGATGACGAATTTTGCTCTTTTATTTAGGTTTTTCATGAATTTAATCCTTATTCTTATTTGTATATATTTTACTAGAAATCTTGATAAAGTCCATATCTTGTATTTATATTTAGCTATTTGATATAATCTATTCAAGAATGTAGATTTGTAAAAGGGAGGAGTATGAATCTTTTAATTTTTAATTTAGTTAATTCTGCTAAAAATTTATTTAAAAATGAAAATTATGATCAAGCCTTAAGATTTATCGACAGGGCCCTAGAAAAGTGCGGGCCTGAGGACGTGGCGGATAGGATTGAAATCCTTTATGACAAGGCCATGATGCTGGACTATCTTAATGAGGACCCAAAAGCCCTGGACATTTACAAGGAGATTGGTGAGTTGGACCCTGAGGATGCATCGGCTATTTATGGTCAGGCCATGATTTATGAAAAGATGGGCGATTACGAGATGGCGATTAAGACCTACAAGGCTTGCATTGACAAGGATCCAGACTATGACAGGGCATATTTTTTCTTGGCCAACTTGTATGATATCAAGAGGGACTATGACAGGGCAATTTATTATTATGAAGAGACCATGAAGCTGGTTCCTGATGATATAATGATTTATAACAATCTGGGGGCCATCTATGAGAATATTCAAGAATATGACAAGGCTTTAGAGACTTTGGATAAGGCTATTTCCATAGACCCTGACTATTTCAGACCCTACTTCAACAAGGGGGTAGTTTATGGCAAGCTTGGAGAGATTGATTTGGCCTTGAACTACTACAAGATTGCCATTGAAAAAAATCCTAATTATAATAATAATTACCTAAATATGTCAGCCATTTATATCGAAGAGAAAAGGTATTTATGCGCTTTGGATATTTTGAATAAGGGCATTGAAAATGCTATCGACAAGGCTTATTTGTATTATAATAGGGCTTGTATTAGGATGAAGGTTGGCAAGATTGAGCTGGCCTTGAAGGATTTGGAAAAGTCTATTGACCTGGATGACAACCTAAAGGATTTTTCTAAAAATGACCCTGATTTTCAAACGATTAGGGAGAATGAAGAATTTATGAGAATTACAGGAGATGAAAATGATATATTTAAAGACAGAAGAGGAAATAAGGGGGATGGCCAAGGCGGGCGAAATATTGTGTAAGACTCACCTAGCTATTAAAAGGATTATTAAGCCGGGCCTTTCAACCTTGCAAATAAATGATTTTGCTGAAGCTTTTATGAGATACAAGGGGGCAAGTCCCGAACAAAAGGGCTATGAAGGCTTTCCATTTGCCTTGTGTACCTCACTTAATGACGAGATATGCCACGGCTTTCCAAGGGAAGATGTGATTATCAAGGAAGGGGACATTCTTTCCATTGACAATGTTGTTAATTATGAAGGTTATTTGGCAGATAGCTGCTGGTCTTATGGAATTGGAAAGTTGAGTGAAGAAGACCAAAAGCTTATGGATGTAACTGAAAAGTCCCTTTATTTAGGAATTGAACAAGCCACTGCAGGTAAGAGGCTGGGAGATATCGGGGCAGCTATTCAAACCTATGTTGAGGCAAATGGATTTTCAGTGGTAAGGGATTTTGTTGGCCATGGGATAGGTAAGGAAATGCACGAAGAGCCTCAAGTTCTTCACTACGGTATTGCCGGCAGGGGAAAAAGGCTTTTGGAAAATATGGTAATCACTATTGAGCCCATGGTAAATGTCGGAGCTTATCAAATGCGTCTTGATGACAACGGCTGGGTTGCAAGGACTGCAGATGGTAGTAAGTCTTGTCAATTTGAGCATACCTTGGTTGTTAGAGAGGGCAAGGCTCAAATTTTGACCAATCAAGATGACTATGAACTAGACCAAGATGAGATTTCTTGGATTGATAACTATAAGTTTTAGAGGTAGATATGAGAAGTATTTTTGAATTAATTTCTAAGTATAAGTCGGATGTAATTATAGTTCCTATACTTGCTTTTGCAGCCTTTATAGTAACCTTATTTATGTATATTTTCCTTAATAAAAAGAAGATAAATAAGTATTTGCCGGGCTTTGTAACCTTGGCGATTGGCCTTGTCCTATTTATTCTTGGATGGGTTAACCTCCTAGAAATCCAAGGGCTAAACTATATTGAAATAGGCTCTAAGTTTTTAATCTTTGCCTTTATAGCAATCATTTTTTCTTTAATATTTGATACTTTTGATTCTTTGGGTAAGAATACAAAACAGATATTTAAAAAAGATAAAGCGAGTAAGAAGAAAAAGGTAAGTAAGAGTAAATAAAACAGGAGTTTTTATGAAAAAAGTAGCAGCATTCTTCGATATAGATGGGACCCTAGTTAGGGAGTCAATCCTGATAAAGCATTTTAAAAAATTGGTAAAGTATGGGATAATTCCAGAAGTTCACTGGGTAAATACTATCAAACCTAAGTATGAAGCCTTTGAAAGAAGGAATGCGGACTTTGATGACTATTTAGATGAAGTAAGTAGTGTTTACAAGGAAAAGCTTGTAGGCATTCACAAGTCCTTAATTAATTTCACTGCCCAACAAGTTATAGATGAAGGCGGCGAAATGGTTTATAGGTATACTAGAGATAGGATTAGGTACCATAAGGAACAGGGCCATTTGGTGTTTTTCATTTCTGGCTCGCCTGATTTTCTAGTCGAAAAGTTAGCCAAGAGATATGAAATCACTGGCTACAGGGGGACCCACTACTACTTTGATAGCGATGATATTTTTGCCGGTGACATCGTTCAGATGTGGGATAGCAAGTCTAAACAGAGAGAATTTCTTGCTATAAGGGATATGTATGACATAGACCTTGACCAGTCCTTTGCCTATGGGGATACAAATGGCGATTACTCCATGTTAAAGGCCATGGGTCATGGAATAGCTATAAACCCGTCACAAAAGTTGCTAGATATGATTAGGGAAGATAAGGACCTAGCTAAAAAGGTCGATATAATTATTGAAAGAAAAGATGTAATCTATAGTGTAAATGCTGATGTTAAAACTTTAGATATTAAATAGAAGTCTTAGGTATCTGCCGTGGTAGCTGTAATGCCCCTGGCAGATTTTTTTGTGGTTGTATGT
>CAYFNZ010000009.1:0-24985 GCA_964344625.1 uncultured Peptoniphilaceae bacterium | reverse complement strand
GGTATCTGCCGTGGTAGCTGTAATGCCCCTGGCAGATTTTTTTGTGGTTGTATGTCAACAGTTTGGGGCTGATACTTTTCAATCAGCTTCTGTGCATGTAAATATTTTCTGTAATTTCATGCACATCTTTCACAATATCGATTTAGACATGAAAAAGAAAGTATCTATGAATGAATCAAAACTATTACTTCTAAAACGGACAGGCAGATGTCAAAAATACTAGTGGGTTGTACAAGATTTTACATAAATTAAACATTTAAATATCATTAATAAGTATTTTATTATATAAGCTTTATTTAATAATAGGCATGTGATATTATTATAGCAAACCTACTTTGGAGGCCCTTATCATAATGAGTAAGAAAGCGGTCATTGATGATATATTTATATATTATAAGAGGCGACTAGTTTTTTTAGAGTATATAAATTTCGTGATCTATGGACTGGATGATAAGGTTGTTTTGAGGGATTCTGAAGAGGTATATTTAGATATTTTAACAAGGACAATAGATGTTAGCTTTTTTCGGATAGATGAGCTTAAAAGAAGGCTTGAAAAGCTGGTAAATCTTAGAAATCTACTTATTTCCCAGTTGAGTGATGATGAAAGATATCTTTTAGAGTTGAGGTTTGATAGGGGAAAGAAGGTTTATGATATCACACAGGAGCTCTACATTTCCGAGGCTACATATTACAGGAAATTAAGAGGAATATATTCTAAATTAGAAGAATATTATGACTTATTTGAAGGCTTATTTAATGACTAATTAAAAAGGAGGCGGCGGCCTCCAGGGTAGTGTAGTAATAAGATTCAAAAATCATTAGTTATTAATTATTGTAGTAAATAGTAACGCCGCTTGATTTTATTTCATAATGAATTATATTAAATCTAACAATTTCTGATAAATTCGACAAGTGCGGACAGGTCTGTCTGCCGTTATATATCCCAGGTATATCAATTACAACTTCATCTTCAAGGCGACTTGTGTCTATGGCAAGTCCAGATTTTATGTAATTATCTATTACTCTTTGTAAGATTATTATCGTTTCTTTTATCTTTTCTTCTTCCAACAAATCCCTAATAAAAAATGAAGAACTATCTTCTTTAGTTATAAAATTGTTAGCGTGAAGTCCCATGTATTTTGTTAGGCTGGCGTTAATAAGATACCTACATGTAAAGCTTTTTAAGATTTTTATCCTAGTATCATAGTCGACTGATAGGTTTACATAATTAGTCTTTGGATTGGTATTTATGATATAGACCTTTCCGAGACTTGAGTCATATGTATTCTCAACGGCTTCGCCATTAATGAGGATGCTTTCTTGGAAGCAATTGTGCTTTTTGTAGTCGATGGATATATTATCTTTTAAAGCCACGTGGATTTTGCCGTGTGGATTAAGTTTTTTTAGTATTTGAGTGTTTACTTTACACAAGTATGGATTAGATATCATTTCTTAATTTCACCTCTTTACAATTATACCAAAAAAGGAGAAAAATGTTTGAAAAGGCCAATCATTATTTTAGTTTTATCTCTTATAGGGGGCTTTTATTTTTATGAGAAAATACACTTGGATATCTATGCTATTTCATTAGTGGCCTTAAGCTTTCTTTTAGGGGTAACAAAATATCCCAAATATGCCCTTCTTGCCCTGGTTTGTTTCTGCCTTTCATGCACATATACAGGATATTTGGACATGTCTTCTAAGGAATATTTGGGAAAGACCTACCAAGATTTAACTTGTATGGTAGTCGATAGAAACCAGGTAGAAAAGTCTTATTCCTATATACTAAAGCTTGGCGGTCAGAGAGTATTATATAAGGACAAAAATAAGTTTGAGATAGGGAGTATTTTACATGGAAAGTTGGAATTTGGCCTAGTCAGTGGTAAAAATAATTATAGGACCTTTTCATATAGGAAATACATGAAGAGTAAGAGGGTCTTTTTATCCGCCAAGGGGAGTCTTAGCTATGCAGGTGAAAAAGATTTTTTCTACTCTTTAAGGGGGAATTTTATCAATTATGTTGAAGATAATATAGATAAAAAAGTAAATGGGCCGGCTAGGGATTTTGCAAAGTCAATAGTTCTTGGCAAAAACAGAATTGATAAGGACCTAAATGACAAGTATAAAAACCTGGGTCTTGGCCACATCTTGGCTGTTTCAGGCCTTCATATTTCTATAATCATTTATAGCTTTGAGAGGCTTGCAAAAATTCTTGAAATTAAGAGACAGACTCATATTCTTGTCGTTTCTATAGTGTTGGTAGCCTATGGACTTTTGATCGGCTTTCCTATATCGCTGATCAGGGCCCTGTCCATGTTTATCCTAAGGTGGCTTGCTATATATTTGAAAAGAGTCTTTGATGGCATCAATTCAATCTTTTTTGCCCTGTTTGTCTGTCTTTTGATAAATCCATATTACCTTTATAGTTCAAGTCTATATTTTTCTTTTGCTGCAATTTTTTCAATTGTCTACTTAGTAGACCTCATTAAGAAAAGCCTTCATATCAAGGCTAGGTCCTATGATGGCCTTATTTCTGTATTTGCAATTCAAGTAGGAATGCTTCCCGTTCAAATTTATTTCTTTGACAAGCTAAATCTTTTGACTATTGCCGCAAATTTAATCCTCCTTCCCCTGGTCTTTATTCCTGTTCTGGCATCTTTTTTGCTTTCAATCCTTCCCCTTTCTTTTTCTTTCTTAACTAAAAATATTCTGGAAGCAAGTGTCTTTTTGATAAATCAGCTGCTGGACAATTTAAGTCAGGAGGCCTTTTTGTCCTTGACATTTTTTAATATTACTTTCACTAAGATAGCTTTTTATTATCTTTTCTTAATCATGGGTCTTAATTTGTATAGGTTCAAAAAAACTATTAGAAAAGAGATTTTGACTTGGTCGGCACTAGGACTAATTTTTTGTATGGCCTTGTCTTCTTATCAAAAAAGTAAAATAGTCTGTACTGTGGATTTTATAGATGTAGGCCAGGGGGATGCCATCTTATTTAGGACTAAGAATAAGAATATTATGGTGGACTTTGGAGGAGAGTTTCTTAATAAAGAAAAATCTTATGAAGATCTTTTTTCTTATCTATTTAAGATGGGGGTCCTTGAATTAGATGCCGCCTTTCTAACCCATGATGACTTTGACCATGTTGGAAATTTTAAGCCCATTTCAAAAAAGATGAATATTAATAAGATATATGCTGCATCCACCTTTAAAAATATTGACAATAGCCAGATACAAGAAGTAAAGATTGGCCAGAAATTCAACTTTGATGGGGTGGAGTTTGAAGTCTTAAATGGGAAAAAGAGCTCGTCCAACCAAAGTGACAATGAGTCATCCCTAGGCATGCTTGTAAAAGCCGGAACAAGTTCAATCCTACTTATGGCTGATATTGAAAAACAAGAGCTAAAGCTTGCAAAGCAGGAAGTGGATATATTAAAAGTTGGCCACCATGGGTCTAAAAATGCAACTTCAGATGATTTCCTAAGAGCTATCAAACCCAAAGATGCCATAATATCTGTTGGGATAAATAACAGGTATGGCCACCCTTCAGACCAGGTAATAGCTAGGCTAAAAAAACACGATTCAAATATATACAAAACTTCAACAGATGGCTTAATCAGGATGGTAGTATATAAAGAAAAGTATTATTTGGATTACTACTACAGGAAATATAGTTTGAGAGAATTATTGGAAAGATGGATTAATTTTTAGTTTTTGTGGAGCGGTTATTATTTTTTTCAAAGCCCCATGTATGATATAATTCTCACAAGTTGAAAGAGGTAGGAAAGGGCGCTTATGAAAAAGTTATTAATTGCCCTAATAATACTGATTGCCATCTTAAATGTCTTTAATACCAACTACAATGATATCATGTCAAGAAGAAGGGAAATGGCCCTGCTTAAGGCTGTTGGTGCTGAAGATGGAAAGATTATGCGGGTTATCATCAACCAGTCAATCCTATCGATTATTATGGCTGCATTTTTCTCTTTGATTATTTCGGGAGGAATTATAGGAGTCTTGCACTCTATACAAAAGAATTGAAATTGATGGGCTAGAATTTAATAGCATTTTAAACTAAAAAAACTACCTTTTGGGAGCTGGCATTTGCATGTCAGGCTCTTTGAAGGTAGTTCTTATTTTAAAATTCTAGGGGTCTTCTCATGGCGCTTATTGAGATGATAAGACCTATTGCGACTAGGTTTACAATCTGGAAGGTACCACCGTTACTAAAGAAAGGTAGGGGGATACCTGTAACAGGCATAAGTCTTATGGTCATACCAATGTTTTCAAATATATGGATGAAAAACATGGCTGCTATGCCTACTACTATGGTCGTTGAGAAGATATCAGGGGCCTTCATGGATATCCTAAGCATCCTAATTATCATAAGAAAGTAAAGGCCGATAACTATGACTCCGCCAATAAAGCCAAACTCTTCTATTAGGACTGGGAAGATGAAGTCAGTATGCTGCTCAGGTATATACCTATTTTGAGCCATGGGACCCTTCATGTAACCCCTGCCTGATAGTTGACCTGAGCCGATGGCTACATAACCTCTTTCCATTTGCAGACCCGAGTCCGAAAGATCCCTTGAAGGGTCGATAAAGTTTAGGATACGGTTTTGTTGGTATTCGTCAAGTCTATCCCACACCAAAGGAAAGGCTAGGGAGAAGACTAGGATGATTACAGCCAAGATAATAGCAATCATAGTCATAAGTCTTTTGAACTTTATACCTGACATGAAAAACATGGCACTTACAATAAATAGGACAACCATGGCGGTTCCAAAGTCCCCTTGCTTTATTATCAGAAATACTGGTATCAAGGCCAGGATAAAATACTTTATGATAAATGAAAGGCTATTTACTTCAGCCTTGTTTTTGTCAATAAAGGCTGCAAGAAATACTATTAAAATAACCTTTACTAGTTCTGACGGCTGAATGGAAAATGACCCTATGGTAATCCATAGGTTGGCTCCCCATTGGTCTGAACCAACCCCCAAAACCATGGTGGCTCCAAGGGCTGCAATTATTATAAGGTATAATAACCATTGTATTTTTTTGAAGATATCCAAGTCTATAAAGTAGATCAAGAAAAATGAAAAAATCCCTAGAATGGTGGCAAGCAGCTGGGATTTGATATTGTCTCCATTTGCTAGCATGGCAGACCTTAGGACTACTAGGCCGATGACCACAAGGGACAAGACGGATATGATCAATAGAAAGTCTATTTTTTTGAAATCTTTTTTATTTATATTAAACATGTTTGCTCCTAGTTCTATGTTACAATAGATATATTATAACTTATAAGAGGTATTTATTAAAGGAAGATGACGGAGAAAAAGAGATATTATTTAAGAAAAGCTGAAAAAGAAAAAGCTGTAGATATAATTTTGAACCTATATCCAGATGCTAGGGCGGAGTTGAATTTCACTAATGCCTTTGAGCTGCTTATTGCGACAATTCTTTCAGCCCAATGCACAGATGTAAGGGTAAATATTGTTACAAAAGACTTGTTTAAGAAATACACGAGTCCAGAAGACTATGTCAGGGTAGACCTTAAGGAGCTTGAAAATGATATAAAAACCTGCGGCCTATATAAGTCAAAGGCAAAGAATATCAAGCTTTGTGCAAGCCAATTGGTTGAGGACTTTGGCTCTCAAGTTCCAGAAACTATAGAAGAGCTTCAAACCCTTGCCGGGGTAGGGAGAAAGACGGCCAATGTAGTTGCTTCCAATGCCTTTGGTATACCTGCCATAGCAGTTGATACCCATGTCTTTAGGGTGGCAAATAGGATTGGACTAGCTAGGGCAAAAGACGTCTTAAATACTGAGCTTCAGTTGCAAAAAGTTATCCCTCAGGACAAGTGGACCCACGCCCACCACGCCTTGATTTTTCATGGCAGGAGGGTCTGCAGTGCTAGAAGTCCCAAGTGTGAGTCCTGCCCTCTTAATGAGATTTGCCTATTTTATAAAAATACAGTTAAGAAATAATCAATGCATTTACAAGCTTGTAAAATGCTAGAAAAGTTGACAAAATAGCCTAAAACAAGTATATTAGGTTTATAAATTCTTTGAATAAGCAAGTAGTTTATATAAGACTCAAAGAGAGCCTCTTTAGCTGGGATGAGGTAGTGGAGTATAGGCGAAAAATCACTTAGGAGATGAATCTTTGAAATTCTTATGCATTTGGCGTATAGGGTATAAAAGTAGAAGATTTCGCAAAGACGGCGTTATGTCTAGAGTGGCTGGATTAGTATGTATTTTAAATTCAGCAATTAGGGTGGCACCACGGCAATTTCGTCCCTTGCGTTTGCAAGGGACTTTATTTTTTTAAAGCAATTATTAGTTTAGATTTGGAGGAGAAGATGAAGTTTGAAGACTTATCAAAAGCGCCTGTAAAAGAGCGTGAGATGAAGACAAGTGAATATTGGAATAAATTGAACTTGTTGAAAAGATCTGTTGAAGATAGGAAGGGTGGACCTAGCTATGTCTTTTATGATGGACCGCCAACAGCCAACGGAAGACCAGGCATTCACCACGTAATTTCTAGAACTTTAAAGGATATGACTGTTAGATATAAGACTATGAGAGGCTTTCATGTAGCTAGAAAGGCTGGATGGGATACTCACGGGCTTCCAGTAGAGATTGAGGCTGAAAAGAAGTTGGGTCTTAAGTCTAAAAAGGAAATTGAAGAATATGGGGTTGAAGCCTTCAACAAGGTATGTAAGGAATCCGTATTTACCTACAGCGATACCTGGAAGGAAATGTCTGATAGGATGGCATTTTTGGCTGACATGGACCACCCATATATCACACTTGATAACAACTATATCGAAAGTGTATGGCACTTATTAGACGATTTTTACAAAAAGGGCTTGGTATATGAAGGAGCAAAAATCCTACCATACTGCCCAAGATGTGGTACAGGTCTTGCTTCCCATGAGGTAGCTCAAGGATACAAGAACATCAAAACTACAACAGTTACAGTTAAGTTTAAGTTAAAGGGTAAGGATGAGTACTTCCTTGCTTGGACTACTACACCATGGACCCTACCTTCAAACGTAGCCCTTACAGTAAATCCTGAAGTTGACTACGTAAAGGTAAGATACAAGGGTGAGCTTTTGTATTGTGCTAAGGACCTTGCAGACAAGTTATTTGAAGATGAATATGAAATAGTTGAAGAAATGAAGGGCAAGGACCTTGAATATGTAGAATATGAACAACTATTGCCATTCTTAAAGATTGATAAAAAGGCATTTTTCGTGACTTGTGCAGACTATGTAACAGTTGAAGATGGTACTGGTATAGTTCACTCTGCGCCTGCTTTTGGGGAAGATGACTACCAAACAGGAAGAAGATATAATCTTCCACTAGTTAATCCAGTTGATGAAGAAGGTAAATTTATCGATACCCCATGGAAGGGTCAATTTGTAATGGATGCAGACCATGACATCCTTCACTACTTGTATGACCACGGCTTGATGTTTGCAAAGAAGAAGATGGAACACAACTATCCTCACTGCTGGAGATGTTCAACTCCGCTTATCTACTATTCTAAACCATCTTGGTATATTGAAGTTACCAAGTACAAGGACCAATTAATCGCAAATAATAACACAGTTAATTGGTATCCAGACTATGTAGGTGAAAAGAGATTTGGCAACTGGCTTGAAAACTTGAATGACTGGGCTATTTCTAGGTCTAGGTACTGGGGAACTCCACTTCCTATCTGGAAATGCGATGACTGCGGTCACACCACTTCAGTTGGTTCAAGAAAGGAACTAGTTGAAAGAGCTATTGAAGATATAGATGAAAACATCGAACTTCACAGACCATATGTTGACGATGTGCATTTGACATGTGAAAAATGTGGTGGAAGGATGACTAGGGAATCTGACGTAATTGACGTTTGGTTTGACTCTGGAGCTATGCCTTTTGCTCAACACCACTACCCATTTGAAAATACCGAAAAATTTGAAGAAGAGCTTTATCCTGCAGACTTTATCTGTGAAGGTATCGACCAAACCAGGGGTTGGTTCTATACCTTGATGGCTATTTCTACGCTTTACAAGGGAAGAGCGCCTTACAAGAACGTCCTTGTTAACGACCTAGTTCTAGATAAGAATGGTCAAAAGATGTCAAAGTCTAAGGGTAATACAGTTGACCCATTTGAAGTCTTTGACAAGTACGGGGCTGATGCTGTAAGGTTCTACTCAATCTATGTATCACCACCATGGTTGCCTACAAGATTTGATGAAAATGGTTTGAAGGAAGTAGATTCTAAGCTATTTAGGTCATATAAGAATATATATAACTTCTTTGCCCTATATGCAAAGACAGATGACATCGATCCTACACAATTTTTCGTAGACTATGACAAGAGACCATTGATTGATAGGTGGCTTCTTTCAAGATATAATTCCCTAATCAAGCTATATGATAGGGAAATGGAAGTCTTCCAATACACCAGGGTAGCAAGGGCTATATCTGATTTCTTAATCGAAGATTTCTCAAACTGGTATATCAGAAGAAATAGGAGAAGATTCTGGGAACAAGAAATCACTGAAGATAAAAAGTCGGTTTATAACACTACCTATGAAGTTTTAGTTGGGGTTACAAAGATGCTGGCTCCTATGATTCCATTTATCACAGAAGAAATCTACAAGAGACTTACTGAAGAAGAATCAGTTCACTTGGCAAGGCTTCCAGAGCTTAATGAAGCTTTGATCGACCTAGATCTTGAAGAACAAATGGACTTAATCAGAAGTGTAGTTGCCTTGGGTAGGGCTGGTAGAGAAGATGCTAAGATTAAGGTTAGACAACCACTTGGCGAAATCCTACTTGATAAGGACCTAGAAGAAAAGATTGGCGACCTTACAGGATTGATTGAAGAGGAATTAAACGTTAAGAAGATCGTATTTGCTCAAGACCTTTCAGAATATATGGACTACCAATTAAAGCCAGACTTTAGGGTAGCTGGAAGAATTCTTGGCAAGCATATTAAGTCCTTCCAAAAGTACTTGGCAAGCACTAATCCAAAAGAATTTGTGGCTAAGCTTGAAGAAGGTCCAGTTAATGTAGAGCTTGACGGGGAAAATGTTGAAATCTTAAAAGAATATGTAGAGGTTAAGATTAGTGGCAAGGAAGGTTTTGATATCAACATGCAAGACAATGTCTTTGTAATCCTTGATACAGAGCTTACTCCAGAGCTTCTTGAAGAAGGCTACATGAGAGAATTTATCTCTAAGGTTCAACAAATTAGAAAGCAATCAGACTTTAATGTTACTGATGAAATTTCAATAGACTATGAAGCTGATGATGAGCTTGCAAGTGCCCTTGAAAAGTTTAAGGATACTATCATATCTGAAACTCTTGCCCTTAAGTTTACAAGAGGTCAAGTTGAAGGTGAAGAAATAGAGCTTAATGATAAGAAGGTTAAGATTTCCCTAGCTGTACTTTAAAAGTATGATATAATTAATTTATCGTAGCTTTATAGAAAGAATAAGGATAGGTATTTATGAGAGTAACGGAATCTGAAGAGAATTATCTTGAGTCAATTTTGATGATAGGTGAGAAAAAAAGCAAGGTCAAGGCTGTAGACATAGCTAGAAAGCTTGATTTTTCAAAGCCAAGTGTTTCATATGCTATGAAGAATCTTCAAGAAAAAGGCCTTGTTGAAATAAAGGATAACAATGACATTGTTCTTACAGAACTTGGAAAGGCAATCGCCTCTGAGATATATGAAAGACACAAAGTAGTTGCTAAGGTCTTTATGTATTTAGGCGTTGACGAAGAAACTGCCTACCAGGATTCATGTGAGGTTGAGCATAGGATTTCCCAAGAAACATTTGATAGAATTAAGCAATTTGCAAAGGATAATAAAATAATTTAAAAAAATGAATCAACCGAATAGTATTAATTTGGTTGGTTCTTTTTATATATTTATGGAGGAAATAGATGTTAAAAGATATTGAAATTGCGCAATCTACTAAACTGGAAGACATCAGAACCATAGCCAAGGCATATGGAATCGAGGAAGAAGACCTAGAGTTATATGGCAAGTATAAGGCCAAGGTCAACTTAAAATCTTTTGAGAATGTAGAAAAGAAAGCCAAATTGATATTGGTTACAGCTATGTCTCCTACACCTGCCGGCGAGGGAAAGACTACTGTTAATATCGGCTTGTCTCAAGGCCTAAACAAGATAGGCTATAAGGCTGTATCAGCTTTAAGGGAACCATCTTTAGGACCTAGCTTTGGGATTAAGGGGGGAGCCTGTGGTGGAGGATATTCTCAAGTCCTACCGATGGAAGATATCAATCTTCATTTTACAGGAGACTTTCATGCCATCACCTATGCCAACAACCTTATTGCTGCCATGCTTGATAACCACCTTCAACAGGGCAATGCCCTTGGGATAAATCCTAAGACCATCATCTGGAAGAGGTGTCTTGACCTAAATGACAGGGCTTTAAGAAATGTCATAGTTGGTTTAGGAAAAAACACTGATGGAGTGGTAAGACAAGATGGTTTTAATATCACCGTAGCTTCTGAAATCATGGCCATCCTTTGTCTAAGTAAGGATATCAAGGATTTGAAGGAAAGAATTTCAAATATTCTTTTAGCCTATACCTATGATAAAAAGCCGGTATATGTAAGGGATATAAATGCCCAAGAAGCTGCTAGCTTGCTATTAAAAGATGCCATCAAGCCAAACTTAGTTCAAACTACTGAAAATACACTTGCAGTAATCCATGGTGGTCCATTTGCAAATATTGCTCACGGTTGTAATTCAATCAATGCTACCGAGTTAGCTATGAAGATATCCGACTATACTGTTACCGAAGCTGGCTTTGGCGCTGACTTAGGGGCAGAAAAGTTTTTCGACATAAAGTGTAGGTTATCAGGCTTAGAACCAGATGCCCTTGTAATTGTTGCAACTATCAGGGCCATGAAGTTTAATGGCGGACTTGCAGAAGACGAGCTTGGGGAAGAAGACCTTGAAAGCCTAGAAGTGGGTTTTGCAAACCTAAGAAGGCATATAGAAAACATGAAGAAATTTGGCAAACCTATAGTTGTTGCCCTTAATAATTTCCCGACAGACACTCAAAAAGAAATCGATAAGGTAAGGGACCTAGTAAATGAGTGTGGGGTTGATATGGAAGTTGCCAAGGTATTTGCCCAAGGTGGAGATGGGGCTATAGACCTTGCTAAAAAGGTTGTCGACCTATGCCAAGTTGAATCTCAAATGCACTTGATGTATGAAGATGATGACGACATCATGACAAAGATTGAAAAATTATCAAAAGAAATCTACAGGGCTAAGAATGTGGTTTATTCAAAGGCAGCCTTAAATAAGCTAAAGGAAATTGAAAAACTTGGATATTCTCACTTCCCAGTTTGCATGGCCAAGACCCAATATTCATTCTCAGATGATCCAAAGGCCATAAATGCACCTGAAGATTTTGACATAAATATTACTGAAATTAGAATAAATAGCGGGTCAGGTTTTATAGTTGCCTTGACAGGTGACATCATGACCATGCCGGGCCTTCCAAAAGTGCCTGCTGCTGAGGGGATGAAAATCCATGAAAGCGGTAAGATAGAAGGCTTGTTTTAGGCGTTTTTAAGGCATTTTATGCAATAGAAAAAAATTTAACATTGTTGAGTTTTTTAGTCAAGAAATATACAATATTACCTATAAGAGGGGAAGAAAATGAGGAATTTAGTTTTAATAACACAAGTATCTATGTCTTTTTTAGGATCCGTTTTTTTAGGCTTTTATATAGGATTAAAGCTAGATCAATGGTTAAAATTAAACGGGGTATTTTCTATCATCCTTTTAATAATAGGAGTTTTAAGCGGTATTTTGAACGCTTATAAACTTATCATGTCTACAAATCGCAGGAATATCACGAAAATAGAAGAGAAAGAGGATAAGTAAATGGACAATGCATATAAATTTATGATAAGGACTATGAAGTTCTCCATTTTTGTATTTTTATTTGAATTGGTCATAATTATCCTTGCTTTTGACAAGCCCTTACCATATATAACTGGCTTGGTTTTGGGCTATGCATTGAACCTGGTCTTTTTCAGGGTCATGTATTTGAATGTCAAAAGTAAAATCGAGATGCATTCTAAAAAAGCAAAGACATTTTCCATGATTAACTACCTTGCCAGGATGATAATCACAGGACTACTTTTCTACGTGGCCATCATGTCTGATAAGATTAGCTTTTTTACCTGCATCATCGCTATGTTCAATGTTAAAATAGCGATTTATGTGAGTGTTATTTATGATGCTTTTGTAGATAAAAAAGAGAAACTTTCTTAGGAGAAAGGAGAGGGTATGAATTTTAGTATAGATTTCACCCTTGGAGGAGTGGAATATACAATTTCACCGGCAGTAGTCAACCTTGTTTTGGTAAGCCTTATATTGTCTATTCTATTCATTGTTATTGGAAAAAAAGCGGAAAAGGCTGATTTTCGCAAAAAGCCTAAGGGAATTTTGCATTTGGCCGAAATTTACGTCGAATCTATCGACAAGTTAACTAGGCAAACCATGGGCAATGCCAACTTTGCATTTGCACCATATATGGGGGCTTTGTTCATCTTATTGATAGTTTCTAACTTGTCTGGTCTTTTGGGCTTTACGCCACCGACCACAGACTACAACGTAACTTTGGGTTTAGCCTTGATTACTTTTTTCTTAACTGAATACAATGCAATCAGGTTTAATGGTTTGGGTAATTTCTTTAAGGGCTTTTTCAGTCCAATTCCCCTACTAGCTCCACTTAACGTATTGAATGAATTTGCAAACCCGGTTTCTATGTCCTTCCGTTTGTTCGGTAACATGGTCGGAGGAGCTATCATCATGAGCTTGGTTTATGGAGCCTTTAGTGGTTTAAAGAAAATAATTGCTCCCCTTATAACACCTCTATTACATGGGTACTTTGACGTATTCTCAGGACTTTTACAAGCCTTTGTATTCGTTATGCTTACCATGGTATATATAAGCGGTGCGATTGGGGATCGTGAAGAAGTTGAAATCGAGAAAAATAATATTTAGGAGGAAATAATGAACGGAATTTCTAGTGAAGCTTTTGTATTAGGTATGTCTGCTCTAGGAGCAGGTTGTGCTATGATCGCAGGTATAGGACCTGGTATCGGTGAAGGTTACGCTGCTGGTAAGGCTGTTGAAGCAGTTGCTAGACAACCTGAAGCAAAATCTGACATAATGCAAGTTCTACTTTTAGGGGATGCGATTGCTGAAACAACAGGTATTTATGGCTTGGTTGTTGCTCTAATATTGTTATTTGTAAGACCACTAATGGGAGCACTTTAAAATAATTTTTTATAAGTGATATTTATTTGTTTACAGATATAAGATAAACATAAATGTAAATAAGGAGGGAAAATTTGATAGCTATACAAGTTAACGTCATTCCCGATTTACCAAATACAATACCAGTTATTGTGTCTGCCATAATTTTATATTTTATCTTCAAACACTTTATGTGGGACAAGGTAAAAGCCATGTTGGAAAAAAGGTCTGAACTTGTAGTTTCAAATCTTGAGGAAAGTGAAAAAGCCAAGGCTGATTCACAAGCCTTAAAGAAGGAATATGAAGAAAAATTACAAGCTGCTAAAAATGAAGCAAGCACCATAATTTCCAGTGCAAGAGCATATTCTGAAGACTTAAAAGCTAAAGCTGTAAAAGAATCTAAAGAAGAAGCGAAGAAAGAATATGACAAGGGTGTAAAAGCTCTAGAACTTGAAAGAAAGAAAGTATTAACATCAGTTAACGATGAAATAGTCGATATGGCAATTCTTGCAGCTAGCAAGATTATAGCTGAAAAA
Source organism: uncultured Peptoniphilaceae bacterium (assembly GCA_964344625.1). Lineage (GTDB taxonomy): Bacteria > Bacillota > Clostridia > Tissierellales > Peptoniphilaceae > JAAYEL01. The sequence goes on along the minus strand of CAYFNZ010000009.1, from coordinate 11,122 downwards.
TCAAGTCCTGAAATAGACAAGGACATGGTTAAGGCTTTTGTATCGAATATGGAGGAAGCTGATGAATAGTATTGTTAGCGAAGTATATTCTGAAGCGCTATTTGATTTAGGTAAAGAAAATAATAGCTTAGATTCTAAGCAAAAAGATTTGGTATATATTAAGAGAATATTAGACGAAAATGAAGACTTAAGGAAACTTTTACAAAATCCCAATGTTCAAAAGTCGGACAAAAAAGAAGTAGTTGATACTATCTTTGCCGGCGTGGACAGGGAGTCTTTGAATTTCGTAAAGGTTTTGATAGACAAGTCAAGATTTAACTATATAAATGATATCTTTGATGGTTTCTTCAAAAGATATGATAAGGAAAATAACATAGCTCGTGGTGTGCTTACAAGTGCCAGACCTATGCCTGAAGAAGACTTAAAGACTATCAAGGTAGCATTGACAAAGAAGTTAGATAAAAAAGTTGAGCTGGATGTGGATGTAGATCCTAGTTTAATGGGAGGATTTTCCATTAAGATAGACGGTAAGCTAATCGATAACAGTCTAAAGAATAGATTGTTAGATCTAAAGAGCTCGCTTAAAGAGAGAGGTGAGTTATGAATTTAAGACCTGAAGAAATTTCTTCAATCATTAAAAATATGATTGAAAAATATGATGTTAAAACAGAGGTTGATGAAGTCGGCTCAATTATTGAAGTAGGGGATGGTATTGCCAGAGTCTATGGCCTAGATAAGTGTATGGCCGGAGAACTTTTAGAGTTTGAAGGTGGCGTTTATGGTATGGCATTGAACTTGGAACAAGACAACATAGGTGCGGTTTTACTTGGTGATGACAGCAAGCTTAAAGAAGGTTCTGTTGTTAAGAGAACAGGTAAGATTGCCCAAGTACCAGTTGGTGATGCTATGATAGGAAGGGTAGTAAATGCCCTAGGTCACCCTATTGATGGTAAGGGTCCTATAAATACTGAAAAGTTTAGAACTATAGAATCCGAAGCCCCTCAAGTAATTGAAAGACAATCAGTTAATGAACCTTTGCAAACAGGTATTAAAGCTATAGATTCAATCATACCAATTGGTAAGGGCCAAAGAGAACTTATAATTGGGGACAGACAAACAGGAAAGACAGCTATAGCAGTTGATACCATACTTAACCAAAAAGGCAAAGATGTAATTTGTATATATGTAGCCATCGGACAAAAGGCATCTACAGTAGCTCATATAGTAGATGTATTTGAAAAAAATGGGGCTATGGAATACACCATAGTAGTTTCTGAAACTGCCAGCCAATTGGCACCATTACAATACTTAGCTCCTTACGCTGGGGTTGCTATGGCTGAAGAGTTCATGCACCAAGGTAAGGATGTATTAATCGTTTATGACGATTTAAGTAAGCACGCAGTAGCCTACAGGGCCATGTCACTATTGCTTAGAAGACCACCAGGACGTGAAGCCTATCCAGGGGATGTTTTCTATCTTCACTCAAGACTTCTTGAAAGAGCGGCTAAGCTTTCTGATGACCTAGGCGGTGGTTCTATCACAGCCCTACCTATAATTGAAACCTTGGCAGGGGATATTTCTGCATATATTCCAACAAACGTAATTTCTATTACAGATGGACAAATATTCCTTGAAAGTGACCTATTCTTCTCTGGTCAAAGACCAGCGGTTAACTCAGGTCTATCAGTATCCAGGGTTGGTGGGGCAGCACAAATGCCTGCCATGAAGAAGGTATCAGGCGGTATCAAGCTTGAGCTTGCCCAATATAGGGAATTGGTAGCATTCTCACAATTCGGTTCTGAATTGGATAAGGCTACAGCTGATAGGTTACACCATGGTGAAAGAATAATGGAAATCATGAAGCAAGGCCAATACTCACCTATGAATGTAGAAGACCAAGTCATGATCCTTTATGCTGTAACCAACAAGATGCTTGCGGACATAGAAGTTGATAGAATCAAAGATTTTGAAATGCAATTTTTAGACTTTATGCATAATTCTCACCCACAAGTAGGTGAAAAGATTATTTCAGATCAAAAATTGACAGACGAAATCAAAGAGGAATTGACTAAGGCTATAGAAGAATTCAAAAAGTCTTTTGCATAGAAATGAGGTAGTGAAATGGCTCAAACAATGAAAGAAATAAAAAGAAGAATCGGTAGTGTTGGCAATATAATGCAAATCACTAATGCCATGGAGCTTGTTTCATCTGCAAAACTAAGAAAAATCAGGCAAAGATTAGAAACAACAAGACCATATTTTGAAACGGTCTACAATAACATAAATGAAATCTTGTCAGAAAGTGACCAAAGATCTTCAGTTTATCTAGAAGAAAGACCGGTTAAAAATAGGGCTGTAATAGTTTGCGCCAGCGACAGGGGCTTGGCAGGCGGTTACAATATCAACGTCTGCAAGAAGGCCTTGATGTACAAGGATGATTCTGATATAGATACGACATTTTATGTCACAGGCGTTAAAGCTTATGAAATTCTTAAAAGGTATGGCTGCAAGGTTAGCCTTGACTATACTGTAGTAGGGGAAGATGCCGAAATGGCTGATGCGGTTGAAGTCGGCAGCATGCTTTTAGACAAGTATGCTAAGGGAGAAATAGATGAAGTAATAATCGTCTTTACAAAGTTCAAAACAGTTTTAAGCTTAGAACCACAAGCGATTCAACTCCTACCTGCCAAGGACTTCACTAAGGAAGCTGGCGAAGGTCGACAAGACCAAGCTGTAAAGAGCACAATCCCAATCATATATGAACCTTCAGCAGAAGCTGTTCTTACCCAAATGATTAGACAGTATGTCAATGTATCGATTTATGGTGCCCTACTTGAGGCATCAACAAGTGAACAGGCCTCTAGAAGAACCGCCATGGAAAATGCAACCGATAATGGTAAGGAACTTTTAGAAGACCTAGAACTAATATACAACAGGGCAAGACAAGCCAACATTACACAAGAAATTTCAGAAATTGTAGGGGGAGCGGAAGCTCTTAAATAATAAAGGAGTAGTATATGGCTAAACAAAATGAAGGAAAAATTCTTCAAGTTATTGGACCAGTACTTGATATAAAATTTTCCAAGGGTGAGTTACCAAACTTACTAAATGCCATTGAAATAGATAACCATGGTAAAAGACTTGTTGCAGAAGTTTCTCAACACATAGGTGATGATACTGTAAGATGTATTTCCATGTCATCTACAGATGGCCTAGTAAGGGGTGACAAAGCTATTGATACAGGTGCTCCAATAACAGTACCGGTAGGAAATGAAACCCTAGGAAGATTGTTAAACGTCTTAGGTGAAACAATAGACCACAAGGGTCCTATAGAAAATTCACAAAAGAACCCAATTCACAGAAAGCCACCAAAATTTGAAGACCAACAAACTGCAACAGAAATGTTTGAAACTGGAATCAAGGTTATAGACCTAATTGCACCTTATGCCAAGGGTGGTAAAATCGGTTTGTTTGGTGGTGCCGGAGTAGGTAAGACAGTACTTATCCAAGAATTAATAAATAACATCGCTAAAGAACACGGCGGTTTATCAGTATTTGCTGGAGTTGGTGAAAGAACCAGGGAAGGTAACGACTTATATAACGAAATGATTGAGTCTGGGGTTATTAACAACACAGCTCTAGTTTTCGGACAAATGAACGAGCCACCTGGAGCCAGAATGAGGGTTGCCCTAACAGGGCTTACTATGGCTGAATATTTCAGGGACCAACAAAAGCAAGATGTATTGCTATTTATAGACAACATATTCAGGTTTACCCAAGCCGGATCAGAAGTTTCTGCCCTTTTGGGTCGTATGCCTTCAGCCGTAGGTTACCAACCTACCTTGGCTACAGAAATGGGTGACTTACAAGAAAGAATTACATCTACTAAGGATGGTTCTGTAACATCTGTTCAAGCGGTTTACGTTCCAGCGGACGACTTAACTGACCCTGCGCCAGCAACTACATTTGCCCACTTGGATGCTACTACAGTTCTTTCAAGATCTATTTCAGAATTAGGTATTTACCCAGCGGTAGACCCACTTGATTCAAACTCAAGAATCTTGACAGAAGAAATAGTTGGTAAGAAGCACTATGAAGTTGCGAGAAGGGTTCAAGAAACACTTCAAAAATATAAGTCACTTCAAGATATTATCGCCATCCTAGGTATGGATGAATTATCAGAAGATGACAAGATTACAGTAGCAAGAGCGAGAAGAATCCAAAGATTCCTTTCTCAACCATTTAGCGTTGCTGAACAATTTACTGGCTTGGAAGGAAAATACGTTCCAATAGAAGAAACAATTAGGGGCTTTGAAGAAATTCTAGATGGTAAACATGACGACCTACCTGAATCAGCCTTCCTATTCGTAGGAACTATAGAAGAAGCAGTAGAAAAAGCAAAACAAATGGAAGGTTAGAGACATGGATGAACTTAAGCTAAAAATAGTTACGCCGGATAGAGTATTTTATGACGGTGAAATTAAGTCAATAGTTGCAAGAGGGGTAGAGGGGGACTTCATGATTATGAAGAAACACGTACCTTTTGTAACAGTTTTACAGATTTCCGAAATGAAAATCACCGACCTAAATGGCAAATCTAGGATGGCTGCTATAGCACAAGGTTATCTTACAAATAAGAATAACGAAGTAGTTATCATGTCAAATGCCTGTGAATGGGCGGATGAAATTGATGTCGAAAGAGCTCAAAGGGCTAAGGAAAGAGCCGAAAGAAGGCTTAAGACAGCATCCGGTGATGATGTATTGAAGTATGAAATAGCTTTGAAAAGAGCTATTAACAGACTTGAAATATCAAGCAAATAAAGACTAACAAAAGCATGCCAAAGAAAAAGCCTTGGCGTGCTTTTTCTTTGCCGTTTGACCCTAGAGTATGACCTTCAAATGCTATATAATAAGGAATGAAGAATAAAACACCAAGGATTAGATATGAATTATATAGATTTAATAAAAAATATTGAAAGTAAAAAATTAAATAATATCATCTTAATACACGACAAGGAGTCCTACCTAACTGAAATAGCCATAGACAGCATGAAAAATGACCTCCTAAATCCTAGCTTTTTGGACCTAAATTTTGTAAAGTTCCCATTTGAAAAGCTGGACAAGGCTAGTTATTTTTCCGCAGTTGATACCCTGCCATTTATGGACCAAAAAAGGCTTGTAGTTATAGAAGATATTTGCTTGCAAAAGGACAAAATAAAGAAGTTTGAAGACAAGTTTGACTTCATCTTAAAGAGCTTTGATAACTTTAATAAATCAAGTATCCTAGTAATGACCTATAAGGGCAATAGCATTTACAAGGTTGGAAAATTCTATAAAAAGCTTGAGAAAGTAGGCAGTATCTATACTGTTGATAGGCTTGATAGCAGGCAATTTCAAGGCTTTATCATAAAGCATTTTGCAAGATTGGGCATAAAAATCGACCCAAGAAGTGCCAGCTTTATAATCGATAGGCTGGGCTACCTTCAAAGGGATTCAAAGCTGAGCCTTTACGATGTGACAAATGAACTCGACAAGCTATCCAACCACCTAAAGGACAAAAATCCGGATATGAAGGATATTGAGGAGTCGGTTTTAGAGTATTTTCAAGACAATATTTTTATGCTTACCGATGCCCTATCAAATAGGGATATAAAAAAAGCTATGACCTTATTTAACCGCATGAATGAAGAAGATGAATTTATGATTTTTCATATGATTCTAAGACAGGTAAAAAATATGATTTGTGTAAAGGACTGCTCCGACAAGAAGTTCAACAAGGCTACTGGCATGAAATATTGCATGATAGGGGCCTTTGAGTACGATAAAAATGTCAGGTTTGCAAGAAACTTCAGCATGAAAGACCTCTTACAAATCCACAGACTTTGCTTTGAGAGCGAAGAAAAGGTAAAGACCTCTGGGGCAGATATGAGAGCTCAGGTAAAGAGAATTATATTAGAGTTTGCTAGATAAAAATTTTACAGGCTCATTTATTAAATTTAGATAAAGTACAAGTAAATAATGAATATTGAATGTTTGTGAATGATTATGGGAAATGCACAAAAAAAATGGACCCTAAAGTCCATTTATAATCACTATTATGCGTTAATTTGATTTAACTTCTTTTGTAATTGACTAGTCTTTCTTGAGGCAGCATTTGGATGTATAATATTTGCAAGTGATGCTCTTTTTAATTTTTTATCAATTACTTTTAGTAATTCAGTAGCTGATTCAGTATTCTTTTCTTCCACAGCCTTTTCAAATCTTTTTATATAAGTTTTGATTTCGCTCTTTCTGCTCTTGTTACGAAGAGTTTGCTTTTTAGTAACATCAATTCTTTTTATAGCTGATTTAATATTTGCCATTTTTTCACCTCCTCAAGTAAATCTGATGTACGAATAACACCAATTATAATAGCATTTTACATTAAAAAAATCAAGTAAAATCATTAAAAAACTTATGACTTACCAAGATAGTTTTCTTTATGATATAATATATCGGAAAGTAAGTAAAGAGGTAAGTTATGAGTGAAGAAATAAAAGAAAAAAAGGGAGAGGGTTTTGCTAAGGACGTATGGGACTGGGTGAAGTCATTTGTGCTTGCCTTGGCTCTGGCCTTTTTAATCAAGACCTTCCTGTTCGAACCTACGCAAGTTCAGGGGACATCTATGTTGGATACCCTTCATTCAGGTGATAGGGTTATAGTCAATAAGATAAGCTTGAAGTTTAAGGAGCTTAAGAGGGGGGATATTATTGTTATGCATTATAATCCTGCCAATGAAGACTATATCAAAAGGGTTATAGGCCTACCTGGTGAAACTGTTCAACTTATTGATGGGTATTTTTATATAGATGGAAAGAAATTGACTGAAGATTACATTTATGGCGGCTATACTTATCCAGTTAAGGATATTGAGTGGACGCTTGGCTCTGGACAATATTTTGTGGCAGGTGACAATAGGAATCCTGGCAAGAGTAAAGATTCAAGGGTTTTTGGACCCGTTGAAATAAATGATATAAAAGGAGTGGCTAGCCTGAGGTTTTATCCTTTTGGTGAATCTTTTGGTTGGCTGAAGTAATCTGTGGATCCTAGGATTTTAGCAAAGAGGAAAATGAGAAAAGAAAAAAATCGTTTGGAGAGGGTAAAGCTTGCACAAAACCTTACCCTTTTTGTCCTGTTCATTTTTCTTGTTTATTTCATTATAAGTAGCTATGTTTTTACTGTGATAAAGGTGGAGGGAAGGTCTATGTATCCGACCTTTGATAGTGGAGACAAGCTTTTATTTTCAAAGATAAATATCAGAGCGGAGAGTTTAGATAGGGGAAGCGTGGTAGTTTTTAAGGATGGCGATTCCAATCGATATATCAAGAGGATTGTGGGCCTTCCTGGTGAATATGTTGAGATAAGAAATGGTAAGATATTTATCAATGGCGAGCTTCTCAAGGAAGAATACAACAGCCAGCATACATACAAGTACAATGTAGACTCCTGGTATCTGAAAGATGATGAGTTTTTTGTCTTGGGAGATAATAGAAGACAGAATGACTCTAAAGACTCAAGGATTTTCGGACCGATTAATATTAAGAGAATAGATGGAAAGTTTATGTTTAAGTTATAAACTTGGAGGATAGATGAAAATAGATAAAAAAAATATAAGAAATTTTTCAATAATCGCACATATAGACCATGGTAAATCAACCCTAGCCGATAGGTTAATTGAAAAAACAGGTGCCATTACCATGAGGGAGATGAAGGATAGGATGCTTGATTCCATGGACCTAGAAAAGGAAAGGGGCATTACTATAAAGTTAAAGGCTGTAAAGATTTTTTATGATGCAAAAGATGGCCAAAGGTACATGCTAAACCTTATTGATACTCCGGGCCATGTCGACTTTAACTACGAGGTTTCAAGGTCTTTGGCTGCCTGTGAGGGGGCCCTTTTGATAGTTGACGCTACCCAAGGGGTAGAAGCTCAAACCCTAGCCAATACCTACCTAGCCTTCGACCAAGACCTAGAAATTGTACCAGTAATTAATAAGATAGACCTACCTTCTGCCAGAATTGATGAGGTAAAAGAAGAAATAGAAGAAATACTTGGGTTTGATACTGATGGAATACCTTGCATTTCAGCTAAGTCTGGATTAAATATAGAAGATGTTTTGGAAGCTATAGTTAATCAAATACCAGCTCCGGGCGGAGATGATAATGGCAAGCTAAGAGCCATGATTTTCGACTCCTACTACGACTCCTATAAGGGAGTAGTTATGTATGTAAGGGTAGTTGATGGTAGTGTTAAGCCAGGTATGGAAATAAAGATGATGTCGAATGGGGAGACTTTTGAGGTTGTTGAAGTTGGTTACACCATGAGGGGGCAAGTTCCTACCGATTCCTTAGATACAGGAGATGTAGGCTTTATAGTTGCTTCTATAAAAAATATCAAGGATGCCAGGGTTGGGGATACTATAACTGATGCTGAAAATCCTGCCGACCAAGCCCTTCCAGGCTACAAAAAAGTCCTTCCTATGGTTTATTCAGGACTTTATCCTGCTGAAGGAGAATCCTACAACAATATTCGTGAAGCCCTAGAAAAGCTTCAAGTAAATGATGCTTCTTTAGTCTTTGAACCGGAATCCTCTGTGGCCCTAGGCTTTGGCTTTAGAACTGGTTTTTTAGGCCTGCTTCACATGGAAATAATCCAAGAAAGGCTAGACAGGGAGTTTAACCTGGATATCATTGCGACAGCACCTTCAGTTATTTACAAGGTTTACCTAAAGGATGGAAGCGTAATAAGTCTGCAAAACCCAACGGATTTTCCAGACCCGACAACAATAGATAAGATTGAAGAACCAATCGTTGAAGCGGATATCATGACTCCGGAAGAATACATTGGACCTATCATGGAGCTTTGCCAAGAAAGAAGAGGGGTCTACAAAGACATGACCTACCTTGACAAGCACAGGGTGACTATAAAATACATGCTTCCGCTAAATGAAGTAATTTACGACTTCTTCGATGCCATTAAATCTAAGACCAGGGGCTATGCCTCCTTCGACTATGAATACAAGGGCTACCAAGAAGCTGACCTAGTAAAGCTTGATATCCTACTAAACGGAGAAATTGTCGATGCCCTTTCTATAATTGTTCACAGGGACAAGGCCTATGAAAGGGGAAGAAGGATTGCTTCTAAACTAAAGGATGAAATACCTAGACACCAATTTGCTATACCTGTTCAAGCTGCAATCGGCAACAAGGTAATAGCAAGAGAAACGGTAAGGGCCCTTAGAAAAGACGTCCTAGCTAAGTGTTATGGTGGGGACATTTCAAGAAAGAAGAAACTTCTAGAAAAGCAAAAAGAAGGAAAGAAGAGAATGAGGTCAATTGGATCTGTTCAAGTCCCTCAAGAAGCCTTCCTATCAGTTTTAAAATACGAAGAAGAGGACTAGATGGAAAAGTTTGGACTATATATCCATATACCATTTTGCCCCTACAAGTGTAATTACTGCGATTTTCTGACATTTTCAAATGCTGACAAGAAAATCGATGACTACATGAAAGCCCTGAAAAAAGAAATGAAAATGTATGAAAACAAGGGCTACCTTCTAGATTCCATCTTTATAGGAGGGGGGACCCCAACCTATATTGATTCAGCCTATATAGTGGACTTGATGAAGGAGTTAAGAAGGGTTTTTGAAATATCTAAGGACTGTGAGATTTCAATAGAGATGAACCCCAACACCTTAGATGAGAAAAAGATTATAGATTACCTGAAATCTGGTATAAACAGGTTTTCTCTTGGAGTGCAAACCTTTGATGACGAAATCCTAAAAATTCTAGGAAGAAGCCATAGCAAGGATATAGTCTTAAATGACATCAGGCTACTAAGAAATCTAGGCGCAAAAAACCTAAGTCTTGATATGATGTTGGCTAACCCTAAACAGGATATGAACAAGTTAGTCAAGGACCTAGATATCATTTCTGACCTAGACATAGATCACATCTCCTACTACACGTTAATACTAGAAGATAGGACCTTGTTTAAGCATTGGTTGGACCAGGGTCTAATCGACCTATTTGACGATGACCTAGAAAGGGCCATGTTTGACCAGGTGAAAAAACGTCTTTCTGAAATGGGCTTTAAGAGGTATGAGATTTCAAATTTTGCAAAGGCTGGCAAAGAGTCCAGGCACAATGCCAAATACTGGAAGCAAGAGCCTTATCTTGCCCTAGGTCTTGGAGCTACGTCAAACTTTGATGGCAACAGGAGAAAAAACTATTCAACATTTAAAGACTATTTTAAAGCTATAGAAGAAAATAGGTTTCCTGTTGAAGGTCTAGAAGAACTTACAGGAGAAGACAGGGAAAAAGAGTATATAATAATGTATATGAGAATGCTAGATGGCTTTAAAATCAAAGACATAAATGACAAATTCCATATAGACTTTTTATCAAAGTACAAGTCTGTAATAGAAAAACACACAGACATGGGGATAGTCCAAATAGAAGATGGAAGATTCAAATTCACAGACTACGGCCTAGATGTCTGCAACCAATTTTATGTCGATATAATATAAATGAAGGAGGTGCAAGCACCTCCATTTTTTTATATCAAAAAGGATGGCAGGCAGAGGCCTGCCTTCATTGTATAGAAGTATTTTAAGTCGTCTTTGGTTAAAATTGATACCAAAATCGAGCTTCTTAAATATGGTATCAATGTTATTTTTTGTCAATTGATACCCAATTCCTGATTTGGGTTTTAGGTATCAATTTCATTGATACCTAATCGCATTTTCTTGAATTTGGTATTAATTCACTTTTTTAACAATTGATACCAAAAAGGCATTTTCCGAATTTGGTATCAACTCAATTGGTAACAAAAAGGCATTTTCCAAATTTGGTATCAACTTTTAAAAAAATCGATTGGTAACAAAATGGCGTTTTTCAAATTTGGTATCAATTTAGGGCTTAAACTACTACCTATAAGCCGGACACGCAGATGTCAAAAGGGTAGGGAGTGTTTCTGGCGATACCGAAAAATGGACAGGTAAAGAAAGATGGCAGGCTGAAGCCTTTCTTCATTATTTTAGCACTCGAATAGAAAGAGTGCTAAAAAGTCCTTGACAAGTTA
>CAYFNZ010000008.1:0-38226 GCA_964344625.1 uncultured Peptoniphilaceae bacterium | reverse complement strand
ATCTGGCAATGTGTAACAGGAACTAAGAAGGGAATAAGGTTTTGTCCTAATTGCAAAGGAATAGAAGAAATAGCTATAGAAAAAGCTTTTCTAGAAAGCTATAGGCAGCTTACATCAAATAATAAGGATACAGTAAGTAAGTTCTTAGAAATAATAGAAAACACCTTAAATGACAAGAGTCTAGAGAAAAATATAAAGAAGCTAGAAAGAGAAATATTTAATATATCCAATAAACAAAATTCCTTAATTGACTTAAGACTAGATGAAAAGATTGATAGCCACCTATATGAAGAAAAGTATATGCCTCTACAGAAGTACTTCTTAGAAAAGACTTATGAGGACCTAGAAGGTAAAAATAGGATTTTTATCTATGAAGATGATGGCGGGGACTATTACCTACCAAAGGAAGTCGGCATAGATTGGAATAAATAAACTTATGATGCAAACACAAAATTAGCTATAGATTAGTTGACATATACTAATTAGTGTGATACTATATCACAGTAAATCAAGTAGAGGTACCTGCTCTCACCTTAGCTTATGGCGAAAGGTTAATAGCTAATTTTGAAATCATTATTAGTAGTAGTGGGTATTTTTACCACTGCTATTTTTGTTTTAAATAGTAACATTTATAGAATACCTAGGGGGTGTATGTTATTAAAAAACTTCAGATTAATGAAGAAATAAGGTTTAGAGAAGTTAGACTAATTAGTGATGATGGGGAGCAATTAGGTATAGTTTCTTCAAGAGAAGCTCTAAGAATTGCCGAAGAAAAGAACTTGGACTTAGTTCTTATGTCTCCAAATGCTAAACCACCAGTGTGCAAGATAATGGATTATGGTAAGTATAGATACGATACCATGAAAAAGGCAAAAGAAGCTAAGAAAAAGCAAAAAACCATAGAATTAAAAGAAGTTAGGTTGTCTCCAAATATAGAGCAACACGATCTAAATGTTAAGGCTACACAAGCTAGGAAGTTCCTTACTCAAGGAAACAAAGTAAAAGTTAGTATAAGGTTTAGAGGTAGAGAACTAGGTCGTACGAACATAGGATTCGGAGTTATGGATTCCTTTTTTGAACTAGTTGGCGACGTTAGTCAAATAGAGAAAAAACCGAAGATGGAAGGAAGAGCAATGGTTATGTTCTTGGAGCCTTCCACACAAGAATAAGGGGGTATACAATGGGAAAGATGAAAACACACAGAGCTTCTGCTAAAAGATTCAAAAGAACTGGTTCTGGAAAAATCAGAAGATATAAAGCTTACAAAGGACACTTAACAGGCAAGAAGTCTCAAAAGAGGGTTAGAAACTTAAGAAAGTCAACACTAGTTCACCCATCAGATCAAAAAAGAATCGATCAAATGATTCCATAGGAGGTAGTTAAAGATGGCAAGAGTTAAAGGTGCAGTTAATGCAAAGAAAAACCATAAAAACATATTAAAGCAAGCCAAAGGATACTATGGTGGCAAGTCAAGATTATTTAGAACAGCAAAACAAGCTGTAATGAAATCTTTAAACTATTCTTATATAGGAAGAAAAAATAGAAAAAGAGATTTCAGACAACTTTGGATTGCAAGAATCAACGCTGCTGCTAGAGCAAATGGCATGAACTACAGCACATTCATAGCAGGCTTAAAGAGAGCAAACGTAGAAGTAAATAGAAAGATGCTTTCTGAAATAGCTATAAATGACGCTGAAGGCTTTAAGAAGCTAGTAGAAATAGCAAAGCAAGCATAATTTGCTACAAGTTACAAAATTAGAGAGACCCCGAGGGTCTCTTTTTTTTGTGGCATTTTATAAAAAACTTACTTTATAACTTTACATAAGGCTAATATTGAAAATGTTTTTATAAATTAGTTCAAAAGTGAAAAAATATAGGTTAGTGAACCAGTGAATTATCTGATAGGGTAAAAGGAGCACCTATCAACGATTATGCCAGTGAAGGAAGGTTATAAATTCTTATACTGGGAAGGTTCAAAATATTATCCTGGCGATGGAGGAGTTATGTATGCTATTTTAATTGGAGGTTTTTTAATCTAAAATAAATAACAGTATTTTATAAGGATGATTAACGAAAATTAACAATCTTTAGATGGTCAACAAATGCCTATACTAAGACATTTCTTTATTTGACAAAATATCAGCAAGAAAAAGATTGACAAGATATGCTAATGTTTTTAGGTAAAGTGTTTACATAAGATTAAAATGGCTATCATTTAGAGTGAAAGAATAAGGAGGTATGCATGTTAAACAATTTGAAGATTTTAGATTTTTCTACCCTGTTACCAGGACCATTTGCCAGCTGGAGACTAGGAGAGCTAGGAGCAGATATTATCAAAATTGCGGCTCCAAACAAGGTGGACTTAGTTATTGAAAATAGCCCTGAAATTGGACCAGGCGTAAGAAGCGTCGATGCTTGGTTTAACCATAATAAAAAGGATGTTTTATACCTAAACCTTAAGGAAAAAGCTGGGGTTGATGAGGTTAAAAGACTTATTACTGAAGAAGGCTATGATATTATTATAGAAACAAATAGACCTGGAATTATGACAAAACTTGGCTTAGGTTATGAAGACCTAAAGAAGATAAAGGAAGACATCATTTATGTTTCTATTACAGGCTTTGGTCAATATGGCTTAAGGTCAAATAAGGCTACCCACGACTTGAATGCTATTGCTCTTTCAGGTTTAGCTGACTATTCAGGAACTATTGAAAGCGGCCCAACCCATCAAGCTTATCAGACATCTGATATAGTTGCAGCTCATAATGCTGTTATTGGCTTACTTGCAGCAGTAAATAATAGAAATGCTACTGGAGAGGGAAGTCATGTTGATGTAGCAATGCTTGACTCTATTATTCCTCTTCATGCCATGATCGGTACTGCCTTCTTAGCTGGGGATAAGGAACCAGAAAGGGAAGACAATTGGGTTACAGGAGCATCTGTCTATGATTACTACAAGACTAGTGATGGAAAATATATGTCACTGGGATCTCTTGAGCCAAAGTTCTGGAAAGAATTGTGTAAGCAAATTGGCAAGGAAGAATGGATAGAAGAAGGGGCATTTTCCGAAAATTGGAAGCCTAAAAAAGAGTACCTAAAGGAAATGTTCTTGTCTAAAACAAGGGATGAATGGGTTGAAATCTTAACTACAAAAGACATATGTATAGAGCCTGTTCTTTCGGCTAAGGAAGCCTTGATTGAAGACCAAGGCATCAAAGAGAGGGAATTAACTAAAGAAATTGACTTTAAGGGTTTCAAGACAAGAGTTTTAAGTGAACCTATAAAGTTTCTATAATTTTTTTAATAATCCTATTTATATATAATATTCTAATTGAGTTGTGCTGGGCGTAAGCCTGGCATTTTCTCATTTAAATTTAAATATTTTTATGTAATATAGGCTAAATATTGTATAATATTTAATACATATGTCTAGAAATATAGGCGAAAAGTGATACAATTGTTCTGAGAAATTAGCGAAATTTGGAGAAAAAATGAAGAGAATATACAGAAAGAATAACCTAGTAAAAAATCCGGCAAAGTTTTTTTTCTTTGCTTATTTGACTACAATTTTAATAGGAGGGGCCCTTTTAAGCCTGCCAATTTCATCAGCTTCAGGAAATTTTACTAATCCTTTGGACACGACCTTTACAGCTGCATCAGCCGTATGCGTTACGGGACTTGCTATTAAGGTTACAGCAAGCTACTGGTCTAGTTTTGGTAAATTGGTGATTATCACTTTAATTCAATTAGGGGGCTTGGGGGTTGTTACAGCGGCTGTAGCTGTTGGCCTTATCTTGAATAAAAAATTTACTCTAGTAGATAGACTTTACATAGCAGAAGAAAAAAATGAAGCCAGTATTCATGGTATGATAAAGCTTATTAGGTATGTTTTGGCAACTACCTTTATCATAGAAGGGACGGGAGCCTTACTATTAGCTTTTAGATTTGTACCAGAGTATGGCTTTCTAAGAGGGATAGCATATTCAATCTTTCATGCCATATCCGCTTTTTGTAATGCTGGTTTTGATATACTTGGTACAGATTCTTTATCTAAATATGTATCAGACCCTTATGTTTCATTTATAATTATGGGACTAATTGTCCTAGCTGGTCTGGGCTTTACAGTTTATAGGGATATTTTAGCCAATAAAAAGTTTAAGAAATTTAGGCTACATACTAAAATAGTATTAGTGATGTATGCTATTTTGATAGTTATTCCAGCGATTGTGATTCTGATTGTTGAGTGGAACAATCCAAGGACCATGGCTGACTTAAGTATTGGGGGTAAGTTTACAGCAGCGATGTTTCAATCTGTTACTCCTAGGACAGCAGGGTTTTTTACAATCGACCAGGCAGGAATTACTAGCACCACCTTGCTTATTACTATGTTTTTAATGTTTATAGGTGGGGCGCCGGCGGGAACTGCAGGGGGGCTTAAGGTTACCACTTTTTTTGCACTTTTACAAACTACAAAAGCTAATTTAAGAAAGCAAAAGGATGTTACAGCCTTTAACAGGAGGATTCCTACCGATAATATAGGTAAGGCAACGACACTTTTTATGGTTTCAATTATTTGGGTAGGTGTGGCCACCATCATTTTAACTATTTCGGATGGGACAAATTCGATATCAAATCTTTTATATGAAGTTATTTCAGCATATGGAACAGTTGGTCTATCGAGGGGAATTACGCCAGGTCTATCCGTTGTTGGAAAGCTAACTATCATGTTGACGATGATATTTGGTAAGATTGGTCCTTTGTCAATGGTTTATGTGTTTTCAAATAGAAGTTCGACAAATGCTTTTAGAGAAGCAGAAGAAAGTATACTAGTGGGGTAGTAAATGAGAAATTATGTGATTATTGGAGCAGGCAGGTTTGGAGAAAGCTTGGCCTTAACTCTCTCAGATTTGGGAAATGAAGTTATAGTTATAGATAGGGATGAAGAAGTAGTTAATAAAATAGCTCATTTTGTAACCCATGCGGTTTGTGCAGATATCATGAATACAAGTGTTTATGAGGAGTTGGGTCTTGCAAATGTAGACACAGCGATAGTTGCCATGGGGTCAAATTTAGAAGCTTCGGTTTTAGCTACACTTTCATTAAAAGAATTAGGTGTTAATCATGTCGTTTGTAAGGCGAGAACAGCCTTGCATTCCAACGTATTAAAAAGGTTAGGGGCAGATGAAGTAATAATTCCAGAATTAGATATGGGAAGAAAGCTTGCTTATAACCTTGAATCAAACAACGTAGTAGACTTCTTTAACTTGGCAGGTGACTATTCTATTATCGAGATGTATGCTCCAAAGGCATGGGTAGGTTCATCAATTATGGATATTGATGTCCGTGTAAAGTATGGGGTAAACATACTTGGAATTATCAAGCTAAATGGCGATTTTATAGGAAACCCAGAGCCAAATTATCAAATGCAAGATAAGGATAAGCTTGTTCTTTTGGGAACTGCTGAGCAATTTTCAGTTATTAAAGAATTAAGAGCCAATGAAAACTAATACAGGTGTAATTGAATCAAAAGATAATAATTCCCTAAAGCTGATTAGAAAGCTAAGACAGAGAAAGTTTAGGTATAAGGAAGAAAAATTCGTAATTGAATCTAGAAAGCTTCTTTACGAAGCTATTGAAAATGCCATAGAAATAGACTTTATCCTCCTAAGAGAAGATATAGCTGAAAAATTTGAAGGCTATGATGTTAGGATTACAAATAGAGATTTATTTAATGGCATTTCCCAGATGGTAAGTCCAGATGGCTATCTTGCAGTTGTGAAATTTCCAAAAAATAACCTAGCTTTTTCTGACAAGGTCTTGCTCTTAGACCATATTTCTGATCCTGGGAATTTAGGGACTATTATTAGGAGTGCTGAGGCCTTTGACTTTAATATAATTTATTTATTGAATACAGTAGACCCTTATAATGAAAAGACTATTAGGGCTTCAATGGGATCAATTTTTAGACTTAAATTAGAAGAAATAAAAGAAGAAGACCTTCATAAGCTTAAAAAAGATTATAGGCTATATATTGCCGATATGGCAGGAAAGAATTATAAAGAAGAGGCCTTTGAAGGAAATATTTGCCTTGTAATTGGAAATGAAGCAAATGGCATAAGTGAAAATGTAAGAAAACTTGCAGACAATACAGTCAAAATACCTATGAGTGGCAAGATTGAATCTTTAAATGCTGCAATATGCGCATCAATACTGATGAGCGAAATTCAAGTGAAAAAATAGAGCCTGAAGATATTATTTATCAAATCGAGTTTGTGGACAAAGAAATAGACGATAATTATTTACTGCGGTATAAAGCTAGTAATTTTGAAGAGAAGACTTAGAAGATAATATTATACTGAGCCTGGTTTTAATCCAGGCTTATTTATTTAAATATTTTTACTGGTTTAATCATTTTATGGGTAGTGAAAATGCTTTTTTAATATGACGGTGGTAAAAAACAAGGACATAAAAGCATTGTAAATTCAACAATTAAACATAATATGGTATAATGTATTAATAAAAGTTTGGAGGAAAAGATGAAGGAATTATTAAATCAGATTGAAAAGGAAGCTCTTGAAAAAATTGAATCTGTAATTGACTTCCAAGAATTAGAAAAAATTAGGGTGGAAGTCCTTGGTAAAAAGGGCGCCTTGACTCAAATATTAAAAGGTATGGGCAAGCTTTCAAGCGAAGAAAGACCTATCGTAGGCCAAATGGCTAATAGCGTTAGGGAGAAAATAAGCCAAAAGTTAGCAGAAAAAGCTGAAAGTTTGAAATGGGCTAAATTAAGAAAACAAATAATAGATGAAGCCCTAGATGTTACAGCATCTCAAAAACTTGTAGAAATGGGGCATAGACACCCATTAAACCAAACTATGGAAGAATTAGAAAACCTATTTAGGTATATGGGATTTTCCGTAGTGGATGGACCGGAAATCGAAACGGTTGAAAATAACTTTGACAAATTAAACTCTCCAAAGGATCATCCTTCTAGAGATTTATCAGATACATTTTATATAGATAAAGAAACTTTATTAAGAACTCATACATCACCAGTTCAAGTAAGGGTGATGATGAATCAAAAACCTCCAATCAGGATGGTTAGTGCAGGAAGGACATTTAGATTTGACGATGTCGATGATACGCACTCACCGATGTTCCATCAAATAGAAGGTCTTGTTGTAGATAAAAATGTTTCAATGGCAAACTTAATTGATACTATCAATGTATTTATAAAAGAGTTATTTGGCCAAGAATTTGAAACCAGATTTAGACCTCATTATTTTCCATTTACAGAACCATCAATGGAAGTAGATGTTTCTTGCTTCAAGTGTAAGGGCAAGGGCTGCGATGCTTGTAACCACACAGGATGGTCAATGGAACTTTTAGGCTGTGGCATGGTACACCCACAAGTTTTAGAAAATTGTGGCATAGATTCTGAAGAATATACAGGATTTGCCTTTGGTATGGGGGTAGACCGTATTACCATGGTAAAATATGGTATACCAAATATCAGGTTACTTTATGATAATGACCAAAGATTTTTAAATCAATTCTAGGAGGAATAGATGTTAGTACCAGTTAAATGGCTATTAGATTATATAGATATAGATGAAGATACAAGGATTATTGCCGATAAGGTGACTGACACAGGAAGTCACGTTGAAGCGATAGAAGAGATGAACAAGGGGATAGAAAACATTAAGGTTGGACAAATCCTTGAGATAAGTGCCCACCCAAGCCTTAAAAAACTTTCTTTGGTAGACCTTGACCTAGGAGATGAAAAAATCCAATTGGTAACAGGGGCAAAGAATATGAAGGTGGGAGATAAAGTTATTGCTGCCTTGCTTGGAGCAAAGCTACCAGGTGGAATAAGTATCTCAGAAGCCGACTTTGATGGAGTTAAGTCTCCGGGCATGCTATGCTCATATGAAGAATTAGGTATAGATGATTCCTTAATTCCAAAAAAATCTAAAGATGGAATTATTATTCTTTCAGATGATGTTGAACTTGGAGCAGATGGTTTAGAAGCCTTAGGACTTAATGACCAAGTTATCGAATTTGAAATCACCCCAAATAGACCAGACTGCCTGTCAATAATTGGGATGGCAAGAGAGGTTGCAGCAGCATTTGACAAGAAAATAAAGCTTCCAGCTTCAGATATTAAGGCAGAAGAAGACGAGATAGAAACATATTTTAAAGACCTTAAGGTTGAAACTCAAAATGTAGGTAGATTTAACCTAAGGGTCATCAAGGATGTAGTTATTAAAGAATCTCCACAATGGATTAAAAACTATTTAATTAAGGCTGGAATGAGGCCTATTAATAACATAGTTGACCTTACAAACTTTATCATGCTTGAATATGGTCAACCCCTTCATGCCTATGACCTATCTAGTATAACAGGTAATTCACTAGTAGTTAGAATGGCGGAAGATGGAGAAAAACTCGTTACCCTTGATGAAAGTGAAAGAGAATTAAATAGTGGTGACATCCTTATCTGTGATGGAAATTCTAAACCAATCGGCCTTGCAGGTGTTATGGGTGGCTTGGATACAGAGGTAGAAGACCATACTACAAGTATTCTTTTGGAAGCAGCAAGTTTCAATCCAGAAAATATTAGGCAAACATCTAAAAGACTTGCCCTAAGAAGTGAGGCTTCTTCTAGGTTTGAAAAGAATATTCCACTTGATTTAGCTAAAATTGCAAGCGACAGGTTCTGCTATCTAATAGAAGAAATCGGAGCAGGAAAAGTTGTAAATGGCTCATATGACTACTATCCAAATGAATACAAGGATAAAGAAATCATACTTAGAAATTCAAGGTCAAATGCCTTATTAGGAATTGATTTAAGCCTTGAAGAAACTACAAGATACCTTGAAGCATTAGAACTAAAAGTCCAAGTAAAGGATGATGAAATGAAGGTTTCAATCCCTTACTTTAGGGGGGATTTGAATATTGAGGCAGACCTTATTGAAGAAGTTGGAAGATTGTATGGTTTCCATAATATTGCTCCAAAACCTTTAAGAGGGGACCTAAGTCAAGGTATTAAATCAGAAAAAAGAGAATTCTTAGACCAATTAAGACTTGATGTTTACGCTTTAGGTTTTTCAGAAATTATGACTTATTCTTTTATAAGCGAAAAGCTTTATGAAAAGTTAAATCTTGAAAAAGACTCTGAACTTAGGGACTATATAAAAATCATGAACCCACTAGGGGAAGACTTCTCAGTTATGAGAACTACACTTTTGGGCAACATGCTTGATGTAGTTAGAAAAAATCTTAACAACAAGAGCGAAATCCTTAGACTTTCTGAAGTTGGAAATTCCTTCCATAAACTTGATGGTAAGATTGTAGAAGAAACTTTACTAACATTAGCAATGGTTGGAAATTATGATTTTTATTATATTAAAAATGTCTTAGAAAACCTATTTGATAAATATGGTATTAAGGATTATATTTTTGAAACAGAAAAAGAAAATCCAATCTTCCATACTACAAGATGTGCTAAAGTCCTTGTTGCTGGCGAACTTATAGCCTATGTAGGTGAAGTTCATCCTCTAGTTCTTCAAAACTTTGATATATCAAAGAGGGTATATGCTGCAGAGGTAAATATTTCAAAGCTTCTTAAGTATGTAGACCACCAAAAGACTTATGCTACAGTTTCAAAATATCCTATGATGGAAAGAGATATCGCCCTAGTTGTTGATAAGGATGTAAAGAGTAGGGATATAGTTGAACTTATTAGACAAAATGGTGGAGATAACCTAAAGGAAATTCAATTATTTGACATCTATACTGGTGAGCAAATTGAAGAAGGTAAGACGTCTTTAGCTTATAAGATTGGCTTCCAGTCAGATGAGAGAACTCTTAAGGATAAGGAAGTAAAGGATGCCTTTGAAAAGATACTAGAGAGTCTAAATGAAAGGTTCGGAATTAATTTAAGGGGATAAAAATGGCAGATAAAAACAGCTATGAAGTTCAAATCGGCAACAATAATTATGTCTTAAGAACCAAGAGATCTAAGGAAGAAACAGACAAGATAG
Source organism: uncultured Peptoniphilaceae bacterium (assembly GCA_964344625.1). GTDB lineage: Bacteria > Bacillota > Clostridia > Tissierellales > Peptoniphilaceae > JAAYEL01. Next base: position 28,180 of record CAYFNZ010000008.1, on the reverse strand, counting down.
TTAAATACGTGGATACTGAGTTAAAGGGGGCTAAAAAGCAACTTAAATATAGGAACCCTGCTATGCACGCTACCTTGGCATGCCTTAATATAGCCGATACCCTATATAGCATTTCCCATGAGTATGAAGAGCTTAAGAAAAGTTCAGACCTACCTATGAGAGAATATGGACCTCTAAGACAAAAGTATGAAGACATGCTTATTAGAGAGCACAACGCCAATCAAAAGATAGGTGCCTTGGAAGAGAGAGTTAATCAAATACAAGCCCAGCTTGAAGAAGTTGAGAAAGAAAGGGCTAAGTTAAAAGAGATAATCGATAACAACAAAGACCAAGTATCTGAATACGAAAAAAGAATTCAATTTTTAACAGACAAGCTTGTAGATCAAGAAAGAGAGACACTTTCAGCTTATAAACAATTACAAGAGGCCGTTAGAAGAAGTGGAAATAAATAAAAAGTATGAATTACTAGCACCTGTGGGCGATATGGACATGTTTGAGGCAGCTATTTGTGCAAATGCTGATGCTGTCTATCTGGCTGGCGATCAATTCGGAGCCAGAGCCTATGCTAGTAATTTTGATTTAGAACAACTTAATAAGATAGTAAGGATTGCCCATAAAAATAAGACTAAGGTCTATTTGACAGTTAACACTCTCATTAAAGACCAGGAGTTTGAAAGGCTTTATGCCTATCTTTCAAATATGGCCAAGATAGGGGTAGATGCCTTAATTGTTCAGGACCTGGGAGTTTTTAATTTTATAAAAAAGCACTTTGATGGCTTTGAACTTCACGCTTCTACTCAAATGAATGTCAACAACTATTATGGGGCCAAATTCTTAGAAAAACTTGGCTTTGATAGGATTGTCCTGGGCAGAGAAACCTCAATTGAGGAGATAAAAAACATTAAAAAAGACATAGACCTAGAAATAGAATTTTTCGTTCATGGATCCTTGTGCGTCTGTGTTTCTGGACAATGCCTAATGAGCTCTTTAATAGGTCAAAGGTCTGGAAACAGGGGAAGGTGTGCCCAACCTTGTAGAAAACTTTATGATGTTTACAACAAGGATGGAAAGAAGATATCAAGCCTTCCAGATTCCTTTATTTCAGCAAGAGACCTTATGACAATTGACTACATCAAGTCCATAATCGATGCAGGAGTATATTCCTTGAAAATCGAAGGAAGGATGAAAAAGCCGGAATATGTTTATTCTGTAGTCAACGAATATAGGAGGGCCTTGGAAGGAGATACTTATGACAAGGACAAGCTAACTCTTGTTTCTAATAGGAAGTTTACAAAGGGCTTGTTTTTTGGCGACTTTGCTAGGAATTTTTATAATTCTAAAGATGATGTTGCTGGCCTTAGAGTAGGTTATGTTCAAAATAGGAAAAATGATAAAAATGCTAGCCTAGTTTTTGAAAAAAACTTGTACCAAAAAGACATAATTACAGTAGTAACTAATAAAAATAAAAGGCTTAATTTGACCTTGACTAAAGACTTTAAGATAGGCGAGTTTGAAGAACTAAAAGGCTATAAAGATTTGAAAGACCAGGCTCCTATCTATCAGCTTTTTTCAAACAAGGTAAATGAGAGTCTTATTGAAGACAGGGCTTCTCTAGGAAACCTTGACCTAGAAATACAAGTTTATGCCAAACTTGGCAGTAAGCTTTCAGCAAGGGCCAAGGCCTTGGACAAGTCTGTAGATGTAGAAATTGACTATATACTTGAAGAGGCTCAAAATAAGGAAACTAGCCAGGATGAAATCTATAAGCAGCTTTCAAGGCTAGGAAATACAGGTTACAAGTTGAGTAATTTAAAAATCGACAAGAGCTCCCAGGTATTTATAGCTAAATCAAGGTTAAATGAACTAAGAAGGGAGCTAGTAGCGGCTTTAGATGAGGAATTTTCTAGGTCTCAAGTTAGGATTTTAAGCGATTTTAATCCAATCAATAAAGAAATTCCTAGAGATTTAGATAAGAAGTATAAGTTAAGTTATGAATTCTTCTATGACTATAATAAGGACTTGGATTTAGATATCTTTTATAGGCTTTATCTTCATGATTTGGACCTTATAAAAGAAGTTAGGTCTAGCTACCAGGGGCAAATATTTTTTGTAATGCCTAGGATACTTGAAAAAAAGGATTATGAAAAACTACTGGGACAGATAGATGAAAATATTTCATTAATAGATGGTTTTTCAGCCCAAACCCTAGGTGATATTGAGGCCTTAAACAGCTATGGTAAAATAATTCATCTAGACCCTAGTCTTAATATTTTTAACTCATATGCCATGGATTTTTATAGACAAAAAGGTATTAAGGATTTCTCATTAAGTCATGAGCTTAATGCAGAAGAAATTTCTGAGTTATCCTTTAACCAAGACGATTTAATTGAAATTCAAGCATTTGGTAGAATAGGGCAAATGCTATTAAAGCATTGTCCAGCTTCAATAATAAAGGGCTGCAAGGATGATAGCAATTGTAAAACCTGTCCATTCAATAGGGACCTTGTTTTAAAAAATGATTTGGATAAGATGCTTGTAAATAGGGCGTATGGTTATTCTGAAGTCTTAACAGATAGCATCCTTAACCTCATAAATGAAAAAGATAAGTTAGATAAGACCGGGGTAAGCCTTTTAAGAATAGTTGATAGGGGAGAAAAAGATATTTTTGAAGCAGTTAAAAACTTTGAAAAACTATATCTAGATGGCCAAAACCTAAAAGAAAAGAAAAATAAGAAGACCTATACAGGACATTTTAATTTAGGGGTGATTTAATGGATAAAAAATCATTTACCACATTGGAATATTTTAAGATAATAGAAAAGTTAAAGGGATATTGTAGCTCAAACTTGGCTCTTGACAAGGTTTCAAGTCTTGAACCTTCAGATGATTTAGAGGAAATAAATCATCTTTTAGACAAGACATCAGATGCTATTGAGTTGATTGTAAAATATTCTATGCCACCCTTGTATGGGATTTTTGACTTGGAAGAAATAGTTAAAAGACTTGATATGGGTGGGATTTTAGAAAATTATCAATTTAGACAAATAGCGGATTCCTTAAGGGTATCAGCGGATTTGAAGGATTATGTGTCCCAATTTGAAGCGGATAATATTATTAAAGATCAAATCAATTTACTATACACCAACACCAGGGTGGAAAAGGAAATTGAAAGGATAATAATAGATGATGAGACCATAGCAGATGATGCTTCAAGAACCCTTTTCAATATAAGAAGAAATATAAGAAATAAATCAGAAGATATCAGAAGAAAGTTAAATTCTATAGTTACGGACAAGAATTCTCAAAATCTTCTTCAAGAAAATATAATTACCATGAGGGATGGCAGGTATGTCGTCCCAGTTAAGAGCAGTTCTAAGTCATCTTTTGCAGGTATCACCCATGATAAGTCTGCAACCGGACAAACTGTCTATATAGAGCCTATGGTGGTTGTGGAATTAAATAACCAAATTAGGCAGCTACAGATTGAAGAGTACGATGAAATCAGAAGGATTTTAAAGGATTTATCTGCTTTATGCGGTCAATATAGCCAAGAAATCCTATCCAACCAAGACAAACTCTTAGACCTGGATATCAGTTTTGCAAAGGCTAAAATGGCCCTTGATATGAATGCCACAAGACCTATCATGAATAATGACAAGTATATTAACATTAAAAATGCTAGGCACCCTTTGTTAGAGGTAGATAAAGTGGTTCCTATAGATATCATTTTGGGTAATGAATATAAAGCCTTGATAATAACAGGACCCAACACAGGTGGTAAGACAGTAAGCTTAAAGACTCTGGGCTTGCTGATTATTATGAGCCAATCAGGCCTATATATACCTGCGGATGAATTTTCAAAAGTAGGGGTATTTAAGAATATTTATGCTGATATTGGGGACAAGCAGTCTATTGAGCTTTCACTTTCGACATTTTCTGCATCGATGACAAATATAGTAGAAATCATTTCAAAAGCGGATGAGGACTCCCTGGTCTTGTTTGACGAATTAGGTTCTGGAACGGACCCTACAGAGGGCGCCGCCCTTGCCATGGCTATTATAGATTACTTGTTAAAGAAAAATGTAAGCTTGGTAAGCACAACCCACTATAGCGAGTTAAAGCTTTATGCCATGACAACAGACAGGGTTCAAAATGCATCAGTAGAATTTGATGTAGAATCCTTAAGGCCAACTTTTAGGCTAATTATAGGTATGCCGGGCAAGTCAAATGCCTTTGAAATTTCAAGAAGATTAGGTTTGTCTGAAGATGTCCTAAACCATGCTTCATCTTATATTTCAAAAGAAAATAGGGACTTTGAGGGCCTTATTTCAGAAATTGAGTCGGATAGGATAAAGGCTGAAAGAGAATTAGTGGAACTTGAAGCCTTGAAGAAAAAGTATAAGAGCTTAAATGAAAAGCTTGAAGAAAGCATTGATGATAAGATGCTTGTAGCTCAGAAAAAACTTGATGATTCTAAAGAGGAAGCTATGAAAATCCTTGAAGAAGCAAGAAAGGAAGCAAAGCACTTAATCAAACTTGCAAAGAAGTCTTCAGGAAATATTTCAGACCTAGATAGGTCCTATACTGAGATAAATGAAAAATACAATGAATTACAAAATAAATATGAGAAGAGACAGGCACAAGATAAAAGGCCTAGAAATACAAATCTAAAGCTTAAGTTAGGTCAAAGTGTTAGGATTATTTCCATGGACGACATTGGTATAGTTCAAACCCTACCTGATAACAAGGGAGACCTTACTGTACAGGTGGGTATATTAAAATTTAATGTTAATATTTCCGACCTTGTACCTGCAAAAGAAGAAAGTAAGGAGAAGAAAAAAGGAGCTTCTGCCTATAGGAAGGTCCTTCAAGAGAAAGCGGAAAGCGGTTATTCACAAAGTATTGATTTAAGAGGTAAAAACATAGATGAATCTATTGGAGAAATTGAGAAATTCTTTGATAATTCATTGATATTGGGCTTAAAAGAAGTTCAGATAATACATGGAAAGGGTACAGGAGCCCTAAGACAAGGTATAACACAATACCTTAAGAAAAGTAGGTATGTAGACTCTTTTAGATTAGGAACATTAAAAGAAGGAGGAGCGGGCGTTACAGTTGTAAGCCTTAAGTAATATGGATATAAAGATTGAAATTGCGAAAATTCTTCAAGAAAAAAATATCGGTATGGACTTTGAAGATATTTTAAAAACTATAGAAACACCACCTAACAAGGAGATGGGAGACTTTGCTTTTCCTTGCTTTAGGTTGGCTAAAACTTTAAGAAAAGCACCTAATATGATAGCTCAAGACCTTGCTTCAAAGGTAGAGGCAGACTTTCTTACAAAAGTTGTTAACTTGGGACCATATATTAACTTTTACGTTAATTATGAAATGATGGCTAAAAATACTATTGAATCAATTCTTGAACAAGGGGATAGCTTTGGTAGTAAAGACCTTGGCAACGGTAAGAATGTAATAATTGAATATTCATCAACTAATATTGCAAAGCCATTTCATATTGGTCATATCAGGTCTACAGTCCAAGGGGATGCCCTAAAGAGGATTTTTAAGTTTTTAGGTTACAATACAATAGCTATTAACTACCTAGGAGACCATGGTACTCAATTTGGTATTTTACTTGCTGCTTATGAGCTTTGGGGAGATAAGGAAGAAATAAACAAGGACCCAATAAATGAATTGTTAAAGCTTTACGTAAGATACAATGATATGGTTGAACAAGACCCTGATAAGATGCAGGCTGCAAGAGAATGGTTTAGAAGACTTGAAGCTGATGATCCAGAAGCCTTAGAGGTTTGGAATTGGTTTAAGGAAATTTCCCTAAAGGAATTCCAAAGAGTATATAAGATGCTTGACATTGAATTTGACTCATATGACGGAGAGCATTATCACTCAAAATTTGTACCTGAAATAATTGACTTATTTAAGTCTAAGGGACTTCTTGTAGAATCTGATGAAGCCCAAATAGTTGAACTTGGTGAAGACATGCCACCTGCAATTATCTTAAAGAGGGATGGTTCATCAACCTATATAACCAGGGATGTAGCAACAGCTATAAAGAGAAAAGAAAAATATGATTTCTATAAGAATATATATGTTGTAGCTACTCAACAAAACCTACACTTTAAGCAACTAAAGTTACTTATTGATAAGCTTGGCTACGATTGGTCAGACGAAATTGAGCACGTTGCATTTGGTATGGTAAGTTTAGTTGAAGGAACCCTATCAACCAGAAGGGGGCAAGTAGTATTCTTAGAAGATGTTTTGAACAAGTCTATTGAAAAGACCCTAGATATTATAGAAAGCAGAAATCCTAACCTAGAAAACAAGAAAGAAGTAGCTGCCCAAATTGGTATCGGGGCTATTAAATTCCAAGAATTATTTAATAATAGGATTAAGGACTATGTGTTTGACTGGGATGAAGTTCTAAACTTTGATGGCGAAACAGGACCTTATGTTCAATACACCCACGCAAGGGCCAATTCTCTGGTTAATAGGTATGGCAAGGAAGTTTCATCAGACGTTGATTTTTCAATCCTTTCAACTGATGAAGAAAAAGACTTGATTATGAACCTTTATAAGGCACCAGAAGTGATAGTTCAAGCCATGGACAAGCTAGAAGCATCATTAATAACCAGACACCTGGTTGAAATAGCTAAGTCATTTAACAAATTCTATAACAATACAAGAATATTAGATTCGAGTGAAGAGGAACAAAAAGCAAGAATAGCCCTAGTAAAATCAAGTCAAATCGTTATTAAAAACCTACTGGGACTATTAGGAATAAAAGCACCGGAAAGGATGTAGTATGGATTATATAAAAGACGCCTTGTATGTAAACAGACAAGCCCTAGAGAGAACCTTTGAATCAAAGAAGTATTTCCCAATAGTAGTAGTAATCTTATTATTTAATATGGTAATTAATCTAGTGGCAAACTATATAATATCCCTATTTTCTTCAGCCTTAACTATTCCTTTTCTATGGGGGATAGTAAGGTACTTAGTAAATGTTGCAACCCTATCTCTATTGGTAGTTGCCCTTTATAAGGTGATGAGAAAAGACAGACTTAGTCTGGATAATTTTACAGATGATTGGCAAGTGTTTATTAATCCTTTAATGTCAACCATGTTTATCTTTTGGTTGATAGAAATGGTTATTTCAATGATTACGGGCCCAATTCAAGCAAGCTTCCCCTTGCTATCAATAATATTAATCTACGCTTATGAAATATTTACTAGTCCCATGCTTGAGACCGTATATATTGAAGGCGAGCAAGGAGAAAGAGCCCTATTCTCAATCATAGACTTCTTGAAGGTTAATTTTATTCAATGGATACCAGTTACTGTGTTTTTCTCTTTAATCATGGTTCAAATTTCTAGGTATTCCAATATATTTGCTATATCAATAGACAACTTGGCTAGTCTTCCAATGCTTATAATTTACCACTTGCTTATGGCCTTTATATATATTTATAAGGGACACTTATACACCATCCTTAGTGGATCAAGTATGAGAAGAAGACAATTTATGAAAGAGGCGGATGATGACTATTTTGGATAAGTATTTTAGGGATAAGGCTGAAAAACTAGCCTACCTAGAACTTAAAAATGAAAAGGAAAAGTATATTGATTTCGGCTTAAATGACATAGCCCTACCAATTATTTCTGACGACCTTATGGAAGCCCTGCAAAACAACAGGTTTGACCATGAGGTTGACAGTAAATATATAGTTGAAGGTATGCTATATAATATTGGGGTAGACCCAAGCTTCAAATATAGCCAGGACTATAAAAACGTCTTAAAAAATATGATATCAAATCCTACTAAATATGCCATAGCCAAGGCTGTATCCTATTTAGATAAGGATATGGAAAAATCCCTAGTTCTTTTTAGGGCGGCAAGTATTTTAGATGAAAGGGATGACTTTGCAGCTTATAATTTTGCAAGGCTCTTATGGAGACTTGATGTAGAACAAGAAGTAAAAGAGGCTTTTATAGCAAATTCTATAGAAATTCTAGAAGAAATTACAAAGAGAAGCCCTGATTACAGCCTTGCCTACTATGAGCTTGGAAATATCTTCAGGGCCTTGGGAGAATATATAAAGTCTATGAATTACTACAGGAAGGCCTTGGAATTAGTAGATGAAGAATCCGTAAAGGAAGAAATCAGAAATTCAATGAAGGATATTGAGCCAGATGCCTTGATAGAAGATGCTATTCATTACATTTCAAAGATGAATTATAAAAAAGCCCTAGAGCTTCTTTTAGATGTTCAAAAAAATGTGAGCAGGTATGATGTCTTATACTATCTAGCTATTTGCTATATGAACATGGAAGACTTTGACAATGCCCTTTATTACTTTGATAAGGCCTTAAAGGGAGGAGCGGATTTTGCCACCCTTTATATAGATTATATTTATGTCCTTTATTCAAGTGGGGAAATTTATAAGGCCTTGGATATTGCTAATCAGGCTTTAGATAAGTATCCAGCAGACTTGAAAATCAGGTATAATAGGGCTTTGATTTATGTAGAGCTTTCAATGGTTGACAAGGCTGTTGAAGATTTAGATTTTATCCTAGAATATGCAGATTTATCAGATGAATTTAGACATCAGGTTTTAGAAATTAGAAACAATTTATTATAAGTTTATGAAAAATTGAAATATTGTTAAAAAAATGGTTATAAATAATTTATATATATTTTTTTAGTTAGAAAGGAGCAATCAAATGGAATATTATATGACAGACAGGCTTACTATTTGGCTTGTGGGTAGGTCCAGTAGACTAGGGGCTGCTCTTGAAAACTCATTACTTAGAAGAGAGGATTTTTTCATAGTCGCAACTGATGTAGAAGATGTAGATATTACAAACCTGCAGCAAGTTGAAAGATTCGCAGACAAGCTTCACCCAGATATCATTGTAAATTGCGCAGTGAAAAGAGATAGACAGTGGTGTGAAGATAATCCTGAAGAAGCATTTGCCATTCATGCCCTAGGTGCTAGAAATCTAGCCATAGCAGCAAATATTCAAGGAGCCCACCTATTTTATCTCTCATCAGACCAAGTTTTTGATGGCGGTTCTGATGTGCCATATAATGAATTTGACCTCCCTAATCCAATCACAGTGTATGGAAAGTCAAAACTTGCAGGGGAACATTTTGTAAAAACCCTATGCCCAAAGCATACTATTTTGAGGTCTTCTTGGATGTATGGCAAAAAATATTTAAGCGAGATTATAGCTCAAGCTAGGACAGGTAGCGTATCCATCAATAAAAATATAGTTGGCACTCCTACTTCATCCTTGGAAATGGCAGAAGTAATAATCTCATTTTTTGGTAGCAACCAATTTGGAACCTTCCATATATCTTGTGAAGGAGAAGCTTCTCTAAAAGAATTTATTGAGGAAATCTTAAAAATCAAGGGTATTGAAGCTGAAATTGTAGTAGGTGGAGACACCATGAACTTTGAAAAACTTAGACCAAGGTATTCAGTTCTAGACAATTACATGCTAAGGCTTATAAAAAAAGAAAAGATGAAAGACTGGAAGGATGCCCTAAGGAGATTTATAGAAGAGAGAAAGGTGGTCTAAATCATGAATGAAAAAAAGAAAAGAATGAGCATAACCACCAAGATATTTATCGGCTTGATTTTAGGGGCTGTCAGTGGGATTTTACTACACTACTTTATGCCAGCAGGACCTATAAAAGACAAGATAATCATCAATGGCGTCTTTTATTTTGTGGGCAATGCTTTTATTAGACTCCTACAAATGCTAGTAGTACCCTTAGTGTTTTTCTCCCTGTCTACCGGGGCCCTATCAATGGGGGATACAGTTAGCTTGGGAAAAATCGGTTTAAAAACCCTTTTATTTTATACCATAACAACAGCCCTAGCTGTTGCCATTGCCTTGGGACTTGCAAACCTTATTAATCCAGGGCTAGGTATGGACTTAAATATTGTTGAGCATACAAGTGTCGATATCAAAGAAGCGCCCTCTGTCATAGAGACCTTCTTAAATATAATACCTAAGAATCCTTTTGAAGCCCTTGCCAAGGGGGAAATGCTTCAGGTTATCCTATTTGCCTTATTGGTAGGTATAGTTTGTGCAAGTCTTCCTGAAAGGCTTACAAGTATTACAAAGATTCTTCACGAGGGCAATGACATGATGATGAAGATGACAAGCCTTGTAATGAAGCTGGCACCTATTGGGGTTTTTGCCCTGATAGCAAAGACTTTTACAGAGTTTGGATTTGACACCTTTCTTCCTATGGTTTCATATATGGGAACTGTAACTGGAGGCCTAATCCTTCAATTCATCTTGGTTTACACCCCTATGATATTGATATTTACAGGACTTGATATCCGTCACTTCTATAAAAAAGTTGTACCGCCAATAACCTTTGGATTTTCATCAGCTTCGTCAAATGCAACTATACCACTTACACTTCAAGCGACTGACAACATGGGAATCCCTAGAAAGGTATCAGCATTTACCATACCCCTAGGGGCCACTATAAATATGGATGGAACTGCTATCATGCAAGGTGTAGCTACAGTCTTTATAGCAAATGTATCAGGTATACAACTTAGCGCAAATGATTATATGACAGTTATTCTTACTGCAACTTTGGCATCCATCGGGACTGCAGGGGTACCGGGTGTAGGACTTGTAACCTTATCAATGGTGCTATCAGCTGTAAATCTTCCTGTTTCGGGAATTGCCATGATTATGGGTATTGATAGGATTCTTGATATGTTAAGAACAGTTACCAATTTAGTCGGTGATATGGCTGTTACCCTAATAATAGCAAAGCAAGAAAAAGTGCTAGATATGAACCAATATAAGTCTGAAAAAGACATGGAAACTAGCGGTGAAATCTAATCTGATATTTATTTAAAAAATTTCCTCCATTAGGCTATAATTAAGCTATTGGAGGATTTTTATTATGGAAAATACTATTAGATATATTGAAAAATTAACATCAATCCCATCACCAAGTGGGTTTACTAAAGATATTATGACCTATATTTATGAGGAAGCAAAAAATATGAACCACCAAGTTATTATGACTAATAAGGGTGGGGTCATGGTTACAGTTAAAGGTGAAGATGATAAGAAGCACCGTATGCTTACTGCCCACCTTGATACCCTGGGTGCCATGGTTAAGGAAATTAAAGCTGATGGTAGACTTAAGTTGACCAAGGTGGGAGGCTATAATTTTAATGCTGTAGAAGGCGAAAATTGTCTAATCCACACATTTTCAGGAAAAACCTATACTGGTACTATTCTTATGCACCAAACTTCTGTCCATGTGTACTCTGATTCAGATTCAGCGAAAAGAGATGAGGCAAATATAGAAATAAGGATAGATGAAAAGACTTTCTCAGAAGAAGATACTAGGAAATTAGGCATTGAAGTGGGTGACTTTATAAGCTTTGATCCAAGGACGACAGTTACCCCAACAGGCTTTATTAAGTCAAGACATCTAGATGACAAGGTAAGTGCGGCAATCCTGCTTGATATTTTGGATAAGCTTTCAAAAAATCAATTAAAGTTAAAACATACCAGTCATTTTTATTTCTCTAATAACGAAGAAATTGGCTTCGGAGCTAATTCTTCAATACCAGAAGAAGTTGTTGACTATCTTGCTGTAGATATGGGGGCTCTTGGAGATGGACAAGCATCTGATGAATATACAGTTTCTATATGTGCAAAAGATTCATCAGGTCCTTATAACTATGACTTAAGAAGACAACTTGTAGACCTAGCAAGAGAAAATAAGATTGATTACAAGCTTGACATCTACCCTTATTACGGTTCAGACGCTTCAGCTGCCATGAGGGCAGGGGCAGATGTAAGACATGCTTTACTTGGGGCAGGCATTGAATCAAGCCATTCTTATGAAAGAACCCATGTTGACTCTGTAAGCCATACTCAAAAGTTAGTTGAAGTATTTTTAGAAGCAGAAATTATCTAGATAAACTAGGAATTAAAAGGAGCTCTTATGTCCAAAGCAAAAGATAAGACAAATGTCATGAGAAAACTAGACCAAAAAAAGATAGCTTATATACCCTTTAGCTATGAGACTGATGGAAGCTTGACAGGACTTGACGTTGCCAAACTCCTAGGAAAAGATGACAAAATGGTTTTTAAGACCCTGGTAACCCAAGGAAAGTCAAAAGAACATTATGTTTTTGTGATTCCTGTAGCTAAGGAATTAAACCTTAAAAAGGCTAGCCAGGCAGTGGGAGAAAAATCCATTGCCATGGTCAAGTCAAAGGAACTCTTAGACCTGACTGGATATATTCATGGAGGATGCTCTCCAATAGGCATGAAAAAGTTTTTTAAGACTAGCTTTGACATGTCTGCAAAAGATTTAGAAAAAATAGTCTTTAGTGCAGGAAAAATTGGCTATCAAGTTGAAGTTTCAGTTGGGGACCTAGAAAAGATTATTAAGTATCAATTTTTTGACTTGTGTGATTAACCCCTTTAATTGTAGGAATTAAGGCCTATATGATATAATATTTAGTCGAGGTATAAGATGAAATATAGAATAAATAGTTTAGAGGAATTAGATAAATTTGCAGGTTTCTTGGCTCAAAATCTTGAAGAAGGAGACGTTTTTTCCCTAGTAGGTGACCTGGGGGCTGGAAAGACCACCCTGGTTCAGATGGTGGGAAAGCATCTAGGAATTGATGACTACATTACATCACCTACATTTGCCTTGGTTAATATTTATGATGGGGCATTTAGGCTTTATCATTTAGACTTATATAGGCTTGAAAGACCGGAAGAAATTGAGAATCTTGACTTTGAGACTTATTTCTATCCTGAAGGTATAAGCTTTATAGAGTGGGCTGATAAGGCCAAAGGTTACCTGCCTGACGACATGATTGAAATATATATTAGGCAAAAAGATGGCTATAGGGAAATAGAGATTTCACAAGATACACAAAGAGCTAGGGACATAGAAAGGAAGATAAATGAAGGTTTTGGCTATTGATACATCTACCATGATATCCAGCGTTGGAGTCTTAGATGGAGAATACAGCTTGGGTGAATATAGTCTGAATCAGGTGAAGACACATTCAGAGCTATTGATGCCCATGACTGATGAATTATTAAAAAGATTAAAATTGACCTTTGATGACATAGACCTATTTGCAGTAGCTAAAGGCCCGGGTTCTTTTACGGGACTTAGGATTGGCATGAGTGCCATTAAAACTATGGCTCAGGTCCTAGATAAAAAAATAGTGGGAGTATCCACACTTGAAGCCCTTGCATTTGGTATTGTATCTGATAGGTTAATCGTGCCGATAATAGATGCCAGGGGAAAGAGGTATTTTTCAGCAATCTATAAGTGGGAAGGTGATAAATTAGTCAACCTTGTCGATGAAGGCCTATTTAAGGAAAAAGACCTGGTAGAATTTTTAGAAAATTCTCAAGACGACCTTGTCTTGGTGGGAGATGCCCTTAATTTGTTGAAAGATAAGCTTAAAGACCTTAAGCATATTAGATTTGCAAACGCAAGACAAAATAATTGCCTTGCTATAAGTATTGCCCAACTTGCAAGCATCAAGGCTGAAAGCGGCGAATTTGACAGTTACTATGATTTAGCACCTAATTATATAAGAAAATCACAAGCGGAGTTGGATTATGACAAGAGAAATAGTTAATGTAAATTCTGATAAAATTTATGCCATAGTAGATTTGGAAAAAAGATGTTTTGACGATCCATGGACACCTTCAATGATTGAGGGGGATATGATGCATGAATTCTCAGATTTTTTACTTTTAAAAGTAGATGGCAAAAACGTAGGATATATGAACATGTGGATTATAGATAATAGCATTGAATTAAATAGGATATGCATTGATCCAGACTACAGAAAAAAAGGCTATGCAGATGACCTTATGAACTATCTTATAGATGTTATGGTTGAAAAAAACTTAGACAGGATAATTCTTGAAGTCGCAGCGGACAATATACCTGCATTAAAGCTATATGATAAGTATGGTTTCCAAGACCTACATGTAAGGGAAAAATACTATGACAATGGAGCAGATGCTATTATTAAGGAGTTGGTGAGAGATGACATTTAGGACTATGGCTATAGAAACTTCATGTGACGAAACCAGCGTTTCTATAGTAGAAGACGGCAGAAAGGTACTTTCAAATGTAATTCTTTCACAAATAAATACTCATAAATTCTTTGGGGGCGTAGTTCCAGAAATTGCTTCAAGGGAACACCTAGAAGCCATAAATTATGTAATTAAACAAGGCTTTGAACAAGCAAATTTAGGCTTTGAAGACATAGATGTCATAGCAGTTACAAAGGGGCCAGGTCTAATCGGGGCCCTTCTAGTAGGTATTTCAGCTGCCAAGGGCATGAGCCTTGCCTTAAACAAACCTCTTATAGGTGTAAACCACATGCAAGGCCATATTTGTGCTAATTACCTAGCCCATGAAGACTTACAGCCTCCATTTATCTCCCTGGTTGTATCAGGAGGTCACACCTACCTAGTTCACGTCAAGGATTATACTGACTACGAAGTAATCGGAAGGACAAGGGATGATGCTGCAGGCGAAAGTTTTGATAAAATATCAAGGGCTCTAGGCCTTGGATATCCAGGAGGACCAGCTATTCAAAAGGCCGCTGAAAATGGAAATCCTCAGGCTATCAACTTCCCAAGGGTCATGCTTGAAAAAGATTCCTATGACTTTTCTTTCTCAGGTTTAAAAACTGCAGTCCTTAATTATTTAAATAGTCAAAAGATGGCCCACAAAGAAATTCTTGTAGAAGATGTAGCGGCAAGTTTTCAAATGGCTGTTTTAGAGGTTTTAGTTGAAAAATCTCTAAGGCTAGTTAAAGAAAAGGGCTTAGATAAATTTGTGCTATCTGGTGGGGTAGCTGCTAACAAGCCATTAAGGCAAATGCTTGAAGAAAGATTGAAAGACTTAGACGTTAAGCTATATTATCCGCCTATGGATCTTTGTACTGACAATGCTGCCATGATTGCATCAGCTGGTTATTATAATTATCAAAAATATGGACCTGATACTTTAGATATGGATGTATTTCCAAATTTAGAATTGTAGGAGACTCATGGAGAATAATTTACTAAAATACTTAAACAAGCAACAAAAAAAAGCCGTAATTACAAATAATAAGCCTTTATTAGTCCTAGCTGGAGCGGGTTCAGGAAAGACTAAGGTCTTGACGACTAAGATTGCCTATCTCATAGAAAATTCAATTATTAGCGAAAGAAATATCCTGGCCTTTACCTTTACAAATAAGGCTGCAAAAGAGATGAAAGAAAGAATATCCCTGCTTCTTGATAGGGATGTATCCCACATGTGGATAGGGACCTTTCACTCCATTTGTTCCAGGATACTAAGATATGACATAGAAAGATTGGGTTATAGCTCAAACTTTACAATCTATGATACTCAAGATTCTAGAAATTTAATTAAAGAGATCTTAAAAAAGGAAAATATTGACGACAAGATTTTACCTCCAAAGACATGTATTTCAAAAATTTCAGATTACAAAAATAGGTTTATAAGTCCTCAAGAGGTCATAAATACCGCCGTTTATCCTAGTGAGAAGAGGGTGGGAGAGGTTTATGAAATCTATGAAAAAGAAAAGAAAAAAAATAACGCCCTGGACTTTGATGACTTGATTTTAAAGACCTTGGACTTATTAAACAATAATGAAGATTTAAAAAATAAGTATTCAAACCTTTTTAGATATGTCTTTGTAGATGAATACCAAGATACCAATAAGTCCCAATATGAATTGATAAGATTATTTACTTTTAACCATTCAAATATTTGCGTGGTAGGTGATTCTGACCAATCTATCTATTCATGGAGAGGGGCGGATATCACAAATATATTAAATTTTGAAAAAGACTATAAGGATGCAGAAGTTATTTTGCTAGAGCAAAACTACAGGTCTAGCCAAACAATACTAGATACTGCAAACCTGCTTATAAAAAATAATAAGGAAAGAAAAGACAAAAATCTTTGGACAGATAACAACAAGGGCTACGAGCCAGAATATAAAAGATACCTAGATGAAAGATCAGAAGCCTCAGATGTGATAAATAAGATATATCAGATGAGAAACGATGGCATAGATTACTCTGAAATGGCCATCCTTTATAGGACCAATGCCCAATCAAGGACCTTTGAAGAAAAACTAATGTATGAAGGCATTCCCCATAAGGTGGTAGGGGGCCTAAAGTTCTATGATAGAAAAGAAGTTAAGGATATGGTTTCATACCTATACTTTATTGCAAACCCCGATGACGACCTTACCTTTAAGAGGATAATAAATGTCCCAAAAAGAGGAATCGGACAAACTAGTGTAAATAAGCTTGAAGCCTATGCCAACTCAGTTGGTCAGAGCATGTTTGATGCTATCTATGACGATGCTATAAGCAGCGTCTTTAATAAGGCTACTCTAAATAAACTTAGGGACTGTGCGGACATGTTTACCCAGTTTACAAGACTTTCCATGGAAATGGACCTTTCTGATTTCGTCTGGGAGGTCTATGAAAAGTCAGGATATGCAAGTATGCTTGCCGGTGAAAAGACTATTGAGAGCAAAAGTAGGATAGAAAACGTAGAAGCTTTACTAAATGCCGTTTCTGAGTTTGTAAAAGAAAATCCAGAAACATCCTTGCAGGAGTATTTACAAACAGTTTCTCTTCTTTCAGATGTCGATAAGACTTCTGATGAAAAAGGAGTTAGCCTGATGACAATTCACGCTGCGAAGGGACTTGAATATGATGTAGTATTTCTTACGGGGATGGAAGAAGGACTCTTCCCAAGCAAGATGTCCATGGATGAGGGCGGCCTTGAAGAAGAAAGAAGACTTTGCTATGTAGCAATCACAAGAGCTAAGAAAAGACTCTTCATATCATCTTGTGAAAATCGCTATACCTATGGTCAAAGTATTAGGACCATGCCATCAAGATTTATTGATGAGGTTTATGAAGCCTTAGAAGATAAGTCTGAAAAAAGAGAAGTTGATCCATATGACAACTTTATAGATTATTCATATCTTGAAAAGAAGAAAAAAGAGGTAAAGATTCAGCTAAAAAATAAAATTGAAGCTGCCAAAACTAGCCAAAAAGGTTGGGATTATAAGGTTGGAGATATGGTTAGACATAAGAAATTTGGCAAAGGTATGATAGTTCAGGTAAAGGATATGGATTCAGGTAAGGAATTAATGATATCCTTCGATAAGGCTGGTATAAAGAGGTTGGCATCAAATATTGCCCCCATAGAAAAAATATAGTCAAAGTTAAATAAGCTAATAAAGAGGAAAAAGATGGATAGAATTAGAAATTTAATTGATGAAATAAATAATTTGAACTACCATTACTACACCTTGGACGAGCCACTTGTAACTGATGGAGAGTATGACCTACTGTATGATGAACTTGTTAGGTTAGAAAAAGAGACGGGAATAATTTATCCTGATTCACCAAGTCAAGTAGTTGGTGGGAAAATCTTGGATAAGTTTGAAAAGCACACCCACCTTCAAAGGCTATATAGTTTACAAAAGGCCCAATCCTACCAAGAGGTTCAAGACTGGATAAATAGGGTTGAAAGAGCCTATCAGGCCTACAATCAAAGCTCACAAGAAAAACTGCCAGACTTAGAGTACACAGTAGAATTAAAATTTGATGGTCTAACAATTAACCTAACCTATGAAGAAGGTTTGTTAAAGATGGCATCTACCAGAGGAACAGGCGTAATTGGTGAAGAAATCTTAGACCAGGTTAAGACCATTAGGTCTATCCCGCTTTCCATAGACTATAAGGGACTTATGGAAGTTTCAGGTGAGGGGATAATGCATCTGTCCACCCTAGAAGACTACAACAAACACAATGAAATTAAGCTTAAGAATGCTAGAAATGCCGCTGCTGGGGCTTTAAGAAACTTAAATACAGGAGAAACAAAAAAGAGAAAATTAGATTGCTATCTATACAATGTAGGCTATATGGAGCCAAACATCCTAAGCTCTCAAAAGCAAGTTTTTGACTTCTTAAAAGAAAATAGGTTTAAGGTCCATCCTTTCTTAAGAATTGTAAAAAAATATGATGAAATCATAGCTGCAATAGAAGAAATCGGTAAAATTAGAAAGGAAATAGACGTCCTAACCGATGGGGTAGTAATCAAGGTAAATGACTTTAAAACAAGAGAAATCCTAGGTTTTACCAATAAGTTTCCAAGATGGGCCTTGGCATTTAAGTTTGAGGCTGAAGAATATACTACCATAGTAAAAGAAGTTGAGTGGAATATTGGTAGGACTGGTAAGGTAACACCTACAGCCATCCTAGACCCAGTCGATATAGACGGGGTTACAGTATCTCGTGCCACCCTAAATAACTATGATGACATTGAAAGGAAAAATGTTAAGCTAGGCTCAAGGGTCATAATTAGAAGGTCAAATGATGTAATACCAGAAATTTTAATGGCTGTTGAAGATGCCAGTTTGAAGACTAGGCCTATAGAAAAACCAAAGTTCTGTCCATCTTGTGGGACTGAGCTATTTTATGACAAGGTCCATATTTATTGTCCAAACTCCTTGGAGTGTGTACCTCAGATGAATGCAAGGTTGGACCACTTCGCATCAAGGCAGGCCATGAATATAGAGGGCTTATCTGAAAAGACTTTAGATAAGATGATTGAAAATCTGAATATAACAAGAATCGACCAAATCTATGATTTGAAAAAAGAAGACTTGTTAAAGCTTGAAGGATTTAAAGACAAGAAGGCAAATAATATTATTTCTGCCATAAATGGGTCAAAAAAGACCAAACTCTCCTCCTTTATATATGCCCTAGGCATTCCAAATGTAGGGGAAAAAACTGCAGGCGATTTGGCTCAGAGATTTAAGACCCTTGACGGTTTGAGAAATGCAAGTTTCGAAGATTTAATTACGGTTGAGGATATTGGGGATATTACAGCTCAAGGAATTATTAAATTCTTCCATGAAGACCATATAATCGATGGCCTTGAAAGACTTCTTGAAAAGGGCATTAGCTTTGAAGAGGAAGAAAAATCCGAATCATCAAATCTTAAAGATCTTACAATAGTTGTTACAGGAACTATTGAGGGTTATAATAGAAAAGAAATTGAAGAAAGCCTGAAGCTAAACGGGGCCAAGGTTACAGGATCTGTCTCTAAAAATACCGATATTTTATTGGCTGGAGAAAAGGCGGGTTCTAAACTTGATAAGGCTCAAGGCTTTGGGATTAAAATATATCAAGGTGAGGAATTGTACAAATTTTTACAAGAAAATATTAGAGGTAAAGATGAATAAGGTTGAATTAGACAATATTGACGTTGAAAAAATTTATGATGAATCAATGCTCTACATTGATGAAGACACAAAAGAAGAAACTATCAAAATGTTTAAGGACGTAGTAGAAAAAGTAAATACAATTTTTGAAATCGATACAGAAGGGGTAGAGTATTTCGAAATTACGACTGAAAACATTTCACCTATGAGAAAGGATGAAAAAGAAGAATCCTTGGATAGAGAGCTAGCTCTTTCCAACACCAAGCATAGAGAATATGGATATTTCAAAATAGGAAAGGTAGTAGACTAGATGAATATAAGTGAGTTACAAAATAAATATAATAATCAAGAAATAAAAGTTGAAGACCACGCTAGACAAGTCCTTGAAAAAATAAAGGAAAATGATTTAAACTCATTTATTACTATTGACTCTGAAAGGGTCTTGGCTGATGCAAGGGCTTTAGATGAAAAGAAAAGTAGGGGAGAAGACCTAGGTCCACTATTTGGAGTTTCCTTTGGAATTAAGGACAATATCCTTACCAAGGGCTTGAGAACTACAGCAGCTTCAAAGGCTTTGGAAGATTTTATACCAGTTTATGATGCAAGCGTAGTGGAAAAATTAAGACAGGCAGATGCCTTGATTATTGGCAAGACAAATATGGATGAATTTGCCATGGGAGGCTCTTCAGAAACATCATATTTTGGAAACACCATTAATCCATTTAACAAGGATATGATACCAGGAGGCTCTTCTTCAGGTTCTGCAGCAGCAGTTGCTGGCGACGAAGTTGTAGTAAGCTTGGGAACTGATACAGGTGGGTCTGTAAGAAACCCTGCCAACTACTGTAATGTTGTAGGCTTTGCTCCAAGTTACGGTGCTATTTCAAGATATGGCGTAATTTCAATGGCCAATTCCTTTGACAGGGTTGGAATTATTGCAAATAATGTCGAAGATATAAAGAAGGTTTTTGAGGTATCAGCAGGACTTGACAAGATGGATTTTACATCTATTAGCCTAGATGAAAAAGAAGAGATTAAGTCTTTAGAAGGTGTAAAAATAGCCTACGCAAAGCTAACAGATAGCTATGAAGTTGATGACCAAGTTAAGAAAAACTATGAAAAAACTCTTGAACATTTAAGAAAAGAAGGAGCAATCTTAGAAGAAGTTCACGTTCACTTGCTTTCAAGAATCAATCAAGTATATACAATAATTATGAGCGTTGAAGTAGCTTCAAATATGTCAAGAATAGATGGCATCAGGTATGGGGCAAGTATAAAGGATGAAAAAGATGTGGTGGACCTATATAAGTCAAATAGGACACAAAACTTTGGTGAAGAAATTAAGAGAAGAATATCCTTAGGTAATTTCTTCTCATCAAATGAAAATGACCAAGTTTACTATAAAAAAGCTATGCAAGTTAGACAAATGCTTAGAAATATGTTTGACGAAATTCTAAAGGACAAGCAATTCTTTATATCACCTACAAATACCCAACTCCCTTATGAAGTTGGTTCAAGATTAGATGACGCAAATGCAGCATATGATTCCGGTATGTTTAATACTATTACAAATATTATTAACCTTCCATCAATTTCATTGCCTGTAGAAAAAGATAAGCTAGGCTCAGTTCAAGTTATAGCAAGAAGAAATTGTGACTATGAACTCCTAGATTTCGCACAACTTTTAGAAAGGAGCTTAAACTAATGAAGACAATAATAGGCTTAGAAATCCACGTTGAGCTTGCAACAAAAACTAAGATGTTTTGTTCTTGTGAAAATGTCTTTGGACAAGCTCCAAATACAGTAGTCTGCCCAGTCTGCCTCGGCCATGTAGGAACCCTACCTAGGATAAATGAGAAGGCAGTTGAATATGCAATAAAGGCTGGACTTGCATTTGACTGTGATATTCGTACCAATATGAAGTTCGATAGAAAAAAATACTTCTATCCAGACTTAACAAAGGGCTATCAAATAACCCAACAAGATGAACCCATAGCTACAAATGGCTTTCTAGAAATCCAAGGTCAAGATGGGCCTAAAAAGGTAAGAATAGAAAGAATCCATATGGAAGAAGATACAGGGAAATCAACTCATACAGATGATGGTCATACCTTGTTAGACTATAACAGGGCAGGGGTTCCCCTAATTGAAATCGTATCAAAACCAGATATGTCATCAGCGGATGAAGCTAGACAATTCCTTGAAAATCTTCGTCAAAGATTGCGTTTTATAGGAGTTTCTGATGTTAAGATGGAAGAAGGCTCCCTACGTTGTGACGTAAATATAAACATCGTTGATGACAATGGCAACAAGTCAGGTATTGCAGAAATTAAAAATCTTAACTCCTTCCGCTCAGTTGTAAGGGCAATTGAACATGAAGAAAAAAGACAGGCAGAAGCCTTAGCAAGAAATGAAATTTCTTCAAAAGAAACTAGAAGGTGGGACGAACAAAGTCAATCTACAATCTTGATGCGTAAGAAAGACAAGACCACAGATTATAGGTTCTCAGTAGATTCAGACCTTCCAAGATTAGTTTTAAGCGAAGACTACATCCAAAATATTAAGGACAATCTTCCAGAACTACCTAACGCTAAAAAAGAAAGGTATATGAAGGAATTTAAGCTAACAGAATATGATGCTGATGTCCTATCTCAAAATAAGGAGATAGCAGACTTATTTGAAGAAACTCTAAAGGCTATAAACGATCCAACCCTTGTTGCTAACTGGATTCAAACAGAACTAATGAGAAGGCTTAAGGAATATGAAATAGATCCTTCTGAGATGAAATTATCGATTACTAATTTCTCAAAGTTATTGAAACTAGTAAAGGATGAAAAGATTTCAAATAATACTGCTAAAAAAGTCTTAAGAGAAATATTTGATACAGACCAAGACCCAGAAAAAATCGTAGAAGAAAAGGGTCTAATCCAAGTATCAGACCAAGGCTTCTTAGAAGGCTTAGTTACTGAAGTTTTAAATGAAAACCCACAATCTATCGAAGACTTTAAGGCAGGTAAAGACAGGGCTCTTGGCTACCTAATGGGTCAAATAATGAAGAAATCTAAGGGCAAAGCTAACCCTCAACAAGTAAATAAGATGTTAAAAGAGGAGTTGGAAAAGAGATGAGAATTTTTGTATCAACATCTAACAAAGACAAGGTAAAAGAAATCGAACTTAAGCTAGGTGACAAATATGAACTTGTTACCAAGGCTCAAGCTGGTTATGAAGACCTAGATGTAGATGAGACAGGGTCGACATTAGAGGAAAATGCCTTTCTTAAGGCTAAGTCACTTTACGACTTGGTAAAACAACCCGTTTTTGCAGATGATACCGGCCTATATGTGGAGGCCCTAGATGGCCAGCCGGGTATCAATGCAGCTAGGTATGCGGGTGAAAATTGTAGCTATTCAGACAATGTAGAAAAATTATTAAGGGAATTATCTAAGTTTGATAAGGACGAAGATAGAAAGGCCTACTTTGAAACTGTTATATGTTTTATAGATAAGGATGGCAAGGCAAATTATATCCATGGAAGAATGGATGGTCATATTGCAAAAGAAAAAAAGGGTGACCAAGGCTTTGGCTACGACCCAATATTTGTGCCACAAGGCTATGAAAAGAGCTTTGCCGAACTTGGACTTGATATAAAAAATGAAATTTCACATAGGGCTAAGGCCCTAGATAAATTCTCAGAATTTATAAAGGATTTAAGATGAAAATAGCAATAGTGGCAGATTCTCATGGAGATGTCTCCCTTCTTGAAAGACAAAAAGACTTGCTTAATGAGTGCGACCTATTACTCCACCTTGGCGACTATGATCAAGATGTAGATAAGATTATGAAATTTTCCGATATAAAGACAGAAGCTGTTAGGGGGAACAATGATTACTCCAGCAGGTTTGATAGAGAAAAAATCTTAAATATCGGAGGCTACAAATTCTTTCTAACCCATGGAAACCGATATAATGTCTATTTTGGAACCCAAAGTCTCTACTATAAGGCCAGGGAAATAGGGGCTGATATAGTTTTATATGGTCACACACATTTATACAATTTTGAGGACCACGGGGATGTGAAAATTCTTAACCCAGGTTCCTTGTCACTTTCAAGAGATGGGATAAACTCTTTTGTAATATTAGAATTTACAGGATCTGATATAAAAATTAATAAAATTGAAGAGAAAATGTAAGATGTCAGAATATATACTATCATTTGATGCCGGCACTACAAGCTCTAGGGCAATTATTTTCAATAAAGAAGGCGAGATTGTACAGCTGGCACAAAAAGAATTTAAACAAATATATCCCAAGCCTGGTTGGGTAGAGCATGACCCTATGGAAATTTGGGGATCTCAAAGCGGAGTTGCTAGAGAAGTATTAGAATTTTCAGGCATTCGCCCTGAAGAGATAGCAGCCATAGGAATTGCTAACCAAAGAGAAACCACTGTGATTTGGGATAAACATACTGGTAAGCCCATCTACAACGCTATAGTTTGGCAATGCAGGAGAACTGCAAAATATTGCGACAAGCTTAAAGAAGAAGGCTGGGCCCAAAAAATTAGGGAAAAGACCGGCCTGGTAATAGATGCCTATTTTTCTGCAACTAAAATCGCTTGGATTCTTGACCATGTAGAAAATGCTAGAAAAAAAGCAGAAAATGGAGACCTTTTATTTGGCACCATTGACACCTGGATTATTTGGAATCTTACTAGGGGCAAGGTACATGTTACAGACTATTCAAATGCTTCTAGGACCATGCTTTTTAATATCCACACCCTTGATTGGGATGATGAGATACTTGAAAAATTAAATATTCCAAGATCCTTGCTTCCTCAAGTAAAAAACTCCAGTCAAATCTATGGCTACACTGACGAGAAATCCTACGGGGGTGTAAAAATCCCTATATCGGGTATAGCTGGTGACCAACAAGCGGCCCTATTTGGCCAAGCCTGCTTTTATCCAGGTATGGTAAAAAATACTTACGGGACAGGTTGCTTTGTCCTTATGAATACAGGTGATAAGGTAATAGACTCTAAAAATGGTCTTTTGACAACAATCGCTTGGGGGATAGACGATAAAATAACCTATGCCTTAGAAGGGTCAGTTTTTGTGGCAGGAGCTGCAATCCAATGGCTTAGAGATGAGCTAAAATTAGTTTATGATGCTCCACAATCAGAATACTATGCTGAGAAAGCTGAAGATACAGGTGGGGTCTATGTAGTTCCAGCCTTTACAGGCCTTGGCGCCCCATATTGGGATATGTACGCCAGGGGAGGAATATTCGGACTTACTAGAGGAACAAAAAGAGAGCACCTGGTTAGGGCAACCCTAGAATCCCTAGCCTACCAGTCAAAAGATGTTATAGAAGCCATGAAGGAAGACTCGCAAATACCTTTAACAAATTTAAGGGTAGATGGGGGTGCCTCTGCTAACAATTTTTTGATGAAGTTTCAAGCAGATATGCTAGATACTCAGATACTTCGTCCAAAAACCCTGGAAACTACAGCCTTAGGAGCTGCCTACCTGGCAGGTCTTGCCGTTGGTTATTGGAAAAACCAAGATGAAATATTTGAAGGTGTTAAGGTAGACAAGACTTTTTTACCAGATATGTCAGAGGAAAAAAGAAATAAGAACTACAAGTATTGGAAAAAAGCGGTACAAAGAACCATGTCATGGGAAGAAGAGGACTAGGGCATTTTAAAAATAAAAAACTAATCATAGAGTCTAGAAAAGAAATACTTTTTAAGACTCTATTTTATTTGAAATAATTTGATATAATAAAAACATAAAAAATACATAAGGAGGCAATTTATGGGACTTATAAAAGCATCGTTTGATGCTGTAAGAAGAACAGCTGCAGACCAATGGAGAGAAATGATTCAACCAGTAGACCTATCTGAAGGGGTACTAGCTACCATTGGTAAAAGATATAGAAGTGATGGGTCTATGACATCCAACACTAAAGGTACACCTGATGTAATTTCAAATGGCTCAACTATTATAGTTCCAGATAATACTTGCATGCTTCTTGTTGGTAATGGCAAGGTAGTAGACTTTACTACAGAAGCAGGTCAATACATAGTTGATGATTCCTCATCTCCATCTTTATTTACCGGTAATCTTGGCTCAAGCATAAAAGCTGTATTACTTGATACCTGGGATAGGGTAAAATATGGCGGTACAACTCCAAATCAACAAAAAGTCTTATATATAAGCATGAAGGAGATAAAAAATATTAAATATGGTACCCCATCACCAGTCCCATATTATGATGCTAACTATGATGTAGACTTGGAAGTTAAGTCTCATGGGTCTTACTCAATAAAAATAATTGATCCATTAAAATTCTATATGGAAGTCTTAGCGGCTGACCTTAGGTCATATACTGTAGAGAGCTTTAATGACCAATTTAGAAATGAATTTATTCAAAAGTTTTCTGTAGCCCTTTCATCACTTTCAGCTCAAAATATCAGGATATCTCAACTGATGATGCATGGTAACGATTTGAGCAAACAAATGTCAGAAGAACTAGATGAGCAGTGGCTAGACCTAAGAGGTATGGAAATAATAAGCGTAGCAGTAGCTAGCATAACCTACTCTGAAAAATCAGCAGAAATCCTTGAAATTAGGAACAAGGGATCTATCCTTACAAATCCTAATATCAGAGAAGGTTATCTACAAGGTTCTATAGCAAGAGGTATAGAAGCAGCAGGAAGCAATGAAGCAGGAGCGGCTAATGGCTTTATTGGTGTTGGTATGGGAATGAATGCCGGGGGCAATGCTTTCGGACAAATGTCTCAAAACAACTACAAGCAAATGCAAGAGCAAAACAAGGTAAGTCAAGAAAAGCAAGATATAAACAAACAAGTAGGGTCTATGACCTGGACTTGCCCAGAATGTGGTACAGGAAACACAGGCAATTTCTGTACTAATTGTGGAGGTAAAAAGCCTGAATCTACAGGTGGCGGTTTCTGCTCAAACTGTGGCCATAAATTTGAAAATACTAGGCCAAAATTCTGCCCGGAATGCGGGAATAAAGTAGATTAAGATGGCTACCTATAGTTACAAATGCCCAAATTGTTCAGGTCCCTTAACCTATAAGCCAGACTTGGGTAGGCTTAAGTGTGATTACTGTGGCTCGGCCTTTACTCTTGAGGAAATAGATGAGTATATAAAAAATAACCCGGACAAGGAAATTCGTATTGAAGAAGAACATGGGCATGATAATAATGAAAAATCCGGACAAGATGAATTAAAGAGCTATACCTGTGCAAATTGTGGAGCTGAAGTTGTGACAAGTTCTACGACCCTAACAACTTTTTGCTACTACTGTCATAACCCTGTTGTCCTTACTGATAGGACCTTAGGCGAGTTTAAACCTGACAAGCTTATACCCTTTGCAATTGATAAGAAAAAGGCTGAAGAGATTCTTTTAGACTGGGTTAGAAAAAAAAGATATGTTAAAAGAGACTTTTACTCTCAAACCCAACTAGAGAAAATTTCAGGCATGTATCTTCCATATTGGTCTACTGATACAACTTTCAATATTAAGCTAAATGGGGAAGGCGAGAAGATTAATATGTATACTACAGGGGATACTGAATATATAGAGAATTCGACTTTCAGGATAGAAAGAAAAGGCGATTGTGAAATTCAAAATATCTCAAAGCTTGCATATTCAAAGATAGATGAAAGCCTAATTGATAGTATCACACCATATATGTTTGAGGATTTAAAAGATTTTAAAAACTATTATCTAAATGGATTTTTTAGTGAAACCTACGATAAGACTTTTGATCAATTAAAAAATGACCTAGATAAAGATGCTAAAAGTTATGCAAAAAACGCCGTTAGAAATGATCTCTCAGAATATACTTCTTATTCGTTGTCTGAAGAAACCTATGACATCATTGACTACAGTAAAAATTATCTTCTATTGCCAGCCTGGATTTTGACCTATGATTATTTAGGAAAGAAATATGTATATGCCATAAATGGCCAGAGTGGTAAGGCTTATGGGAACCTGCCAATAGATGACAAGTTACTTATAAAGGATGCCTTGATAGCAGCCCTTATAGTCTTTGTGATGTGCATATTGGGAGGTAGATTTATATGGTAAGAATTAGAAAATTGGGAACTATTTTTTTAGTATGTTCACTTTTACTAATCTTTAAGTCTACAGCATTTGCCGTAGTTGGTCAGATAAGTGACCAAGCAGGTCTTATGGATGAAAAGAGTAGGCAAGAATTACTAGAACAAATTGAAAATCTAGAACTTGAATATAAAGTACCAGTTATTATTTATACTTCAACAGAAGATTTGAGTCAAAATGTAAGAGATAGGGCAGATGACCTTTTAGCTGAGTATGTTGGGAATGATAATTCCGGCCTTCTACTATATCTTAATACGAATACCAGAGATTACTATTTCACATTATCTGGTAAAGTATTGAGGATGATTGATGACAAAAGGCAAAAATCTCTTGATGATAATCTCCTACTAAATTTAAAAGCCGGAGACTATAACAAGGCTTTTATGTCATTTTTTGACGAGGCTGCAAGATATATTAAAGGTGGGGAAATACAGGGAAATGTATTAGTAAATGAGCAGAGACTGACAGCAAAAGATTTTAAAATAGCTGGAATAGGCGGCCTAACTACATTTCTGATATCCTTTTTTGGTCTGAAAAAATCTAGTACTCCTAGACCTTCAAAATTTGTCTATTACTTAAGTGATAATAGTAACTTAGGATATGCAATT
The DNA here is from genome assembly GCA_964344625.1 of uncultured Peptoniphilaceae bacterium. Lineage (GTDB taxonomy): Bacteria > Bacillota > Clostridia > Tissierellales > Peptoniphilaceae > JAAYEL01. Next base: position 81 of record CAYFNZ010000008.1, on the reverse strand, counting down.
TCCGGTGATAGCTGTATAAAAACTTTTAAAACAAGCAGAGTAATTCCAAAAAATTCTTCAAATTCCTCAGGAGGCTCAACT
>CAYFNZ010000007.1:0-43353 GCA_964344625.1 uncultured Peptoniphilaceae bacterium | reverse complement strand
AAGTCTTGAACTCCTTGTATTTACATAACTATTTGCCTCTATCACTATTATGACACGAAACCCAACAGCTGGATCATCTATTATAAATCTATTATTTCTAGGTACTTTATGAAGAACAATAAAGTGGTTCTCCCCACTTTTAGTTTTAACCTGAAGTATTGCAGGTAAAGTTACTTGATTATTCAAATCTTTTAGATCAACCCTAACAGCTTTTACATCAAATTTCTCTTTTTCTAAACCTTGTACAACTCCTTTTGTTATTATTTTCTCAAGAACTTTAGTTTACCATAAAATACGCAGATAATCATTTTTTTGTTTTTATTTAATTTCCATCTCTTTGAATCATGACCATCAGCATAGCTGGTGGTTTATATTGTGGTGAGCCCACAAAAAAAAGTCTGTCGCCACCTATAAAGGATAGCAACAGACTTTCAAATTTTAGCTTATTACTTTCTTAAGTTGTAGAAAGTTTTGATTCCATCGTATTTAGCGTCATCTCCAAGCATATCTTCAATTCTTAATAATTGATTATACTTAGCTACTCTGTCAGTTCTTGATGGAGCACCAGTCTTAATTTGACCAGCGTTTAATGCAACTGCTAAGTCAGCAATTGTAGTATCTTCAGTTTCACCTGATCTATGAGAAATAACTGCTGTATATCCAGCTCTCTTAGCCATTTCAACAGCATCTAGTGTTTCTGTTAGAGTACCTATTTGGTTAACCTTTATTAGGATTGCATTAGAGATGTTTTTTTCAATACCTCTTGCTAATCTTTCAGTATTAGTTACAAATAAGTCATCTCCAACTAATTGGATTTTCTTACCTAATTTTTCAGTTAGAAGTTCCCAACCTTCCCAGTCTTCTTCGTTTAGACCATCTTCGATAGAAATTATTGGATATTTAGAAGTTAATTCTTCATACCAAGCTACCATTTCTTCTCTAGTCTTAACTACGCCTTCACCTTTTAGGTTGTAAGTTCCTTCTTCTGTATACATTTCTGAAGCAGCTACGTCCATAGCTATCATGAAATCTTCTCCAGCCTTGAATCCAGCAGCTCCAATAGCTTCTACTATAGTTTCTAGAGCTTCTTCGTTAGATTTTAAGTTTGGAGCAAAACCACCTTCATCACCTACACCTGTAGCATATCCTTTTGATTGAAGAACTTTCTTTAAGTTGTGGAATACTTCTGCACACATTCTTAAAGCTTCTGCAAAAGAATCAGCACCAACTGGCATAATCATGAATTCTTGTATATCAACGTTGTTGTCAGCGTGTTCACCACCATTTAAGATGTTCATCATTGGAACTGGAAGTGTCTTAGCGTTAAATCCACCTACGTAATTGTATAGAGGTATACCAAGTTCATCAGCAGCAGCTCTTGCAACAGCCATTGATACGCCAAGTATAGCATTAGCTCCTAGTCTTCCCTTGTTTGGAGTTCCGTCAATTTCGATCATGTAGTTGTCTATACCTACTTGGTCAAAAACATCCCAACCAATTAATTCTTCAGCTAATTCAGTATTTACATTTTCTACAGCGTTTAATACACCCTTTCCAAGGTATCTATCTTTTTCGCCATCTCTTAATTCAACAGCTTCAAATGCTCCTGTTGATGCTCCTGAAGGAACTATAGCTCTACCAAAACCGCCTTCGTCAGTAATTACTTCAACTTCAACTGTAGGATTTCCTCTAGAATCCAATACTTCTCTTGCATATAAGTCTGCAATATAACCCATAATTATTACCTCCTAATTATTAATGAATGTCCGGTCATTTCTGCCGGTTGTTCAATATTTAAAATATCCAACATAGTTGGTGCTAAATCACTTAATTTTCCATCATCTAATAGTGACACTTGGTCCTTAGTTATATAAATCAATGGCACTACATTTGTAGTATGTGCAGTAAACGGTTCACCTGTTTCATAGTCTATTAATTGTTCGCTATTACCATGGTCAGCAGTTACCAACAATTCATAGCCATGTTCAAGTGCAACTTTTTCAATCTCACCCATACAAGTATCTACTGTTTCTACAGCCTTTTTCGCAGCTTCAATTACTCCAGTATGACCTACCATATCAGGGTTAGCAAAATTCAATATAATTACATCCGGATCTTCTGCTTGCATTTTTTCTATAACTTTGTCTTTAACTTGGAAAGCAGACATTTCAGGTTGTAAATCATATGTTGCTACCTTTGGTGAAGGCACAAGAATTCTTTCTTCATTTTCGTTAGCTTTTTCAACTCCACCATTAAAGAAGAATGTTACATGTGCATATTTCTCTGTTTCAGCTACCCTAAGTTGCTTTAAGCCATTTCTAGCTAGCACTTCTCCAAAAGTATTTAATATTTGCTTTGGAGGATATGCAACCAAAACATTTTCAATAGTTTTGTCATATTCAGTCATACATACATAATTTGTACTTACAAGCTTCTTTCTTTCGAAGCCATCAAAATCTGTATCAACTAAAGCTCTAGTTATTTGTCTTGCCCTATCCGGTCTAAAGTTAAAGAATATTACACTGTCTCCATCTTCTATTGTTGTAACAGGTTCATTTTTGCTATTAACAATAACTGTTGGAGTCATAAATTCATCTGTTATTCCAGCTGAATATTCTTCATCTATAGAAATTATAGGATTTGATACAAGCTTACCTTCACCAAGTACCATGGCATTGTAAGCTCTCTCAACTCTTTCCCAACGTTTATCTCTATCCATAGCATAGTAACGACCAATAATTGTCGCAAGTTGACCAACGCCTAATTCTTTCATCTTATCAGTCAATTCTTCTATATCAGAGATACCGGCGTTAGGAGATACATCTCTTCCATCTAAAAAGGCATGAACATATACTTTTTCAAGACCATTTCTCTTAGCAAGTTCTAGAAGTGCAAAGACATGGTCTAGGTGGGAATGCACTCCACCTTTTGATAGTAAACCTAGTAAATGAAGAGCCTTGCCGTTATCTTTTGCGGATATAACAGCCTTTAATAGGGCTTGGTTATCAAAGAATGTTCCGTCTTTAATTTCTTTTGTAATTAAGGAAAGATCTTGATAAACCACCCTACCAGATCCTATGTTTAAATGTCCTACTTCTGAATTTCCCATTTGACCTTCAGGAAGTCCAACATCTAAACCACTAGCCTTAATGGTAGTGTGTGGATATTCTTTAAAAAACCTATCTAGATTAGGCTTGTTCGCTAAATTTACAGCATTACCAGGATAGTCCTTTCCGCATCCAAGACCATCCATGATAACTAACATTACTCTTTTTTTCATAACGCTCCTAAAAATTAACTAATTGTCCAAAGCTTTCTGCTTCTAGGCTGGCACCGCCAACTAAAGCTCCATCTATGTTTTCTTTAGACATTATTTCTTTAATATTGGCAGGTTTAACAGAACCACCGTATTGGATTCTAACAGCTTCAGCAGCGATTTCGCCATGTACTTCTCTAACTAAATTACGGATGAAAGCACACATTTTTTCAGCATCATCACTTGAAGCAGTTTTACCAGTACCTATAGCCCAGATTGGTTCATAAGCTATAACGATTCTATCAAAATCAGCTTCTTTTACACCTTCTAAAGCTTTAACAATTTGTGTACCAACTTTTTGTTCTTCTTGTCCAGCTTCTCTTTCATCAAGGCTTTCACCACAACATAAAATTGGATTTAAGTCATGTTCAAGTGCTGAATGAAGTTTTTTATTTATTAATTCATCACTTTCATAGAAGTAATCTCTTCTTTCAGAGTGGCCTAAAATTACATAGCTTACACCCATGTCTCTTAACATAGTTGGTGATATTTCACCTGTGAAGGCTCCGCTTTCTTCATAGTGCATGTTTTGTGCACCAACTTGAATGCTTGTGTCTTCCAACAAATAAGCTACATATTGAAGGTCTACAAATGGTGGACAAACGACAGTTTCTACCTTTTTGTTTAAGTCTAATTTTTTGATTGCTTCAATTAGTTCTTCGGCTTCTTTAACGCCCTTGTTCATCTTCCAATTTCCAGCTATAATAGGTGTTCTCATTTTCTCTCCTACCTTTCTTCAATTGCGTCAATACCTGGAAGTACTTTACCTTCTAGGAATTCTAAAGATGCTCCTCCACCTGTTGAAACATGAGTTATCATGTCCTTGTAACCAGCTTGTTCAATTGCTAATGCTGAATCTCCACCGCCTACGATTGTTACACCTTCAGATTCTGTAAGAGCCTTAGCTACAGCAAAAGTTCCCTTAGAGAATGGTTCAACTTCGAAAACTCCCATTGGTCCATTCCAAACTACAGTTTTTGCTTCTCTAATTTTTGAAGCAAAGATTTCTGAAGACTTAGGTCCAATATCAAGAGCTTCTTTGTCAGCAGGGATATGGTCTATATCGACTATTTCAGTCTTAGCATCCTTATCTATTTCATCAGCTATGACAACATCTACAGGAAGTAATATTTCAACCTTGTTTGCCTTAGCCTTTTCTAATAAAGACATAGCTAAATCTATCTTATCTTCTTCAAGTAATGATTTTCCTATTTCCTTGCCCAATCCCTTTAAGAAAGTATATGCCATACCTCCACCTATAAGGATTGTATCTACCTTGCTAATTAAGTTTTCAATTACATTTATCTTATCTGAAACCTTAGCTCCACCAAGGATTGCTAGGAAAGGTCTTTCAGGATCTTCTAAGGCTTTACCCATGATGGTAACTTCCTTTTCGACTAAAAATCCAAGTGCTGAAGGTAAAAATGCTGATACACCAACGTTAGAAGCATGAGCCCTGTGTGATGTTCCAAAAGCATCATTTACATATAGGTCAGCCAAGCTAGCTAATTCTTTAGCAAATTCTTGGTCATTCTTTTCTTCTTCACTTCTATATCTTGTATTTTGAAGAAGGGCTACTTGACCATCTTCAAGCTTATTAACTTCTTCTTTTACCTTGTCATCAACTACTAGGTCAGATGCTATGAATTTAACTTCTTGATCTAATAATTCAGCAAGTCTTTTAGCTACAACTTCTAGAGAATATTTTGGGTTTGCTTGTCCTTTCGGTCTACCCATGTGTGACATAAGAATTACCTTGCTTCCTTGGTCTATTAAATATTTAATAGTTGGAAGTGCAGCTACGATTCTTGAATCGTCTGATATTACCTTGTCATCTTCTTTTGACATAGGAACGTTGAAATCAACTCTAACTAGGACTTTTTTTCCCTTTACATCTAAATCTTTTAGGCCTTTTTTCATAAGTTTCCCCCTTACATAATAAAGCGGAGAGATATCTCTCCGCCCTTCTATCTCTTATAAATTTGCAAAGTAGTCTAACAATCTAACTAGGTTAGAAGTGTAACCCATTTCGTTATCGTACCAAGCAACAGTTTTTACAAGTTGTTTGCCATCTGCTTCTACGATTTTTGTAAGAGTTGAATCAAATACTGATCCTGCTGGGTAACCAACTATATCTGTTGAAACGATTTGGTCAGTATTGTATACAAATGATTCAGTTTCTGCTTCCTTCATAGCTGCATTAACTTCTTCAACTGTTACAGGTTTTTCAAGTACTGAGTATAATTCAGTTACAGAACCTGTAGCTACTGGGATTCTTAAAGCAGTACCATCAAGCTTACCGTTTAATTCTGGTAATACCTTACCAACTGCCTTTGCAGCTCCTGTAGAAGCTGGGATAGTGTTAACAGCTGCAGCTCTTCCACCTCTTAGGTCTTTCTTCTTGTTTGGTGTATCTACTAGAGCTTGAGTTCCTGTGTAAGCGTGGATTGTTGACATTTGTCCACAAACCATTCCAAACTTGTCATTCAAAACTTTAGCCATAGGTGCTAAGCAGTTTGTTGTACAGCTTGCGCCAGAAATAACTGTTTCGCTACCATCAAGGATGCCTTCATTTACACCGAATACGATAGTCTTCATTTCACCCTTACCTGGAGCAGAAATTATAACTTTTTTAGCTCCACCCTTTAGGTGTTCTTCAGCTTTTTCTTTGTCAGTAAAGAATCCAGTACATTCTAGTACGATATCAACACCAAGTTCTCCCCAAGGAAGCTTAGCTGGTTCAGGTTGAGCAAATACTTTTATGTCATCTCCGTTTACTCTGAAACCTTCTTCTGTTTCTTCGAATTCACCTTGGAATCTTCCTTGTACTGAGTCATACTTAAACATGTAAGCTAATGTGCTCTTATCTGTTAAGTCATTGATAGCTACTACATCGATATCGTTAAGTTCTTGAATTCTTCTTAAAGCTAAACGACCGATTCTTCCGAATCCATTAATTGCTACTTTTGTTGTCATAATATCCTCCATTTTTAAATAATTTTAGAAAATTTATTCTAAATTGTTTTAATACAAATATGAGTATACTATATATGTATTTAGTTTACAATTCAGCGCTTATCATAAGTGTGTTATTTATATGATAAACTTTTTTGAAAACGGTTTCTGTTAAATAATTGTTAAAGATAAACATGCCTTCATGTTTTTAGCCATAAATTGAACCGCATATTCCGTTTATTATTATACCCAAAAATCAAATTTATATTTAAGAAATTTTAGAAAAAACATAAAAAAAGATGGCACAAAATATGCCATCTCTGAGTGATTTCTCCTCTTTTTTAATGGAATTTTTCTTCCACATATTTACTTGCATTTATGGCAGCAATTGCTCCGTCTGAAGTAGCTGTTACTACTTGACGAACTGTTTTTTGTCTTACATCTCCAGCTGCATAAACACCTTCTAGACTTGTTTTCATGTCTTGATCAGTAATTACATAGCCCTTTTCCATTTCAACTTGACCTTCTACTAATTCAGTATTTGGAACATAACCTATAAAGATAAATACTCCAAAGTCAGTATCTCCATCATGCGGTTCGATAAAAGTAGTTTCTCCTGTAACATTATTTACCATCTTCATCTTAGTAACACCCATGCTACCTTCAATCTCTTTGATCTCACTATTAAGGATTACTTCTATTCTATCATGAGCAAATACCTTATCTTGAATAGATTTTGCAGCCCTCATTTTTGGTCCCCTATAGATGATGGTTACCTTTCTTGCAAACTTAGTTAAGAATATTGCTTCTTCTAAAGCTGCATCCCCGCCACCTATTACGTAAACTTCAAGTCCGTTATAGAATGGTCCATCACAAGTTGCACAATAAGCAACCCCTCTTCCGGTAAATTCTTTTTCTCCTGGGATGCCAAGCTTTCTAGGGTTGGCTCCTGTAGCTAGGATGACAGCCCTTGCTTCATATGTTTCTTTGTCTGTCTTCAATACCTTAATATCGCTCTTTAGGTCTGCTTCAATTATTTCTGCAGATATTTTTTCAGCCCCAAATTCCATAGCTTGTTTTAGCATTACTTCTGATAGTTCTGGACCTGTTGGTGACTTGTCAGCACCTGGATAGTTGTCAACGTTTAATGTTAAGGCAATTTGGCCACCTACTGCTTCTTTTTCAATTATTAGGGTTTTCATACCCGCCCTTGCCGCATAAAGTCCTGCTGAAAGTCCTGCAGGTCCTGCGCCAATGATAGCTATATCGTACATAATCTCCTCCTACTTACATTTTATTTCAAAGTGCTAAATCCAGTCTGTCTAAGAGCCTCATATAGGATAATGTTGGCAGAATTTGCAACATTTAAGCTCCTATCAGTATCTGGTCTCATCTGTATTTTTATATTGTTTTTACCATATTTTTCTGTTACATTAGGGTCCACTCCACTAGATTCCCTTCCAAATAATATGTAGTCACCATCTTTGAATTCTACCTCTGTATAGAACTTTTCAGCCTTGGTGGTAGCTATATAAACAGTGCTATCCCCTACATATTCGACAAAATCTTCAAAGGAATCATGGACTACTAAGTCTACGTCCTTCCAGTAATCAAGACCCACCCTTCTTAGGCTCTTATCATTTAAGATATACCCAAATGGTCTAATTAAATGTAGCCTAGTTTTTGTTAGATAGCAGGTCCTTCCTACATTACCCGTATTAGCCGCTATTTCCGGCTGGTATAATACTATATTTATCACTTTCTCTCGCCTTCCAATATGTGCTCAACTGCGAAATACAATCCATCTTGGTCGTTGGATTTTGTAACCCAGTCACTTTTTTTCTTAGTATTTTCAATGGCATTTCCCATAGCTATTCCAATATCAGCCATCTCTAGCATGCAAATGTCATTTTCATGGTCGCCAATACAAACTATTTTTTCATAGTTTTTGCCAAGGGATGATATTAACTTTTTAATCCCATCTGCCTTACTCACTCCCTCGCTCATGACATCAGCTGAAGTGCTTCCTGACATGGCAAGGTATAAACCTCCACAGTCCTCTAAAACCTTTTTAAACTCCATATCATTTGCGAAGTTTAAATGAAGCATAACCTTATAGATTGGAATATTTTCTTGTCTAACATAGGCTAAAATATCTTCTCTACAAACAACCTTAATCTGATATTCATCGGAATCTTCCATCCTCAAATGCGCCAACTTGCTAGGTTCATAGACATTGGAGTAATAGGTGTCTAAGTCATACATGTGAAAATTATAGCCTCTTTTTAAAGCCTCTTCAATAACAAATTCAAGCTTTTCATATGGGATTGGTTTATCAAAAATCAGGTCTTTATCAGACGATACTACCGCCCCATTATTGGCTATAAAGTAAGGCTTAAGCCCAGTAGTTCCAGCAATTTTTTTTACCGATTCTAAAACCCTTCCCGAGCAAAATGCTAAATCATATCCAGCATCTTTTAACATGTATAAAGCCTTTAAGTTTTTTTCACTAATTAAGTGGTCATTGTTTAGAAGGGTCCCATCTAAGTCTGTTACAAATAGTTTTGACATGAAACCTCCTACCTATCAAGTTTATCAATAATTTTGATTATCTCTTCAATTTTTTCTTCACTGTCAATATGGGCTTCAAAAGAATCCCTAACGCAAGATCTTAGATGATTTGAAAGAATTTGCCTATTGACAGATTTTAGGGCTGAGGTTATGGCCATTACTTGATTAGAAACATCGACACAATACCTGTCATTTTCAATCATATTTATAACGCCATCAACCTGGCCCTTAATAATATTTAACCTGTTAATAATATTTTTATTGTCGTGCATTTTACTCTTTACTTATCAACTACTTGGTAGCCTGCTTCTTCAACAGCCTTTTTCACCTTATCTACCAAGGCTTGGTCCCCATCAAATTCAAGTGTCTTATCTTCAAGTGAAACTTGGGCATTTTTTACACCTTCAATTTCAGCTGCAGCCTTTTCTACTCTCATCTTGCAGTGATTACATGACATACCTTCAACAAATAGTGTATTTTTCATAACATTTTCTCCTTTATCCACCCTATTATTTTCATTAATTTTAGATTCATTATTTACTATCTCAAACCTTGCCTCATCTACAATATCCGCTTCTTGATCATTAAGTCCATGAATGTAGGCTGGCTTAAAGGTCCTCAACCTCAAAGCGTTTGTAACTACAAACACTGAACTTAAGCTCATTGCCAAGGCCCCAATCATAGGATTAAGTTTGATTCCAAAAGGAATATATAAAATTCCCATGGCAATTGGAATAGCAAGTATATTATATATAAAAGCCCAAAATAGGTTTTCTTTAATATTTTTTATAGTCTTCTTACTTAAATTTATGGCATTAACTATATCCATAAGGTCTGACTTCATCAAAACCATATCCGCTGAATCAATAGCAATATCCGTACCATCAGCAATTGCTATACCAACATCAGCCCTAATTAAAGCAGGTGCATCATTTATTCCATCGCCTACCATAGTTACAATACCATTTTTTTGATATTCTGAAACAATTTTATCCTTATCTTGAGGCAATAATTCAGCCCTGATTTCATCTATACCGGCATTTTTAGCCATAGCTTCTGCAGTAAGCTTATTATCTCCAGTCAGCATGACAGTCTTTATACCCATTTTCTTTATTTCTTCAATAGCATGTTTTGAAGTTGGCTTAATCCTATCAGCAATCGCAATTATAGCCAAGACCTCTTCATCATTAAACAAGAAAACACAGGTCTTTCCAGCCTTAGAATAAGAGCTTGCTAGTTTTTCTAAGTCCCTACTAAAAACTCCCTTTTCCTTCATCAGCTTATCATTACCAATATAGGATATTTTGTCCTTAACTTTGGCCTTAACTCCCTTTCCAGTTATAGCTTCAAAATCTAGAGCCTTAACTAGGTCTATCCCCCTATCTTTAGCATAATTTCTTATGGCAAATGCCAAAGGTTGTTGGGAGTTTTCTTCAAGTGAATAAGCTATTTCTACTATTTCATCATGACTTAATCCAGTAAGGCTGATAACATCGGTAACTACAGGTCTACCTTGGGTAATGGTTCCAGTCTTATCAAAAATCATGACATTAGACTTGTGTAAAAGTTCAAGCCCTTCAGCATTCTTAATAATTATACCATTGTCAGCGGCCTTTCCAGTTGAAACCATCATAGCAACTGGTGTAGCTAGGCCAAGAGCACATGGACATGAAATTACCAAAACTCCTACAGCAATAGAGAAAGAAAACTCAAAGCCATAGCCCATAGCCATCCATACTATAAATGATATTAGGGAAATCGCCATAACGCTTGGTACAAAAATAGATGATATCTTATCTGCCAACTGAGAAATAGGGGCCTTACTTGCACTAGCTTCTTCAATCAGCTGGATTATCTTATTTATAGTAGTATCTTCCCCTACCTTATCAGCCTGCATAATAAAGCTTCCATTCATATTTATGGAGCCTGACATAACCCTGTCACCTTCGAATACTTCAACCGGTATGCTTTCTCCGGTTATAGCTGATTGGTCTAGAGAAGAATGTCCTTCTACAACTTTTCCATCAAGGGCTATTCTCTCACCAGGAATAACCTTAATCATATCCCCAACTGAAACCTCTTCAACGGGAATTTTTTCTTCCATCCCATCCTTAACAAGACTTACAAAATCAGGTTGAATGTCTAAAAGCCTGTTTATTGAATCGGTGGTTTTTTGCTTAGACTTAGCTTCCAGATACTTTCCAAAAGTAATCAAGGTAAGTATCATAGCTGCTGATTCATAGTAGATATCATGCATATAGTGGTCGACAAGTTCTGGCATATTATGACCTAGGCCATAATTTATCATATAAGTTGCAAATATACCATAAACTAGACCTGCACTCGATCCTATTGCAACTAAGGTATCCATGTTTGGATTTTTATTAAACAAACTCTTAAACCCGTTAATATAATAAATCCTATTTACATAGATAATAGGAAGGGTTAATAGGAGTTGTGTAAAAATCATAATTCCAGAATTTTCTCTACCAGCTAAAAAATCTGGATAAGGAAGCCCCATCATATGACCCATGGCTACATACATTAATATAAGCATCAAAGGTATTGAAACCTTTAACCTAAAGGCCATATTTTTTATGTCTTTTTCGATTATTTCCTTAGGTGATACCTTCTTTACTTCTTTTTTTTCATTCTTTTCTTTTGCACTGTAGCCAGCCTTCTCGATAGCTTGAATGATTTCACTACTATCTATATCTTCATCCAAATCTACATTCATAGAATTAGTAAGTAAACTTACATTTACATCCTTTACTCCTTGGACTTTTTTTACAGATTTTTCTACAGCCAAAGAGCAGGCTGCACAGGTCATGCCGCCTACATCAAACTTTTTTTTCATATATCATACTCCTTTGTTATACCCCATAGGGGTATCTCTAAGATAAGATAAATATACCCAATTTGTCAATAAGTAACAATCATTTTTTATTTTTTTGATATTAGGTCGCACAAATCCTAGTATAAAATTCGTGCGGATTCTTCCTATGTTTGATAAGATTAATATATAAAACAAACAAGGAGTAACTTATGAATAGAAATTTTATTAGAGTTTGTGCAGCAAATACTAAAATAAGTTTATTAAATGTAGAAAAAAACAAGGAAGAAATCCTAAGGCACCTAGATTTCGCCCATAAAAACTTTGTAGATATAATCAACTTTCCAGAACTAGCCCTAACAGGAGTTAGTGCAGGTGAAATGATTTGTTCACAAGAAATATTAAAAAAATCTAAAGATGCCCTTGATGAAATATTAGAATTTTCAAAAAATAAAGCTATGCTTATCGGCCTGGGCCTACCAATTAAACAAGACGGCAATACCTACTCATGCCAGGCGCTAATATTTGAAGGTAAGATTTTACAAAAAAGCTTAAAAAATAGACTAAATAAAGACCAAAAGTCCTATCTAAGTGGGGCTACTAATAAGCCTGAGTCAAATCCAGCTTTAATAAAAATTAACGATGAAAGAACAAATATAGGCTTTATATTTGAAGATGATTTCTTTGATGACTCTCTACAATATTCAAGCCTAATAAATAATAATGCGAAAATTATATTTATAGCCGGATCTAAGCACGATGATGCAAGCTTTATAGATGAAAGGCTTGATATCCTTAAGGCCGTTTCTAAAAAGGACAATACTTCCATAATTTATTCAGGACCAAGCTCAAATGAATCATCAACCAACGCATCCTATAGCGGCTATAAATATATTATTGAGGCAGGTGACCTAGTTGAAAAATCCAGCATTTTTACAAATGGTCTGATATACAATGATATCAACCTGGATGAAATTTCTTTTAAGTCTTTTTCAGGTAATCAACCTATTGAAATGGAAGAGGTCATCCTTAAGACAGATAGCTTTAAGCTAAAGAGAAAAATCTCTCCAAGCCCAATGATACCACTTGATAAGGCTGACCTATATAAAAAGGCCAAGAATATCCTAAACATCCAAGCTCATGCCCTTTTAAGAAGGCTTGATCAATTGTCTGATAAGAAAATATTTTTAGGCCTGTCTGGTGGCCTTGACTCAACCCTGGCTCTAATAGCAGCCTGCTATGCTTTTGAGAAAAGAGGACTTGATAAAAAAGACATCCATGCCATAATCATGCCAGGACTAGGTACTAGCACAAGGACCAAGTCAAATGCCCACAAACTAGCACTAGCCTATGGTGTAAGCGTAGAAGAAATATCTATAAACGATTCAGTCTTACAGCATTTTAAAGATATTGGTCATGACGAAAATGACTTCTCAATAGTTTATGAAAATGCCCAGGCTAGAGAAAGAACCCAAATACTAATGGACCTTTCTAATAAACATGGAGGCATTGTCTTAGGTACTGGAAACATGTCTGAAATCGCCCTTGGTTTTGCCACCTATAATGGAGACCATATCTCCATGTATGCTATCAATGCTGGTATTTGCAAAACCCTGCTTAGGGAAGTTGTAAGGTTTGTTAAAGATCAAAGTACAAATCCTCAAATATCTACTCCCCTTGCAGATATAATTGACACCCCTATTTCACCTGAACTTCTACCAACCCAAGATGGCAAAATAGCCCAAAAAACAGAAGATAATGTAGGCCCATATGAACTCCATGATTTTTTCATCTACCACACTATTAGAAATAAATCATCATTTAAAGATGTCTTATTTATGTGCCAAAATGCCTTCCAAGATAAGTACAGCATTGAAGAAATAGAAAAATGGTATACAATATTTTTGAGGAGATTTTCTATTCAACAATTTAAGAGATCTTGCATGCCTGATGGTCCTGCTATCGAGGACTTCTCCTTAAATCCTAGAAATGGATTTATCATGGCATCTGATATAAACACATTAACATGGAGGTAGATATTAAATATGAGGATTAAATTAATTGAACCACTATCAATTCCAGAAGAGCTTTTAAGTAAATACAAAGAAAAACTAGAAAAAGAAGGCCATGAATTTGTATCTTATAAGGATAAGGCACAGACTGAAGAAGAGTTTCTTGAAAGGTCTAAGGATGCTGAAATTCTTATGATAGCAAATACCAAGCTTCCTGATTCTGTAATAGAAAAAAGCGAAAATCTAAAACTAATAAATGTTGCCTTCACTGGCTTTGACCACGTAAATGTGGACCTTGCCAAAGAAAAAGGTATCAAGGTATGCAACGCTTCAGGTTATTCAAATACTTCCGTTGCCGAATTAGTAATCGGTATGGTCTTAAATATTTATAGGAAAATTAGCCTTGGAGATCCTATGACAAGAGAAGGAAAGACCCACCTTGATTACTACAGGGGTCTTGAAATAAAAGATAAGACAGTTGCAATAATAGGAACTGGAAATATCGGTTTAGAAACAGCTAGATTATTTAAAGCCTTTGGGGCAAATGTTATAGCCTATTCAAGACATGAAAATGAAGAGGCTAAAAAACTTGGTGTAGAATATGTAAGTCTTGAAGATGCATTTAAACGAGCTGACATAGTTTCTGTCCACTTGGCTTTAAACAAGCACACTAGAGGTTTTGTAAATAAAGACCTTTTAAGTCTGATGAAAAAAGAAGCAATTTTCATTAACTGTGCAAGAGGTCCTATAGTCGATAACCAAGCCCTAGCAGACTTGTTGGAAGAAGAAAAAATAGCTTACGCTGGTATAGATGTATTTGATATGGAGCCACCAATACCTGCAGACTACCCATTATTAAATACAAAAAACATCTTACTTAGCCCACATATAGCCTACCTAACTGATGAAGCTATGATTAGAAGGGCTGAAATCGCCTTTGATAATAGCTTGAGTTTTGCAAGAGGTCAAGAAAAAAATATAGTAAATAATTAATATAAGAAATGAGAAAATCTGCTGAAGATAGGCTTAATCTATCTTCAGCAGATTTTATATTATTCTCTAAATAGATTTATTTTTTTAATTTGTAATATCTTTTTGAATCCACGATTTTTTCTAGATAAAAACCTGCTTCTGCATCTTCTTCCTTATTGAAAATATCCCCTACATCTTCAATATATGAAAGGTGAAAATAATTTTTCTCATATTCATCAACGCTTAATTCATGCCTTCTTTCTAGCAAGTGGTCAATGTCTTGTCTATATAAATAATTTTTATAGTCCTTAGCTAAAATTCCTGTATAAAGTTCAGCTACAGAACCTGAACCATAGCTAAATAGGGCTATCTTGTCGCCAGACTTTAAGTCTCCGTTCATTAATAGGGATAAAAGACTTAAATAAAGGGATCCGGTATAAATATTACCAACTTCCTTGCTAAAAATTGTAGACTTATCAAAGTTTTCATACCAACTTTCAAACTTGGCACTTAAGGCTTTTGATTTTTCATCGTCTTTTCCTTTTAAAAGGTCATATAAGGCGTCCAAGGCTTTTTTCCCCATCCTAGTAAAAGGCAGGTGATAAATGATTGACTCTGTATTTAATAAGACTTCCGGATATCTTCTATCGAATTCTTCTACCAACTTTACAAAGGCATCTATGTACAATTGTGTAGAGTATTTTCCTTCTACATATGGATAGTCTGAAAAACTTGGTCTCCAAAAATCAAAGGAATTTTCAGTATATGAAACTGTCTCATTTGTAATTTCAAGGACCTTTGCCTTTGAGCTTATCAATAGTGCAATAGCCCCTGCTCCCTGGGTTACTTCACCAGAGGTCTTTAAGCCATATTTTGATACGTCAGAAGATATAATCAAAATCTTCCTGTCCGGCCTTAGCCTTACATAATCACAAGCAAGTTGAATAGCCGCTGTAGCAGAGTAACATGCTTGCTTAATCTCATATGACTTAGCAAATTCTTGTATACCTAAAAGATTGTGGATATAAGTCGATGAAGCCTTGGAGAAGTCTACTGACGATTCTGTAGCAAAAATGACCTGGTCAATTTTGGCCTTATCTTCATCATCAAGAATCTTTAAGCAAGCATTAGCTCCCATAGAAATAACATCCTGGTCCTTTGGCATAACAGACATATTTTCTTGGCCTATCCCTTTTCTCCACTTATTTGGGTCTATGCCCCTAAACTCTGCAAGCAAAGATAAATTTATATAATCTTTTGGTATATATATACCTATTTTTTCAATTCCCACTTTAGTTGAATTTATCATATGAACTCCTCAATTTTCTCAATAAAAGATTAGCAATCTCAATGTTAATTTTATCTTCTTTTTTTAAGAGCTTAACAAGTTTTTCCACCTCTTCATCTCTAGCACCTGCTAGCTTAGCTACTGACCTAGCGTGAAGGGCCATATGTCCTTTTTGTATTCCCACAGTTACTATAGCCCTTATAGCTGAAAAGTTTTGACTTAAGCCTACTGCTGCTATAATGCCTGCTAGTTCTTTGGCGGATGGGTTCCCAAGGGTCTCTAGGGACCATCTTGCTATTGGATGAGATGATATGGTTCCACCAAGGCTTGCTACTGGCATTGGAATTTCAATTTCCCCTAACAGTAAATCTTCCTTGTCATCAAATTTCCAAGTGGTTAGACCTTGATACCTACCGTCTTTAGAGGCATAACTATGGGCTGCTGCTTCTATTGCCCTAAAATCATTGCCAGTTGCAATAACAACTGCATCTATGCCATTCATGATCCCCTTATTATGGGTTGCCGCCCTATATGGGTCAAGATTTGCATAAGTACTTGCCAATTCAATTCTTTTTGCAATCCTTCTTGCCTCATCAAGCTTGTCATCTAATTTCTTAATATCTAACTTACAAGAAGCCTTAACAATAGATTCTGTAGCATAATTTGAGATTATCCTCATCAAAAACTTTGACTTTGTAATCTCTTCTATATATGAAGAAAGACCTTCTAGTATAGTATTTATGGTATTAGCCCCCATGGCATCACAGGTATCTATGGCTAGGTATAGGGAAATAAAAGTATGCTCACCATCTCTAAAAGACTCTTGCCAGACTTTTTTTGGTCCTCCCCCTCTTCTAATCATGGATTGACACATTTCTCCAGCTTTTTCAAGTATGATATCTGAATATCTCTCAAGCTGACCCATTGCAAAGTCAAGGTCCTCTATCTCATAAAGCACGATTTGACCAATTACTGATTTTCCCTTAATTTCAGTACTTATATTCCCAAGGGTTTTCGCCCCATTACTTGCAGCAGCTATTACTGATGGTTCTTCTGTAACCATTGGGATTAGATATTCTTTATTATTTATTAAAAAATTTAATCCCAGCCCTAAGGGTAATTCATAATTAAATAGGTAGTTTTCAACCATGTTATTGGCATTTTCCCTGTCTAATTTTGGTAATACTTGAGGGTCTATTATTTTCTCTTCTCTTAAAATGCTTAATCTTTCATCTATATTCTTTTTATAAAATTTATAAAATTTATTATCCATAAAAGTCCTTTTATTTTAATACCTATTAATTCTTTTTTCAAGCTGGCTAAAGAAATCACCTAAGCTAGCATGAATTACATAATCAGCAACATTATCTCTGGATGTCTCGTCTCTATTGATTAAAATGCACTTGTGGCCCCTATAGTAGTTTATAAAGCTTGCAGCTGGGTAAACCGCCAAGGAGGTCCCACCTATAATTAAAACGTCAGCCTTTGATATGGCATCAATGGCCATTATGACAGTGTGTTCTGGTAAGGCCTCTCCATAAAGGGTAACATCAGGCCTTATATAGCCACCACAAGAGCAATAATTTGCTCCAGGTGTTGAAAGTATCATATCTTCAGGATATTTTTTACCACATTTTACGCAATAAAAATCTCTAAGGTTGCCGTGGATTTCATATACATTTTTTGATCCTGCCTTCTGATGAAGACTATCTATGTTTTGTGTAACAATAGCCCTAAGCTTTTTCATCTCTTCAAGCTTTGCTAAAACCCTGTGGGTCACATTTGGTTTAGCTGTTTTTGAAATAAGATTTTCTTTATAGTATTTTGAAAAGCCTTCTTCATCTTCTACTAAGAAATCATGGCTAAGCATATATTCAGGACTATGACCTGTATTATTCTCCCTATTATATAACCCAGTAGCAGACCTGAAATCAGGAATACCACTTTCAGTTGATACTCCGGCCCCTCCAAAAAATACGATATTATCAGAATCGAGTATTATATCTATTACTTTATCAAAGTCCATGGCATATCCTCCATTTTCTATTACATGATGTTTCTAATTTTAACCCTAATACGGTCTAATTTTTCTCTTGAATCCTTTAATATAAATTCGATTTTTTCAGTTTTCTCATCTACAAAATCTTTGTCTTTGATGTATTTTAAATTTATCCTTGCATTAATTAAAGCCCCATCAACACATGCGTCTAATTGACTAGCAGATACATAGGCATCAGTAATTATATTTTTATTTGAAATATCGATTAAGTCATCTAATAAATCTATAAATTCGTGGGCTTTTTGTCCGATACTAAAAGGAATTTCTGTTGCGTACTTATAGGCCTTTTGTATTTCTTCGGTCCTTATCTTTTTTTCTTCATCTGTATCTTTAGGAAGCCTATAAGCAGAAATTACCTTAGGATAGCACTTGCTGTCTTCGTCTATGGCCTTTATGAAAAATTCTTTATAGACATCTGCTTTGTCAAATAAGTTTTTTATAGCTTCTTGATGATCTTCTAAGCCCTTTTTACCAATACTTAGGGAAGCTACCATCTGCATAATCGATACCCCCAAGGCTCCACTTACAGCACTAACTGAGCCGCCGCCTGGAGCTGGCTGGTCTGATGATAAAACATCCATATAATCCTTGACACTATTATCTACTAACATTATTCCTCCCAAAAATTATATTCTAGTATCTGATTTAATGACACATCTTCTAGTTGAAGATAGTATTGGGCAGACTGTAAAAGGGCAGCCATAGGCATGGCACCAATAAGTTCTGTACCCACAACACTCACGCCATATCTTTTTGCCTCTATTTTTATCAATTCAAGAACTGAATAAATAGAAGTCTTTTTGTAATTAACTAAATTCATGGATACCTGTACTAGTTTTCTATCTTCAAGGTATACTCCCATAGCCTTGACATACCTTAAGCCACCTCCGATATGCCTCACCTTCTTAGCAATCTCATCAGCTATTTTCTTATCTGATGTAGATAGGTTCACGTTAAATGCTATTAATACATCTCTTGCGCTAAGGGCTGTAGCACCGGATTTTTTATTCATAACACAAGGTCCAAAATCAGGCTGCCACCTAGGGTCATTGATTTTTTCAAAAAAGCCTTCATAACCACCCTTTCTTACGTCAGCAAGATTTCTCCTATAATCAAGGCTCGCAGCATTCTCATATAGGTAGACTGGAATTCCCAAGT
This sequence comes from uncultured Peptoniphilaceae bacterium, assembly GCA_964344625.1. GTDB lineage: Bacteria > Bacillota > Clostridia > Tissierellales > Peptoniphilaceae > JAAYEL01. The sequence continues at coordinate 24,189 of CAYFNZ010000007.1, read as the reverse complement.
TACCTATTTTTTCGCCTAAATTTTTAGCTAAGTCAACTGTTTCTTCCATACTGATATTAAGGATAGGAACAAGTGGACAGACATCTAGGGCCCCCATTCTAGGATGCTGACCTTCATGCTGGGTCATGTCGATAGTATCTATTATTGTTTTTGCAAGATTTATCAGGGCTTTACAAACATTATCAGCCTCTCCTAATAGAGTTATAACTGACCTATTGTGAGATTGGTCAGATGAATAATTTACTAACTTAACCCCTTCAAAATTTCTTACAGAATCTACTATTTTTTCTATCTTATCCTTATCCCTTCCCTCACTGAAATTTGGAATGGCTTGAATTATCTTTTTCATTTTCACCTCTAAATTTTACAAATATCCTATTTAATTATATCACATACCAAGGAGTAATTTTTTCTAAATCACTATTAAGTCATGCTTTCTTTCTTGTAAGTTTAACACTTATGATTTATAATTAATGCGATAGAATATGTTATGTAAATGGAGGAATTATGGAATTTTTTGAAACTAAGGTTATTGACATTGTAAAAGAAACTAGCGACTCATATAGCTTTAAGCTAGAAATCCCTCAAGGATTTACTTGGGAAGCGGGTCAATACACAATGTGGAAATTTGTAGACCACAAGGTAGAAGAAGGAGATAGACCTGTTAGAGTATTTACAATAGCTTCAGCCCCTGAAGATGGTTACTTAATGTTTACCACAAGAATAGCTGAAGACCACACAAGTTGGAAAAATATCTTATTAAACGACCTTAAGGTTGGTGATAAGATGATGGTAGCTAAAGCAAAAGGTGAATTTAACTTCCATGGCAATTACAAGGAATCATTTGTTATTGCAGGCGGTATAGGAATAACTCCTATTAGATCTTTGCTAAAGCATTTTTCTGAAAATAACAACGAAGACCACAAGTTAGTTGTCCTATATTCAGATGATAGAGGTGAATTCTGCTATAAATATGACTTTAAGGAAATCACTGACAAGATGCCTAACCTTGAACTATTATTTATTTGTGATAGGGATGAGTTCACTGCAGAAGTTGAAAAATATGCTAAAGAAAAGCAAAATAACGCTGAATACCTAATTGCTGGTTCTCCAGGAATGAACAAGGTATTTTCAGAAAAACTTGAAGGTTTAGGAGTTAATAAAGACAACATTAAAGTTGATAACTTCATGGGATATTAATCATTAAGATTATATAAATATTAATATAGGTAGGTGTCAAGAATCATTGACTCCTACCTATTTCTTTTTGGATAAATTTTGCACAGATATTTGATATCTGCCTAATGTCATCAAACTTAATAAAGTTTGTATGAAATAACTTTCTTGCATTTTCAGATGAGGCCTTACCCCCAGTTATCATGCCAGCAACCTTTATTCCCCTTCTCCTGATTTTTAGGATAGCATCTAAGGAATCTTCTAGGGCAAGCTCTGAATCATAACCCTTATTGAAAATACCTGTCTTATATGGCATTAAATCATTTGGGGATGCATCTGTCATAATTATTGTTAGATGGTTATTAGTGACTTTTTCTGGCAAGAGTTCTAGATAGGCCCTATAGGCTAGTCCGTCCCTATTCCATCCCATGGGATAATAACTTAGGATTCTTTCTAAGTTTGGCTTCTCATCCCAATCTTTTAATATCAATAGACTAGTGTAGTCATATATTGTGTTGTAAGAGATAATCCTTACTCCAATGTTACAATTATATAGGCTTGAGGCTAGTATATAAGCCTCAATTGCTATATCTGTTTGGTCTCTTAGTCTTGATGCGGAGGCATCTAACAATAAGTCGACTTCAAAGCCACCCATTTTTTCAATAGTCTTTTTAGAAAATATCTTTCTTTGATTTGTCGCAAGCATTTTCCAAGCTAAACTTTTTTCTAAGCTTCCGGACTTATTTAAGTCACTTGACTCTCCTAGGGAGTCGAGAAGGCTTCTATTTAGTTTTCTAGAAAGATTTGTAATTTCCCTATTGTAAAGGTTAATATTTTTTTTGTACTTATCTAAATTCTTCTTTTTTTGAACTTCTACAGATGCCAAGAGGTTATTTATTTTCGAACTTTTAATCCTCTTAGACTTGTCCCCCCTGCTATACCAAATATGTAATTTATCATGGCCCTTTATACAATATTTTTTTTCTATATCAATGAGCTTTTTTTCTGAAAATATTGATTGACCAAAGATATCTTCAATCTCTCTTTCCCTATCCTTTTTCCTCTTTAAGGCTAAGTTAAAAAGATACCTTGACAGTCTGTTATTCTTAAGTGGCCTTATATCGCCAGTTAGTTCTGAACTTCTTATAGAATACTCAATCTGACCTGAAGTTACCAAATTATAATTTGAAAGAAATCCTAATTTTTTAATCCTTTTATTCTCATCATAAGTGAGAAAAATAAATTGCTCCTTATAAGCAGAAAGTAAAAAATTTTTTAATTCCTTAAAATTTTTATATTTATAAGTGGTCAACTTTTCATAAAATTTCCTATGCCCCAAACTTGCTTTTGCCTTCTTTACTCCTAAAATTTCCTCAGTTCTTAAGGCATAAAAATCATATAAGATACTTCTTTTTAAGGCCAGACTATTTCTATTTATAATATTTTTATCGGCCCAGAAATTTAAGGCAAATTCTCTTCTTAAATTTACGAGATTTATCCTCTTATCTTTTTCCATATGAAAGATAATATTTTCCAAAACCAGCCAAGTTAAATTATCTAATAAGTCCCTTCTAAAAGTATATTTCCAATTATCGAATAAACTATCTAGGTCTTTTTTTGGAAATATTTTATAGGCCAAGCCTATTATGATATTTAGATAGAAATCCGGATTACCAGCAATATCAAGGCCTACAAAAGCAGGTATAAAATCATAATCTTTTGAGGCGTTCCATATGATATTATATATTCTTTTTTCATCATTTGGACTTATACTTGTGTCCATTTAGTTAAACAACTCCTTCTTATCTATGCTGGTATCAAACCTAGATTTTATAACATCCTTTAATAGAGTTTTTTCATATTCATCAAAGCTCTTATCAACAAGGGTCATTTCTAAGGCTTGACCTAGGTTTAGTCCGATATCCATAAGTTTAATAGCATCTATCATTCCCCTAATATCAAGGCATGAATTTGATACCTCACCAGACTCTACCTTTCTTCTAAGCTCCATAAATAGGTCTGTAAATTGGTCAATATAGACTTCTTTCAAATTCCTATATTCCCTACTAAATAAAAGGGCTAATTGGTCTTTATCTAATTGAGGCATCTCTATTACAACGAACCTAGAAAGAAGGGCCTCATTGAGGTCTCTGGTCCCTGCATAGCCATAGTTCATAGTCGCGATAAAGCGTGTAGCAGGGTGCAAATGAATCCTTTCATAACCAGGTATATCGATAGTTCTTCTATAGTCTAAAGTTGAATGAAGAACTGCCATTGCCTCATTTTTAGCCATATTTATTTCGTCTAAAACTCCAAAGCCGCCATACTTTGCACACTGATATATTGGACCTGGTTGAAAAACAACTTCCTTATTTTTTAAGGTTTCAGCCCCAATAAGGGATGTGCTATCTATATTTATATTAAATGAAATATCCCAGATGGGTCTTTTAAAGTAGGCCGCAAGGTTCTCGGCTAAGACATTTTTACCAGTTGATTTCTCGCCTACAAGTAAAAGGTTTTGTCCACTTAATATAGCCGCAAGGGCTTTTTCCCAAATTTCATCTCCGATAAACTTAAACCTGGGCTCAGGAACCCTGTCTAATAACTCTTGGTCAAGTTTATATTTTTTCAAAAATTCTTGGTGATAATTAAAATATTTATCCATATCAATACTCCTAAGCTTTCTATCTTGATTATATCATTTATAAATGAAGATAAGAATAAAAGTAGATAATAAATATTAAACAAAAAAATACCCAAAGCTTTTGCTCTAGGTATTTTAAAAAAAGGAGTATGTAAATAGTTTAATTATCTTTTATTATCTAACTGTTATATGACTATCAAAATATTCTTTAATTTCTTCTTCTAATTCTTCTTTGCTACCCTTTGTATCTAGGTTTAATCTACTACAAATTAAGGCTAATTCTTCACGGTACCAAAAATATTTACTAAATTCTTCAAAATCTTTTATTTCTTCAAAAACTGGTTTATTCATTTTGTCCTCCTAATTAACTTTAATAAAATATTAACACAATCATTGTCTATCGTCAATAAATTATCAATTAGAAGTTAGAAATTTGCAGAATATGTTAATTTTTTGTTAAAAAAGAGAGGCATATCGTATATCAAACTAAGCATCAGACCTACTAAAGGCATTTTTCATTAAAAGACTTGTTTGATTTAATACATCATTTAGAAGGTCATCTGTTTTCTCTTTGGTAATTTTTGCTATTTCTTCATTAGCTTTTTCAAGTTTTATTGGTGCATCACCATACTCTAATCCCTCTTCAATTATCATCTTATCGGTTAGTAGACAAATCCTCTTTGTTTCGGCTTGAACTTTTCTTTGGTATCTCTCTATAAAGATTGCATTTTCCTTGAATTTTGAGTCTGCAAGGGCCGCTATTAGCCTATTTGTCCAATAGAAATTATCAGTTGATACTTTATCTGAAGTATTTGCTAAATATTCAGGACTTTTATTTATATTTGCATAAAATGGTATAATCGCATTGAAGACGGTTGAGCCGAATGCCATCCATTGAAGTGCTTTAATAGCTTCTGGCATATAAGGCCTTATTTGAGTTAATACCAAAACATTATTTCTATTAACCCCTATTGGCCTATATTTTTTCTTACTATTATTTTCTCCTGAATATACATCATAAGGAGTTCCTTGATAATGAATTGATAGGGCTTGTTTTACTTCTTCAACATTTATTTTTCTTTCTGGCTTTCTTGCCCAAGGTATTTCGAAAGATTCTGGTTTTAAATCAGCATTGTCCCCATCCCATACAAGGCTATTTGGATTAAAATACCTTTGTACAGCCCAGGCTCTTGGAGTATTATATATCTTATCTGCATCATCCCTTGATCCGAAACAATGTCTAGGGTTAATAACTGGTGAATCTGAATCAAATGAAGGATTTAAATGATTATCCTCAATTAAAGCCTTCAAACTTTCCGAGCACATATGGTTTTCTTTATTCCCATAAGCATCTTCTAGGTCAAATTCATCTATTCCCAATTGATTTGGCATAACTACATAGGTGTCATCTGGAACTTTTTTTGCTATCCAGTTGTGGCCTCCTATAGTTTCTAGCCACCAAACTTCATCCTGATCGTGAAATCCGATTCCATTTTTCTCGTAGGTACCATATGTTTCTAAAAGCATACCTAGTCTTTTCACACCATCTCTAGCTGAATTTATATATGGAAGAACTAAGGTAACTATATCTTCCTCTCCTATTCCACTTTCTACCATTGGATCTGCGGCAAGCACTCTTACATTAGATGTGATTGTTTCTGTAGCTGTCATGGCAACATTTTTCTCATTAACACCTGCACATGCCCAAATACCTTCGTGGTCAGTTGCATTTGGAGTTGAAGTATACCTCATAGGGTCTTCAGGTAACTTAACTTTTAATTTGCCACTTTTTGAAATATATTCTTTAACTTGGTCACTTGGCTGTATAACAAGAAATTTTTTAGGATCAAATCCACTTGCCCCACTGTCCTCAGTTCTTGCAACCATGGTTGACCCATCAAAGCTTGCCTTTTTGCCAACTAAAATTGTAGTACATCCCATAATTTAATCTCCTTTATTTTTAAATTTTAGTATTTCTACAAGAAAGGTACTGGTTTTCAATCCAGTACCCAAATATTTTCCTATTAACAACCATCGAATCCACATAGGCCTGGTTGATTTATTTCCTCTCTCTCTTTTTCAAAGTCTGCCTGGATTTCTTCCTTGCTTATATTGTCAATATCGAATTCAATTCTTCCATCTGTAAATAAAAATGCTGGTATGCCAATTCTTCCCTTTTCTTTTATTGAATCGAACTCTGATCTTGAATCTCTTAATTTTAGAAACTCTTTCATGCTTGAAGTGTTTTCTATAATATTAATATCCTTATAGTCCACTTTCCATTGGCTTAAGATTTCCTTACTTCTTACACAATCCGCGCATATTGGCGCTCCATAAACCTTCATAAGTCCTCCTTAATAAGTTATTCCAAGCTTCTAATAAGCAATCTTAAAAGCTACTTCGAAGTTTTTCACTTCCATATCGTAAATCTCAACATTGTCCACCTTGGCCCTATCTAGCATGGTTAAGTCTTCAATAAAAGCATATACCTTTTTAATCTCACCTTGAACTTCCAGCAAGACACTAGAGTCTTCTTGGTTTTTAACATAGCCCGTTAATCCGGCATTGGCAGCCCTTGAATAGGCTTCAAACCTAAAGCCGACCCCCTGAACCCTTCCGGTAAAAATAACTTTTTTTCTAACTATTAATTCATCTTTATTCTTATCTTGAATAGTTTGATCAATATTTTGATACCTATTTTCGGACCTACTCGCAATAAAGTTTTTGAAAAAATCAATCATCTCAACCTCACCCTGCTTACTAATACCTTTTTAAGGCTTGCTCTATTCTCCTATCGGCATCTTTTTTTGCAATGTCTGCTCTCTTGTCATAGTTTTTCTTACCCTTTGCTAGGGCAATATCAATCTTAATTAGGCCTGATCTAAGATTGACACTAAGAGGTACTAGGGTATAGCCTTTTTCACTAATTTTACCTACAATTTTATTAATTTCTCTCCTATTCAATAAGAGTTTTCTAACTCTTACGGGATCTGTATTAAACCTATTTCCAAACTCGTAAGGGCTGATATGCATACCATTTATGAATACCTCACCCTTTTTTGAAACAGAGCAATAGGCTTCATTTATTGAAACCTTACCATTTCTAATACTCTTAACCTCGGTTCCCTTTAATACTATTCCAGCCTCATAGGTATCTTCAATATTAAAGTCTCTTCTAGCTTTTTTATTTGATGCTATTTGTTTATTTTTCTTTTCCATTTGCTACTAACCTAAAATCTATTTCTCTCAATTCTGTATTAACCCTGGCAACTTCAATTTCAACTACCTGGCCAAGCTCAAACTTTCTTCCACTTCCTTGTCCAACTATTGCATATTGGTCCTCATTAAACTCATAATAATCATCAGTCATTTCCCTAAAATGAATCAAACCTTCAACAGTGTTGTCCAATTCAACGAAGAATCCAAAGCCAGTTAAAGAAGATATAACCCCTTTATATCTATTTCCTACCTTGTCAAGCATGTATTCACATTTCTTAAGGTCAACGACCTCTCTTTCAGCCTCTTCTGCCAATCTTTCAGTCTGAGAAATATGAAGACAAGCTTCATCTAACTTCTTTTGATGATTTCTTGTTTCTTGCTTGAAAATTCCCTTTAGACTATTTTTCATAATTCTATGAATTATTAGGTCAGAATACCTTCTAATAGGTGCAGTAAAATGCGAATAGTTTTCTGTCGCAAGACCAAAGTGGATATTTGGCTCTCTTCTATAGTCCGCCTTAGTTAGTGACCTCAACATCAAATTATTAATTATAAATTCATATTTGCTGCCTTCAGCTTCTTTTAAGATGTTTTGATAGTCCTTTGGCTTTAAATCTCTATTCTTTATTACAAAGCCAAATTTAGCAATCATATTTCTAAACTCAGCTTCCTTCTCAGCAGTTGGCTTTTCGTGAACCCTATAAACAAAGGAAATATCCATATTGGCAAAGTGCTTTCCAACAACCTCGTTAGTTACTACCATAAAGCTTTCTATTAGCATATTGGCTACACGCCTTTGCTCAATCCCGACTTCTATAGGCTTGCCAAGTTCATCAAGGACTAGTTTAGTTTCTTTAAAGTTAAAGTCAATATCTCCAGCCTCTTCTCTTCTCTTTGCTAAAATCTCATGAAGCTCTTTGAATTCGGTAAGTTTTTTCATCAAAACATTATCCTTATAGATATGGGCCTTGCCTTCCAAGTAATCGGAAACATCATCATAAACTAAACGATAATCTGAATTAATCACAGACTCATAAAAGTCATAATCTATGACCTTGCCCTTACTATTAATTTCCATCCTAACAGTCATGGTCAACCTATCTACATGCGGGTTAAGTGAACACAAATTGTTAGAAAGTTCAAATGGCAACATCGGAATAACCCTGTCTAAAAGATAAACTGAATTTCCTCTGTTGTAGGCATCCCTATTTATGGCACTTTTTTCTTTAACATAATTACTTACATCGGCTATATGGACATATAATATATAGGTATCTTCTTTTTTATCTATTGAAATAGCATCATCAAAGTCCTTGGCATCTGCCCCATCAATTGTCACAGTAAAAAGGTCCCTAAAGTCCATTCTTCCCTCGTAGTCCTTTTGTGAAAGCTCATTTGGAAGGCTCTTGGCATATTCAAGCGTCTCTGTGGAAAATGCCGTAGGAAGCTCATATTTTTTAGCTATTGCTAAAACTTCTATTCCTACATCATCAACCTTGCCTAAAACTTCTTTGATTCTGCCTCTTGGATTCTTATCTCCCTTTTTATATTCAGTTATTTCAACAACTACCTTATCCTTGTCTTTAGCTCCATTAATATTGTTAGCTTCTATAAAGATATCATAGCTGTATTTACCATCTAGAATTACAAAGCCATAGCCTTTGCCCTTAACCTTTTCAAAGCGTCCAATTAAAGGCTTATCACTCCTGTCAATAACCTCGATGATTTTTCCCTCAGCCTTATAATCGCCAGTTTTTTCTTTGGTAATCTTGACCATAACGGTATCATCATCAAGGGCTGATTTTAAATCCTTCTTATCTATAAATATATCATCATAGCCCTCAAGCTCTGGAATCACAAATCCAAAGCCGCTTTTATTTATTCTTAATTTTCCTTTTATTAATTGCTTCATTGTCTTACTCCTAAAAGTCAACTTCCTTATCTATATTATTACCCAAGAAGTTTTTTATGTAAATGATGTCCATTCAAAAGCATTTAAAATAATTAGAGGGAGATGCCACTTAGACAGCTCCCTGAAATCTCAAACTCTATGATACAACTGATATTAAAATAGAAGATATCAAAAATACTATAGCAGCAACAACCATAATTATTGCTAATATTTGTTCTTTACCTCTTGAAGCAGACTTACCAAAAATATTGGTTTCTCCACCTGTTAAGCTACCCATACCTTCTGTTTTTGGTTCCATCAAAAGTGTCGCTATAATAATAGCTAAACTTGATATAACAAGTAATACAATTAAAAATGTTTCCATAAACTTCCCCTTCTATTTTCTAACTACAATATTAGGATTATAACAAATATCCACACATCTTTCAAGTTAATCAAAAACTACCTGGTCTTTAAACTTTTCAACAGACTTATCGCCAATACCTGAAATGTTCTTTAAATCATCAAGTCCTCTAAACTTTGAATTTTTCCTATACTCGATAATATCTAAGGCTCTTTTCTCACCTATACCTGGTAGGGTCATCAGTTCTTCCTTAGAAGCCTTATTAACATTGACCTTTTTATTGCCTTGATCTTTACTAACTGGTCCACTTTTTTGCCCCTCTATTACAGACTCCTGTAAAGCATCTTCCTCTCCGACAGCAAAAATATGAAGTCTCATTTGATCTTCTAAAATCATAGACAAATTTATCTTTCTAATATCTGCGTCTTTTTTTAGACCCTGGCATAGCTTAACCAAATCATCGAGTCTTTTTCCCTCGTCTAATTTGTAAAGTCCAGGTTTGTTAACTGCACCAGTTATATGGACATAAATCTGTCTAGGCTTAGCTTCATCAGATTTATCGTCCTCGCTTTTGTCATGTTCTTCTTTTTCTTGTGGTTCTTTTGCTATTTCATTTGTTTGATTTTTCTTGGTCTCTTCTGTGACCTCTGTACTTCTAGCCTCTTGGCCCTTTATCATCTTATAATTATTTCTAATTCCAATAAATAAAATGCCTAAAATTATAATAAAAATTACAATTTTCTTTTTATCAAAATCCTTCAATACTCACCTCTCAGTGAGCTGTCCTTAATCCCACAACTTTTCTAAGTTATAAAACTCCCTTTGGTCTTTTGTAAAAACGTGGACTATGATATCTCCCAAGTCTAGTAAAATCCAGCCACCATCTCTTAAACCTTCCTTACCATAGACTTCATATCCAGCTTTTTCTATCTTTTCTTCTATCTCATTTGCTATAGCTTTAGTTTGTAAAATACTTCCTCCAGTTACTAAAACAAAGTAATCTGCAAGAGAAGTTCTATCACCTATTTCGATAGTTTTGACATCTTCGCCAAGCTTATCATCACAGGCTTTTAGTACAATCTCTAGCTTTTCTTGCATAATATCTCTCCTTATATTATCTCTTATCTTAAAGGTATCATCGTAAAATTTAGCATTTTTTGCCTTTAAAAACTCAATAGTATTGTCCATAGAAGCAAGTACGCCTAGGTTAAGGTTCTTAAGACCTTCTTCTCTAATATGGTCAACCCCTGGGTAATCCCTGTTTTCTTCTATGGCATCAGCCAAGAATAAAAGCTTATCTAACTTTGACATCTCAAGTTTACCAGTAGTATGAATCCTGATAGCCTCTAAAACTTCTGGATCATCATATCCATACTCTTCCTTGGCTGCAATGGTAGCTAAAAATGCATGTAATTTATACTTGTCTCTCAAAAAATCTTTTGGTATATCATATCTATCTTTATATTTTTGATAGTAGTCTTCTTCATGGTGCTTGCAAGCATCATGCAATAGGCACATAGCCTTAACCCTATCTTCGTCAAAGCCAAGCTTAAATTGCTTATTTAATTTAAGTCCCGCCTCTACAACACCTAGGGTGTGTATATACCTGCTTTCTTTTAAAATCCCTTTTAAGGCTTTTTTTGTCTCTTTATAATCAAAATTATTCATATAATCCATTCTCTTTTATAAAATTAATAACTCTATCTGATAGGATATATCTAACAGACTTACCTTCTTTTATAGACCTTCTAATAAAGCTTGAAGAAATCTGTATCTGAAGGTCATCATAGTAGTAGATATTCATACCCTTAGACCTAAGTGATGACAAAACATCAGTTAAATCCCCATCTTCCGGTCTTTTGAAGACTACAAAATTTGCCATTTTCAAAAGGTCTTCATACCTATACCAAGTGTCAAAATTTATTAAAGAGTCAGACCCCATTATAAAGAATAAGCTGTCCTTTGGATGCTTCTTCTGTAATAGATTTATGACATCATAGGTATATGAATTCCCCTGAAAATGATTTTCTATATCTGATACTATCATTTTATCATTTATATCTGCCTCTAGTCCTGTCATTTTTAGTCTCACATCAAAATCTAGCATATCCACATTTTTATGGTAGGGATTTTTAGTTGGCACTAAATAAACAAAATCAAGGTCTAGCCTTTCTACAGCTTGGTCAACAAGAATCAAATGTCCCAGATGAATGGGATTAAATGATGAGCCAAATATACCGATTTTTTTCATTATGGTAACTTTATTATCTTTTTCTTAGACGCCCTGTATAGAGTGATTTTTGAACCCAAGTGTGAAACAAACTCAGCATCTAATTCTTCAATAAGTTCCTTTACCATCTCTTCTTGGTCATCTAAATTATTATTAAGAACATTGATTTTAACTATCTCATTAGCTTCAAGAATTTGATCAATTTGCTTAATAACATTTTCTGTTAAACTATTCTTGCCAACATTAATTTTGGCATCTAGGGTATTTGCTATTCCCTTTAGAAAACTTCTTTGCTTTGAATTAATCATACTAACTCCTATTCTAAGTATTCCATTTCGAATCCACCTATATTAACTATGTCGCCATCTCCTACTCCTAGGTCTCTTACCCTATCCATAACACCCATATTCTCAAGTGTTTTTTCAAAGTACATGATAGATTCATAGTCTTCAAAGTTAGTCCTTCTAAGCAACTCTTCTATAGGATCTCCTTCTACAAAATAAGTATCATCTCTCTTATATACTCTAATTTCTGTGTCTTTTTCAAATAATTTTTCTAGGTCTACGTAATCCTTATCATCAAAACTATCATAAACCTTTTCAATTGTTTTCAGCTTTTCAAAAAGTGCATACTTAACCTCTTTTACTCCCTTATTTAAGGCTGCAGAGGTTTCATATATATCATACTTGCCATATTTTTCTTTAAAATGCTTTAGGTTTTCTTCAGCACCTTCGATATCCATCTTGTTAGCAACTATAATCATTTGCTTTTCTGCCAATTTTTCATTGTAGGCTAGCATTTCATTCATAATTACTTCAAAATCATCAATCGGGTCTCTACCTTCGCTTCCAGACATATCTATAACATGGCATAAAAGCCTTGTCCTTTCAACGTGTCTTAAAAACTCATGACCTAGGCCTACTCCTTGGCTTGCCCCGTCTATTAAACCAGGAATATCCGCTATTACATATGAGTTTTCAAGGTCTACCTTAACAACTCCCAAATTAGGACTTAAGGTTGTAAAATGGTAGTTGGCTATTTTTGGCTTTGCATCTGATAAAATTGAAAGTAGCGATGACTTGCCAACATTAGGAAGTCCTATTAAACCAACGTCTGCTATTAATTTTACCTCCAAGATAACATCTATCTCTTGGCCTTTTTCTCCTGGCTCTGCAAATCTAGGTGCCTGCCTAGTAGAATTAGCAAACTTAGCATTGCCTCTTCCGCCTCTTCCACCTTTTGCCACTACAAACTCTTGACCATTTTCGGTTAAATCACAGATAATCCTATTTGAATTAGCTTCCCTAACTAAGGTACCAACTGGCACTTTTAGATATAGGTCATCTGCTTTTTTACCGTATTGCTTTTTATTTCTACCAGCTTGTCCTGATTCGGCCCTATAGTGTCTTTTAAACTTAAAGTCCATTAGAGTTTGAACATTGTTGTCGGCAATTAAAATTATAGAGCCGCCATTTCCACCATCTCCGCCAGCTGGACCTCCAGATGGTTCAAATTTTTCTCTTCTCCAAGCAATGGCTCCATCTCCACCATCCCCAGATTTCAAATTAATTTTAACTATATCTAAAAACATCTTTTACCTCTATTGAAAAAGCTTACCCCAAAAGGTAAGCTTCAAAAATTACGCTAATTGTTCTTGTGGGTAAACACTAACTTGCTTTCTGTCTTTACCTAATCTTTCAAATTTTACTACACCATCAACTGTAGCAAATAAAGTATCGTCAGATCCCTTACCAACGTTCAAACCTGGGTGAATCTTTGTACCTCTTTGTCTAACTAAAATATTGCCAGAAAGAACGAATTGACCGTCAGCTCTTTTTACGCCTAGTCTTTTAGCTCTTGAATCTCTTCCGTTTCTAGTAGAAGAAACCCCTTTCTTAGAAGCAAACATTTGTAAATTTAACTTTAACATCCCTACACCTCCTTGTAGTATAGTCCTATCGTCTCTTGAAACTCTTTTAAAACACTTGTTATTCCCATTTCAAAGCTTCTCAAAGTCAGCTGTGTGTCATGCATCTTTTGGTCTGTTAGCTCTTTTGGGTTAAGGTCTAATTCAATAAAATTTTCTTTAATAGTGTATTTGATTTCTTTTTTTAATTTTATAATCTCTTCTAGGGTATTTATAGCATTATAAGTTAGTACAGAAACTGCTGCACAAACTATATCTTCACCTAAATCAGCGTATTCGGCATGGCCAGATACCTGAAACCCTAAAAGCTTCTTTTCTCTAGTCTTTAAGATAACCTTAATCATTATCCTTGGATTGAATTAATTCTAATTCTTGTAAATGGTTGTCTATGACCTTGTTTTTTCTTGTAACCTTTTTTAGGTTTGTACTTGAAAACAACGATCTTCTTAGCCTTACCATGTTCAAGAACTTCAGCAGAAACCTTAGCACCTTCTACAACTGGACTACCTACTTTAGTTTCAGCATCTCCAGAGATCATTAAAACTTGATCAAAATCTACAGTTGAACCTGCTTCTACATCTAGTTTTTCTACCTTTAGGATATCTCCTTCTTTAACTTGGTATTGCTTACCACCTGTCATTATAACTGCGTACATGCGTGCACCTCCTCATTTCATTTACTCGCCGATATAGGTGACCTTGCTTTAATACCTAAATCGTGCGGTTTACACACTCAAACATTATACATCGTGTCATCTTATATGTCAACGATTATTGTATTATCATCTCAAATAATCCCATTTTTGTAAAGCCCAAAATCTGAGATTTTACCTTATATTTTTCTAATTTCCCCTCAAATTCTGAAATTAAGGATAATTTATCTTTTTTATCAGTCATTCTTATAAAGTCAATAATTAGCATTTTCTTAATATTTTTTATAGCAATTAGCCTGGCAAGATCATCTAAGACTTCAAAATTTGCAAGCCTTGATAGGTCTTTTTTAGATAAATCAGTCCTAAAAGAACCTGTATTTACATCTATTACATAACAAGCTTCTGTTTTATCAAATACTAATTCGAGTCCATTATCTAGGTCAAGCTTCCTATTTTCTATTTCCTTTAAGCCCCTATTTATAGCTAAATTATAGGCTATTGAATATGACTCATCCCTGATACTTCCTTCTATTTCAATGTCCTCTATATTATTGTACACTGGTCCATCAAAAGAGCTTATAAAATCCCTTAGTTTTGTATTTTTCCTTAAAAGTTTTGGAGTTGGAGAAAAATTTATTTCTTTCTTTAATAGATAGAAATCTTTTGCTAAATTTTCCTCTTTTTTGGCTAATTCATCATCATTAAGTGCTTTTCCCATGCTCCTTAAAAATAAATCATATTTCTGATCCTTATATATATTATTTTTAAGAACAAGATATCCATCACTTATGGAGAATTTTTCTGTCAAATCATAAAGCTTATCCCCGTCTCCTTCAGAAATTAACTCTACAATTACTTGGCCGCCAGCTTTAGTATCTTTTCTAGCATTCTTTTTCCTTAAAAGGCCTTTTTTTTCTAGCCCAATATCTACTACATAGGCATCCAGGGATTTTAGATACTTTTCTACCCTTCCCCTATAAATGCTAGAGAGCTCATCAGAATAGTATTGATGACTTATCAATTTATCATTTTCAACTATCCCAAGCATCTTCTTTTCATGGAAAATGTGGATAAATGCAAATTTTCCCATTTTATTTCCCTTTTATAAAGCTTTTAATTTTATCTATAAGACTTTCCTTTTTATCTGATGCCTCAAGATTTATTAGCTCAATATCTTCTTGATTAGAAAGCTGAAAGTTTTCTATCTTATCTTGTGAGATTACTAGGACCTTGTCATAAGCTTCTTCAAGCTCTTCTTCTTTTAATAAGCCTTCTAAATCTTTTATAAATATTGGAAATACAAGACTTATATTCTCTTCTTTAATAGTAGAAGGGATAAGGTCAAATCTTTCATCAGTATAGAGTATTGACGTATCAAGGTCGCATAGGCCCTTTATATAATCATAAGAATTATATATTATTAGGTCTTGTTGGCCTAAGGATATTTCTAAAATACGATTTTTTTGACTTAGGTTAAGGATTAAAATTTTATTTTGCCCTTGTTTATCTATTAGGTCTTTTATCTTTTCTTTATCTTTTTCTAAATCATTTGTTTGTACAAGACATATATGCATTAGTTACCCTCTCCAGAAGCTTCTTGATTAACTATAGAAACATCAAGTCTTTCATTTGTAAACCTAGGATCTTTTTTTACATGTTTGTAATAAGCATAGATAATATCACTGTTTAATACTGAAGAATCTACTGATGCTGTACCTTGAACCATTACAACAGTTACTGCAATTTCTGGGTCTTCAAATGGAGCAAAACTTATTTCCCATCCAAAAGGTGGATAGTATTCTCCAGTCTTTGGATTGATTGAGCCACTTTCAGCTGTACCAGTTTTAGACGCAGTCTCTATTGGCAAGGAGTAATGTGCCCTAAGGGTTGTAGAAGCCCTTCTCATCCCTTCTTTTACAGCCTTAAAGCTATCAGGCTCTATATCTACCTTCTTTTCTTCTTTTTCCTTTACAAATATATCCTTTGTATTGTCAAAATTACTAATCTTTTTTACAAAAGTAGGCGTTACTTTCTTGCCTTCATTTGCAATAGTTGAAGCAAGGACATTTAACTGGATTGGTGTATAGGCATTTTGACCTTGGCCAATTACCATGTTCATGGAATCAGATTGGGTCCATACCGCTTGGTTTAAGTAAGTATACTTAATACTATCAGCCAAACCTACATATTCACCTTCTAAAGGTTCTTCAGCCTTATAGCCCATTTCTTCAAGCTTATTGATTACCTCATTTCTAGACAAATCAGGACCTTTTTCTACCCATGAAATTATTTCATAGATATCTTTAAGCTTTGCATCTTCACTTCTTGGTGCAGGATTCTTTAGATAGTTATCAATATTTGCATCTAAGTAATTTCTTAGCATTGTCCTTATTAATCTTTGCTTTCCATATAAACTTGGTGAGTATCCTACACTTTCTTGTGGAATGTTAATTTCTGCACCAGTTGTTTTATTTAAGCCTAATTTTTCAACCGTATTTTCTATATCTTCCAAAGTAACCTTCAAATCAAGTTCACCGGGTACTTTCGGATTTTCCCCAAGTCCTAGGGCGTAGAAATAATAGTTACATGACTCCTTTAAGGCGTCATATAGGTCTATAGTCCCATGAGTACCACCTGTCATGCTATAGATTAAGCAGTTAAATCTAGTATTTCCTATATCTATAAAACCTAGACAAGTTACTGGCTGGCTTGGATTCATTCCCTTTTCTAATGCAGCAAGAGATGTAACTGTCTTAAATGTTGATCCAGGAGGCATAGCACCCTGTGTTACTAGGTTCATCAAAGGTTTTGCTGAATAAACCCCAGTATCTTTATTTTTGGTCAATTCTTCCCAGTCATTGTTTGAAATACCATTTACAAATAAGTTAGGATCATATCCTGGATATGATACGGATGCTAAAATTTCACCAGTTTTAACATTTGTTACAACGGCTGCAGCAGTTTCAATATCAGGTACATGGACGAAGTTATAGTCGCCGGTAAAGGCCTTATAGGCTGTCCCGTGTGACTTTGCATAGATAGCATCTTTTAAGATATTTTCAACCTCTCTTTGGAAGTTTATATCTATTGTTGTATATAAGTTATTTCCGGGCACTGGCGATACTTCTTCTATAGTATCTGTTGTATTTCCATAAATATCGGTATAGACAATGGTATGGCCATTTGTACCTCTTAGGGTATCCTCAAAACTTTCCTCTAGCCCGGTCTTTCCTATGACATCATCACCGTCATACTTCCTATGCTCAATATATTCTTTTATCTCATATTGGTCGGATATTTTACCCATGTAGCCAAGCGTATGGGATAGGGATTGTCCATAAGGATAAAATCTCTTAGGTTGAATTACTACTTCAAAACCTAAGGTCTTTGGCATTCTTTCTTCTACCTCAGCCAGGGTCCTCTCACTTATGTTCTTAGCTAAGGTAATTGGTTCATAGGCCTTGTAGCCCTTTGAATTTATCTTGTTGTATACAGAAATAATTCCAAAAGATTCGTATAAAGAATAACCTTCAAGCTCATGTCTTTGCATGTAAGCATTTAATAGCTCTTCTGCTGAACTATTTTCATTTATTCCATATTTTTTCATCCTTGAGTCATCTAATAAATCTTTTTTATCCCTTTCAAATGCATAAATCCATTCGCTCTTAAAAATCCTAGGATAAATATTTTTATCAAATAAGCTCTTTTCAGATAGATTAATTATGTCTTCATTGACTATAAATTTGTCGATGAGGTCATTTTCTTTAGCTAACCTAATAAGAGTATCTATCGGTTTTTCTTGAAAATTTTTTTCATTTACATATTCCAAAGTTACACTCGAATTATCATCATTCAACTTATAGCTTATATCTGTCTTAACCCCTAGAGAATTTAACTGATTTATTAGAAGCTCAGCAGGTACTACAGCTTCCTTATCATCATTTATTGAAACCATAGTAAGCAAATAATCCAAGCTATTGTCCTTAACTAGATTAATGAAATCAGACTTCACATCAGATGTCATATTTATCTTATTAGATAACCTACTTAATCTAGCCTTGTTTTCAATATAGTCAAGATCTGAATTAAAAGTAATTTCTGTGATATCTATACCTGTTTCAATACTCTTACTCAAGGTCAATTCATAAACGAGTTTTCTAGTCAAAGGGTGGTCTAATAGATAATAGAAAAGTGATGTATCATTTTCAATAAATCCTACTAAAAAGTCTTTAGGACTTTGATTAGATTTTATAAGTCCCTCTTCTAGCATCTTTTTATATCGCTCATTTTTTTCAAACTCTATTTTTATAACATCACCGGTATCCACCTTAATTGGTACGTTTTTACCTCTTTCACTTAAATAGTCCAAAATCCTATTTATAGGATAATAAAAATATTTTTTGTTGTTATCAATCGCAATCCTAGAGTCAACAATGTCTGATATCAACTTTTTATCTTGGATGATTTTCACCATTTTAGTTGTAGGTGAAACATCATTTTTAAAATAATCAATATCAGATTTATACTTGTATTTATACATTCCTAAAAGAAAGTCATCTAAATAAGAAACCCCATCTTCCTCTAGTATATGCACTAGATCAAGAAGGGTTGAGTTTTTTTCTTCATTAGATACACTTCTAAACCTGTCTAAATATACATTTAGATTATATATTGGAATATTGCCAGCTAATACGTTTCCATTTCTATCATAGATATTTCCACGAGCTGCCTTTTCATTTATTTGTTTCTTCCTACTATTGTCAGCTTGGTTTCTATAATACTCCCCATTAACGATGGTTATATTAAAAAGCCTAAAAGTAAGCATTCCAAATAGTATAAATACCACTAGACCAATAAATGTCAACCTATTCTTTTTCATCTAAGGTCCTCCTAATTAAAGAAATTTTTCTTTTCTCTAAACAATACTTTCTCAATTAATAAATATCCAATAACGTACATACAAAGGCCAAGCAAAATTTCAGTAATAAAGCTCTTTGCAAATGCTAAAAATACTGCAGCTGAAAATTTTTCTACTACGGAATATGTTTTTATAACAAACATAAATATTCCATTGAAAATGCTAGCTATCAGCATTGCTAAAAGTCCATAAGTAAATGAACTTCCTTCAAATCTTCTATTCTTAAATGTATAGTAAGAAATCAAGTAATATAAAAGTGCCCTTAAGCCAAGTAGGTTGCTAAAATAGATATCCATGATTAAGCCAAGAAAGATAGCAAAATATGTAATCTTTTCTGTCTTCGCCTTCATAGACAAAATTACAATAACAGCAAGTCCTATAAAAGGAGATACTCCATATATACTAAATCTCGACAATACAGAAAGATCCAAAAATGTTGTAAGAATAAACAAAATTATTACTTTAATCCTATTCATTGATATAACCCTCATTTGAAATAACAAAAACATTATAGATTCTCTTAAAATCTATAGGACTTTCTATCTTTACAATCTTAGATAGCTCATCTGGTGATTCTGCCACTTCTACTACTTTACCAATTAAAATTCCTCTTTTATATACTCCGCCTATACCTGATGTAAATACCTTATCATCCTTTTTAATTTCAGTATTCTTATCAAGCATATAACCTTCAAGCAAGCCTGAATATCTTGAATTAACTACCCCGAACTTGTTGCTATCTTCATGCATAAAAGTCAAATTGAACTTATCATCCATAACGCTTACAACCTTACTTGTATTTAGATAAACTTCATCAACCTTGCCAATTAAGGCCCCTTCAGACCCCTTATCCTTACTTAGGTAAGCTCCGACAACGATATCTCCAGGATTTATCCCATTATTTTTACCCTTGTTGATAATAAAACTATTAAAAGTAGACTTGTCATCAAGGGCAATAACATTAGCCTTAGTAAAATCAGCATTCTTGTAAAGGTCATACTCTTTTTTTAGAATGGGATCTTCATTAACCAAAATTTTAAGCTTATTGTTTTGATCTCTTAGCTCATTATTTTCAACCTGTAATTTCTCTACCATCTCCCTATTAGCCTTAGTTCCAAAAATATTATCAATCGTATTTTGTACTTCAGCAGTAACATAGGCAGTAACCTGGTTAACCGGCTTTAAAATCGTAAGCAAGATATTTGAAGTTACCGAGTTTGTCTTTGGTATAAGACTTGAAGAAATTATTATAGCAATTAAGATAATAATTTTTATATAGTGTTTTTTATTACTTTCTTTTTTTCTATAATATAACATAATTACTTCCTAGTATTCCTATACTTATCTAATTCTTGAAGCATTTTACCTGCTCCCTTAACACTGTCTTCAAAAGGTGTCTTAGACTTAATAACCTTTATCCTTAAAGAGTCCTCAAGTAGTTCTGCAAATCCCTTAATCAAGGAAGACCCTCCTGTTAAATATATCCCATTATTAATAATGTCACTGGATAACTCTGGTGGATTTTTCTCTAAAATATACTGAATCTTATCTATAACTAGACCCAGCTCTTTTCTAATCGCTTCATTGATGTCAGAAGAAAAAATTTCAACTGTTTTTGGCATACCTGTTAAAATATCTCTTCCGCTAATAGCCATGGATTCATTAACTTCACTATAAGCCATATCTGCTATAGACTTTTTAAGAAGCTCTGCAGTTAAAAAGCCGATATTTAGAGAATATTTTTCAAAAATTAGGTCGATAATTCTTTGATTTAGGTAATCTCCACCAAATTTTATACTCTCAGAAGCTACAATACCATTTAAGGAAATAATAGCTATTTCTATATTTCCAGCTCCCATATCAACAATCATATGTCCATCTGGCTCTTCTAGCTTTATACCAGCTCCCAAAGCAGCCGCTAAAGCCCCTTCTACGATATAAACTCCCCTTACACCCGAATATATGCAAGCATCTTCAATAGCCCTAAGCTCAACGTCAGAAACACCCTCTGGTGCGGTAATAATAACGTTAGGCTGAATTATAGAAATACCAGGCATTGCGGTTTTAACGCAATGCTCTAGTAATATCTTAGTAATATCAAAGTCGGAAACAACCCCATTTTCTAGTGGCTTCATAACAGAGATATTTTCAGGTGTCTTTCCTATCATCTCAAAAGCTTCATTTCCATAGGCAATTATTTCCCCGGTTTGGTTGTCAATTGCGACAACTGCAGGTTCATTTAAAACTATTCCCTTGTCTTCCACATATACCAAGACATTGGCTGTCCCCAAGTCAATGGCTAAATTTTTAGCAACAAATCTAAAGTATCCCATACTACCCTCATATCATATTCTTTTCTTTCAAACTAATGTGTCTATTTGCCCCCACAATTATATGGTCTAAAACCTTTATCCCGATGATTTCACCAACCTCAATCAACCTCTTGCTTATCATGATATCCTCCTGACTAGGAGTTGGATCTCCACTTGGATGATTGTGAACCAGAATAATCGCATTAGCAGATTTTTTTATGGCATTTTTAAAAACTTCCCTCGGATGAACAATTGTTGTATTAATCGTACCAACCGAAATCGTATCTAAGTCAATCAACTTATTCTTTGAATCCAAAATCAAAATTACAAATTCCTCTATTGAAGAGTGCTTGTAGTGGTAATAAAAATACTCCGCAACAGAATTGGGATTGTTGTAGGAAATCTGATTATAGGTAGTAATCATACCGAGTCTTCTGCCTAACTCAAGTCCAGCCAAAACCCTAGTAGCCTTACTTACTCCAATCCCCTTTACCTGCATTAACTCCTCAACACTGGCAAATAGAAGTTGATTATTCTTAAAAACTTCATCTAAGATAGCCCTAGACAAATCCAAGGCATTTTTTTCCTTGGTACCTGAACCGATTAAAATCGCTAATAACTCATAGTTATCCAAGGTATCAACACCTTTAGAAATAAGCTTTTCCATAGGTCTATCTTCTACATCTAAATCTTTAATATTTATTTTTTTATAGTCCATTTTACTCCATCAGAGTATCTTCTTTAAGTGTGAAGATACGTTATACGCTCCAAGTCCGACAAAATATCCAGTAAGCATCCCAATAAATGTCAAAAATGGAAAATAAGTATATACCATCACGCTTCCAAGTACAAAACTCGCAACAGATATCTGAGCAAAATTATGGGCCACAGCCCCTATTATGCTAACTCCGAGCAAGGAGAATGTCTTGGTCGCATACCTTAAAGCAAGCCCCATCATACAGGTTGAAAAAATCGCCCCTGCAAAACTATATAAAAAACTGGGTCCAAATCCAGTAACAAGCATTAATAAAATTGATTTTAATAGCGCAACTTGAAAGCCTCGCTTAAAATCAAAGACTACAAGTGTAACTAAAATAATCATATTAGAAAGTCCTAGCTTGGCCCCTGGCACCATAAATGGCATAGGTATCATACTTTCTATTAATGAAACCGCCAGTGAAATAGACAAAAGCAAGGAAGTAAAAACCAATTCTCTAGTTCTTTTCATATCAGTAATTCACATTATCAATTATGTCATCTTTCTCAATATCTCTAGACTTTATCTCTACAATTAATCTATTAGGCAAGCATACAAGTACCTGACCAGGCTTATCAATAACCCCTTGCTTGATATCAAGCTTATCAGGACAATCAGCCTCGATAACCCATACGCTCTCATCTCCAAATTCAATGACATTTCTTCCAAATTCAGTCTCTATGGCAAATGTTTTACCAACCATATCATCAGAAAAATCTATCTGCTTTATCTCTTGACCATTAACCATGATACTCACGTATTTTCCAGAAGTTTGGCCACCCAGCCTTATAAAATAGTATGCCAAACACAGACTAAATATTAAAAGAAAGACAATTAATATCTTATCTCCTTTTGTTAATTTCATATATTCACCTTAACTAATTAATTTTAACATGTATGACCGTCTATATCAAAATTACTTTCCACTTTCAGTAGATAATTTCATATCTCCAGGTCTAATAAATTGCTTCTTCCTCATGAATGCAGATACCACATAAGATATTATTCCTGGAAGAAGAAAATGTAAAATAATAATCGAATAAATCGATTCCTTACCCATTGCCTCAATGGTTGAAAATTGGCCAACTAAGCCACTAGTTCCCATACCAGATCCTGCAGGAGTTGCCTCCATTTTAAATACCAAAGTAGACACAGGTCCCAAAATAGCCGAAGTAATAATAGCTGGTAGGGCAATAATAGGTTTTTTAATAATATTTCCAATCTGTAACATAGAAGTTCCCAAGCCTTGAGAAATAAGGCCTCCAAAGCCGTTATCCTTGTAAGAACTTACCGCAAAGCCAATCATATGACTAGCACAGCCAACTACTGCCGCCCCCGCAGCCAAACCATTTAAGCCAAGGCTAATTCCAATTGCAGCCGAGCTTATAGGAAGAGTTAAAATAATTCCCATAACAACTGATACAATCAATCCCATAAGAAATGGCTGTTGTTTTGTTGCAAAGTTAATTACATCACCTATGGCATTCATAAAGCTTGCGATAGAAGGACTCAAATAAAATCCAACCAAGCCACCACATACGATTACTGCAGCAGGTAAAATGATGATGTCAACCTTAGTCTTTCCGGCTAACTTCTTTCCGACTTCAGCTCCAATCCAAGCAGAAACAAAGGCCCCAACCGGCTCACCTATACTTAATAAGGTCTTACCATCAACCGTATTTACAGCCCCTCCGCCTATAGCACCAGCAATCATTGCAGAAAAAATTACCAAACCAGGTGCTCCAATAGAATAGGCAACGCCAGCTCCTATAGCAGGTGCCATTAACTTTTGAGCCATATCACCAAAACTAATTAACATATCATAATTAACCAATACGCCAATTTGTTTTAATATCAAGCCAATCAAAAGTGAAGAAAATAGGCCCAAAGCCATACCATTTAATATCTTTACAAAATAATTTTTCAATTTATCCTCCGTAATATTTATAAATCCATTACTTATATATTATACCTTATATCTACGATTAAATTTAGGAGAATTAAAAATAAGCATAAAAAAAGCAGATATAAAATCTGCTTTTTCAATTTGGCGACTACCTACTCTCCCAAGCCGTTACCAGCTAAGTACCATCAGCGTG
>CAYFNZ010000006.1:28181-45886 GCA_964344625.1 uncultured Peptoniphilaceae bacterium | reverse complement strand
AATTTAAGATAGTGCTGGCGATTTTTCTTCACCAACACTATTTATTGTAGAGCCTGAAGACCATAAATGATCATAACTTAGATTTAGACATATATACGAAAGTATCGGACTTATCTCCAGCTCAAAAGCAGCTAGTATCGATAGCCAGAATTGTATCTATGAATGCAAAACTAATTATCCTTGATGAACCTACAACAACCTTGTCTAGAGACGAACAAGAAAAACTATTTGCATTAATAAATAATCTTAAGAAAAAAGGAGTAGCTTTTTTATATATTTCCCATGATTTGGACGATGTTATTAATATTTCAGATAGAATAAGCATCCTTAGAGATGGCAAACTAATTGAAAGCTTAGAAAGAGACGAAATATCTTATAACAGAATAATAAAGGGAATGGTCGGCAGGGAGATAAAAGAAGTAAAAAATTTTGAATCTCATCAAGAAGAGAAAGTTGTATTTGGCTTAATACATGGTGTTTTTGTGGTTAAAACTAACTTGAATCCCTTTATTATTACGCTTGCAACAATGAATATCGCTAGAGGTGCATCATATATTATCACGAAAGGTGCAACGATTCCCTTTAGCAATGAAAAATACCTAAATATTTCTAATGGTAACTTGTTTGGAATACCTTCATATGGTGTTGGGTTAGAGCTTGATGCCATTGTCTCTGTAGTATTAGGTGGAGCTAGTTTTACAGGTGGTAAGGGTAATGCTCTTGGAACAATAGTCGGATCATTGGTTGTAGTTATTTTACTAAATGGACTTACAATACTTGGAATCAGTAATTATGTTCAGATGATTATCCAAGGTGTAATAATAATTATTGCAATATATTGGGACAGCTTAGATTTATAGCATAATGGAGGGATTATGAAAAAGCCATAGATTCGTTATTAAGCACAAAAGGTAAAGTAATTGTTATGGCAGTTGGTAAATCTGCTCACATAGGAAAGAAAATTGCAGCTACATTGTCAAGCACAGGAACCCCTTCTTTTTTCGTTCACGCAACAGAAGCTGTACATGGTGACCTAGGTATGATAGAAAAACAAGATATAGTTATACTCATTTGTTCCATCCCGGAGGTTCTCTAGGAAAGAAATTATCTTTAGATAAGGAGGAATGATGGATGTTTTAGTGATAGGCAGTTTTATGATGGATCATATCGTCATAACCGATAGGATACCTTTAAAAGGGGAGACTTTTATTGGTAATGATTTTTTCCTTGCACCAGGCGGTAAAGGTGTAAATCAGGCAGTTGCAGCGGCTAAGCTTGGTGCTAAAGTTGGAATGGCGGGAAAACTAGGAGATGACGTAAATGGAAAAGAGTTTTTAAATATCTTAGAAAAAAAACAAAGTTGATTATAGCAATGTAATACTTGATTCAATAGACCATACCGGTGTCGAAATTGTAATGTCTGAAAAAGACGGAGACAATAGGATAATAATTGTACAGGGTGCAAATCTAAAATATAATTTAGAAAACTTAATAGAGATTGAAGAATATAAAATAGACGCAAAAACTGTTGATGTTGTAGATACAATAGGAGCAGGTGCTTCTTTTAATGGTGCATTGGCATATAAATTAACATCGGGCAGTGATTTGAGAAAAGCTGTTGAATTTGCCAATACAGTAGCAGCCCTAACGGTTACTAAGAGGGGGGCAATACCATCTCTGCCAGCCATAGAAGATGTTCTACAATTTCATGAATAATATTATCAATAATTAGTGTTGGAAGATAAATTAATTATTTTCTAGCACTAATTTTTTAATTATAGAAACATACCCCACCTGCTTAAAATTATAATTAACAATCTTAATAAAGCTTTTTAATAAAATTTCTCATATAAAGTTTGATTGATAAAAATGTTAATATTCATGCAAGTTAATTTATTTTAATAATTTATAATTTACAGATATTACTGTTTGTTGAAAGGCGGAAAAGCCTGTAAAAGCTGAAGTTGCTAGCAATCTATAGTCGGACTTATTATTCTTCTTTTTCTATGAGTTTATAGATATTTCTATATTTGTTTAATGATTCAAGCCAATTACCTTGACAAAGAAAGTTAACGAACCTATAATACATGCAACTAAATAAAAAATATACATATATTTGAGTACTTATTAAGAAATAGGAGAAAGTTAAATGAAGAAATATGTTATTCAGAGGATATTGCAGGCGATATTTATTATTTTCTTGATTATTTGCCTTACATTTTTCCTCATGAAGTTAGTGCCAGGTAGCCCTTTTATAAGTGAGAAACAGCAGAGCGAAGCGGTAATAAAGGCTCTAAATGAAAAATACGGTTTAGACAAACCAGTACATATACAATTATATAACTACATAAAAAATTTACTAAAATTCGATTTGGGTGTTTCCATGAAGCTGCAAAAAAACAGGCCGGTCTCTGAGATTATCAAAGAGATGTTTCCTACATCTGCAAAGCTAGGTGGCTTGGCTCTCTTGTGGTCAATCTTCATAGGGGTTCCTCTAGGAGCTATAGCAGCCTATAGGAGGGGGAAGTTGACGGATTCTATCTTACGTATTATTACTACCTTGGGAATATCGGTTCCTGGTTTTGTAATAGCAACCCTCTTACTGATATTTTTTGGAGTTAAACTCAAGATTTTACCGACCATGGGCTTAGATAGCTGGAAAGGTTACTTGATGCCAGTCTTTGCACTAGGCTTTAACCCCATGTGCCATATAGCAAGATTATCGCGTTCTTCAATGCTTGATGTAATAAATCAAGACTATATAAGAACAGCCAAGGCTAAGGGTGTAAAATCTAAGGCCATTGTCTTTAAGCATGCACTACGTAATGCCTTGATACCAGTATTGACATACGTTGGTCCTTTGACAGCGAGCATATTGACTGGTTCATTCGTTGTTGAGTCGGTATTTTCTGTTCAGGGACTGGGCAGGTATTTTATTAACTCCATTATCAATCGAGATTATCCGATTATTATGGCAACTACGATATTTTTTGCAACCCTGGTTATTTTCATGAATCTTGTGGTTGATATTCTTTATAAATTTGTCGATCCTAGGATTGACGTAACAAAGGGGGTAAACTAATGGAAAAAAAGATTTTTTCATTACATGTACAAGCTCCTT
This sequence comes from uncultured Peptoniphilaceae bacterium, assembly GCA_964344625.1. Lineage (GTDB taxonomy): Bacteria > Bacillota > Clostridia > Tissierellales > Peptoniphilaceae > JAAYEL01. Next base: position 42,765 of record CAYFNZ010000006.1, on the reverse strand, counting down.
ATACAGACTTTGAACTAAGAGAAGATGATCTGGAGCTAGCCACTGAAGAGGAGAAAAAAGCCTTCATTCGCGAAACCGAATCAGTATCCTATTGGGCAGATGCTTGGCGTCGCTTGAAGGAAAACACTGTGGCCATGGTAGCCTTAGGTTTTATTATCTTGGTGTTCATATTTGCCTTTATAGGGCCTTTGTTTGTTGAAGGTGACTATACAACACAATTTCGTGGAGATGAAAATTTATTTCCAAGTTGGAAGTATCCTTTTGGGACAGATAAATTGGGAAGAAATCTACTGACTAGGACTATGTATGGTACTAGAGTTTCCTTAACGGTTGGGATTTTTGCATCCTTTATCGTTCTAGTAATAGGGACCATATATGGGTCCATCTCTGGCTACTTTGGTGGCAAGGTAGATATGGTTATGATGCGTATAGCCGACATCATATATTCAATACCAGATGTCTTGGTTATTATCCTCCTATCATTGGGAATCCAAAAGCCTATAATGGATTGGGTCAATAATTCAGGTAGCAATTTCGCCATGTCGGTCGCTAAGATGGGAGCTCCCTTAATTTCGATTTTCATTGCATTTGGCCTACTTTACTGGGTCAGCATGGCTAGAATCATCAGGGGAGAGGTACTTACCTTAAAGCAACAAGAGTTTATTATGGCGGTTAAGGCCCTGGGTGGAAGCGATAAGAGGATAATCATTAAGCACTTATATCCAAATTGTATAGGGCAAATTATCGTAATGACGGCCATGCAAATTCCATCAGCTATCTTCTTAGAGTCCTTCCTATCCTTCTTAGGGATTGGAGTTTCGGCACCGATGACATCATTGGGAGCTCTAGCGGCAGACTCTTTAGGTGGAATATATACATATAGTTATAGATTACTAATACCTTCTATTATTCTGAGTCTGATGATCCTAAGCTTAAATCTATTCGCAGATGGACTTAGGGATGCTTTAGACCCACGTTTGAGAAAGTAGGAAAAGTTATGGAAAATAAAAAATTAATTGAAGTAAAAGACCTTGAAGTATCTTTTTTTACACCAGCTGGAGAGGTAAAGGCTGTAGACGGGATTTCTTACGAGCTTGGCTATGATGAGGTTATGGGAATCGTAGGTGAGTCTGGTTCAGGCAAGAGTGTAGAAGCATATGCCTTGATGGGGCTTTTAGCAGAACCAGGTGAAGTTAAAAATGGCAGCATACTCTTTGAAGGTGAAGATATACTTCAATATGATAAAAAACAAATGCAAGAATTTAGGGGCAATAAGGCTTCTATGATATTTCAAAATCCTATGACCAGCTTAAACCCAGTCTATACGATTGGTAATCAGTTGGAAGAAGCTCTTAAAGCCCATAAAAAAGTCTCCAATGCTGAAGCTAGAAAAAAAGCAATAAAGATGCTTGAGCAGGTAGGTATATCCAATCCAGAAAAGAGGATGAAACAATACCCTCACGAGCTTTCTGGAGGTATGCGTCAGAGGGTTATGATAGGCATGGCCTTGATTTGTGAACCAAAGCTTTTAATCGCGGATGAGCCGACCACGGCCTTAGATGTAACCATACAAGCTCAGATCTTGGAGCTTATGAAAGAGATGCAAAAAGAAACGGGCATGAGCATTATATTTATAACTCATAACCTAGCAGTTGTTGCTTCTATTTGTGATACTGTCAGCGTAATGTATGCTGGAAAATTGATTGAAAAAGGAACTGTTGATGATATCTTCTATCGTCCAGCCCACCCTTATACCTTAGGCCTACTTGAATCTATGCCGAGAATAGATATCGAAGAGGATCAAAGACTTAAAAGTATTGAAGGGAGTCCAGTGGACATGTTAAACCCTCCAGAAGGGTGTGGATTTGGACAGAGATGTCAACATTGTATGAAACTTTGCTTAAGAAAAGAGCCGCCTATGGTTAAGGTAGGTGAGGGCCACTATTCTAAATGCTGGCTTAACGCTATTAAGGAGGTAGACCATGAATAATACTGAAGATAAGCTACTCGTGGTCGACAATTTATATAAATTTTTTGATGTCAAAGGCCGCTTCGGTAAAAGACAAGAGGTACATGCTGTCGAAGACGTTAGCCTTTACATAAAGAAGGGTGAGACTCTAGGCCTAGTAGGTGAGTCGGGTTGTGGCAAGACGACCTTGGGCAGGACCATACTTCGCCTATATGAACCCACTTCTGGTCGAATTACCTATGATGGGAATGTAATCTATGATTCGGAAAAAAATATCAAACTTGATATGAAAAGTTATAGAAGAAAGATGCAAATCATCTTCCAAGATCCATCAGCCTCGCTTGACCCTAGGATGACAGTAGGGGAAATCATAGGAGAGGCCCTGGATATCCATCAGCTTCATACAGGTAAGAAAGACAGGGAGGAAAGAATCAAGAGTCTCCTTAGACGGGTAGGACTTAATGCTGAACACAGTAACCGCTATCCACACGAATTTTCAGGTGGCCAGCAGCAAAGAATTGGGATAGCAAGGGCTTTAGCGGTAGAGCCACAATTTATTGTTTGCGATGAACCCATATCGGCTCTTGATGTATCGATTCAAGCACAAATTGTAAATATGTTGGAAGACATGCAAGAAGAGTTGGGCTTGACTTATTTATTTATTGCCCATGATATATCAGTTGTAAAACATATATCTGATCGTGTTGGAATTATGTATTTAGGTATGCTGGTTGAACTAGTCGATGCCGATGAAATCTATAAAAGACCATTGCACCCTTATACGAAAACACTTCTATCAGCAGTACCTGTTCCGGACCCAGAAGTCAATAGGCGTTCTGAACGTATAAAGCTTAAAGGTGAGATACCTTCAGCGATTAATCCACCTTCTGGTTGTCGTTTTCATGAGCGTTGTCCTTATGCAACGGCCATATGCAGGCAAGAGGTGCCAGAATTTTTAGAAGTAGAAAAAAATCATTTTGTAGCATGTCATAATTTGGATTTGTAGGAATAATTTGTAATTAATATTTAGGAGGAGAAAAATGAAAAACAGTAAACTTAGGATACTAGCTATTTTGTTAGCCCTAGTAATGCTTCTTGCAGCATGTGGCGGTGGCGGTGAACAGGGTAATGGCGGCCAAAATGGCGGTAGTGAGCAGGCAGAAGGCGAAAATAACATTGACAAGCCTAAATTTGAAGAAGGTCGAAAAGATGGCGAACTAGATATCTGTATCGCGTCAGAACCAGAAAGTATTGACCCAGCACTTAATACAGCTGTTGACGGTGCGGTAATGCTTAACCACCTATTTGAAGGCTTAGTTAAGTGGGTTGATGACGGTCAAGGTAATGCTGTATTGGCACCAGGCCAAGCAGAATCTTGGGAAAAGTCAGAAGACGAACTTACGTGGACTTTCAAACTTAGAGATGGCATCACATGGTCTGATGGCCAACCTGTTACAGCACATGACTTTGAATATGCTTGGAAGCGTCTAGTTGATCCGACAACGGGTGCGGACTATGCTTATATGCTTGAAAGTGTAGAAGGATATGCAGAAGCAATTGAAGAGGAAGATGTTGAAAAATTACATGCAAAAGCACTTGACGACAAGACATTTGAAGTTAAGTTGATAGCAGTAACACCTTTCTTTGAAGAAATTGCAGCATTCCCTGCTACCTTCCCAGTTAGAAAAGACATAGTAGAAGACGATGAAACATGGACAAATGAGCCAGATACTTACATAGGAAATGGGCCTTTCAAGATGTCAGCTTGGGAACACCATAAGGTGATAAAGATGGAAAAGAACCCTGAATACTACGAAGCTGACAAGATTGTAGCGGATAAGATTAATTTCCACCTACAAGATAATGCTACTTCTATTTATTCTAGCTATCGTGCAGGAGAGCTTGACTATATAGAACAAGTTCCACAAGAAGAAGTTAAACCACTAATCGATTCAGGTGAACTACAAATACTTCCATATGTAGGTACTTATTTCGTTTGCTTCAATACTAAAGAAGCACCTTTTGATGATGTACGAGTAAGAAAAGCATTCTCATTAGTTATTGACAGAAACTTTATAGTAGACAACGTATCTGCATCTGGTGAGAAAGTAGCATCTGGTTTCGTACCGATGGGAGTTTCCGACATTGACGGAGCTGATGGAGATGACTTTAGAACAAAGGGTGGAGACTATTATCCAATTGACCAAGCCGACTATGAAGCTAATGTAGAAAAAGCTCAAAAGTTACTAGAAGAAGCTGGATATCCAAATGGTGAAGGTTTCCCAGTTGTTGAATACCTATACAATACTAACGATAACCATAAGGCAATCGGTGAAGCCCTACAAGATATGTGGCAAGAAAAACTTGGCGTAACAGTAACACTTCAAAACCAAGATTGGAATGTTTTCTTAACAGAAAGAAAGAACGGTAACTTTAGTATAGCTCGTCATGGATGGATAGCTGACTATAACGATCCGATGACCTTCCTAGATATGTGGGTTACCGGTGGAGGAAATAACGATGCTCAATGGAGCAATGATGAGTTTGACGACTTAATCAAGTCCGCAAAATCATCATCTGATCAAGTGGAAAGAATGGACTTAATGCACCAAGCTGAAGATATCATGATGGAAGATGAAGCGATCGTAGCACCAATTTACTTCTATGTTAACAAGCGTATGCACAAGCCAAATATAGAAGGAATCTACTATACTCCATTAGGATACAACTTCTTTGGCTATTCAACTGGTTATTAATCAGAAATCTTAGATAAAAAGCATAAGAAAATTTAAAGTTGACCTAGAAAAAGCAGTGATTTATTTCACTGCTTTTCTTATTATACATGCTTATTAATGAATAAATTGATAAGGCTTTTTGTCAGTTCAATTATGTTTTTAAGTTCGATTTTTTTATCGTGTAGGATTACCAAGAGTCTTGGGTCGAGCTGGTAGGGTGAACTATCTTTTATATAAGTTGGCCTGTCTTGTATGTGGACATAAGCAAGTTGGCCTGGGCCTACATAACCTTCAACAACAGCAAAGCTAATATAGACTTGATTTTCCTTCCAAAACAGGCTATTAAGGCCCTTATTAAAGCTGTAATTATTAGCCTCTGAACTTGTAAATTTTAGCCTGCATTTATTATTATTTATCTTAATGGTCTGTAAGTAAAGCCTATTGGGCCTATTATCGACGGAGATGTCTAGAGTCCTCCTAGCCTTCAAATTATTGGTAAATTCTAAAAGTTTTTCTGTGTTTATCACATCATACTTATTATGAAGGCATATTTTTGCAAATTTCTCATCATCAATTTGCCTATAAAAATCCTTGTCTTCTTTTTTCTCAAAGTTTTCGTAGCGGTCAATCCCCAGCATATCTTCCATAGCTTGAAGTGAGTAGCCAGGGCTTTCAAAGAAATAGCGGTTTTGAATAAGATAGGCATATATATCAAAATGCCCCTTAATCCTAGGTCTGTCTATACCGTGAAACTGCATCCTAGCATAGATAAAGGGCATGTCAAAATTAATTCCATTAAAGGAAATTATGTTTTTTTCTTCTATTTTTTTAGCCAAGCATTCAAGCAAGTCTTTCTCCTCTTCAGGACTTGAAGCAAGGAGCTGGTAGAAATTAGCCTGGCCTTTATTTTTTTTTGACAGGAGGCCAACTAGTTGTATTTGAGAAAATTGCCTATGGACCCCAGTTGTCTCAATGTCCAAGACTAAATCATTTTCTTTTAGATGCTGGCTGAGTAATTGGTCTGTAAATACTTTCATAATATCCCTTTTTTCACTTATTTGATATAATAACTATATTAATTTTAGCATAAGGAGTGAAGATTTTGATATATTTTGATAATGCATCTACTACCAAAATGGATCCAACAGTAGTAGAAGTGATGAATAAGGCTTTTGAAGAAGATTTTGCAAACCCTTCTTCCTTGCATAGCTTGGGTTTTCAAGAAGAAAAGAAACTTAGAAAACACCGTATGACCATAGCCAAGGCTCTGGGGGTCGATGGACAGAATATTTATTTTGCTCCATCTGCATCTATTGCAAACAGCACAGTGCTTATGTCATTTTACAATAAAAAGGGGAATATCTTAGTTTCAAAAACAGAGCATTCTTCTATTATTAATAATATTAAAAACAATGGTCAACTTGATGTAAGATACCTTGAAGTTGATGAATATGGCTTTGTAGATGAAAAAGATATGCTGGCTAAGATAGACCAAGATACCTTGTTAATTTCTATAATGCACGTTCAAAATGAACTTGGATCTATAAATGATATTAATAGGTTGGCAAAGTTGGCAAAGGAAAAAAATCCCAAAGTATACTTTCATTCTGATGGGGTTCAAGCCTTTAAGAAAATAGGTGTTGACCTAAGTTATATTGATTTTTACACAATCTCAGCCCATAAGATAAATGGACCAAAAGGGATTGCATGCCTATATGTTAAAGATAAGGATGCTATCCACCCGATGTATTATGGGGGTGGTCAAGAAAGAGGAATTTTCTCAGGGACAGAAAATACCTATGCCATAGCAGGTTTTGCAAAAGCAGCTGAATTAGATAATAATTTTGAAGAAATAAAGAAGGTAAATGCCTTTATTAGAAAGAGCATAAAAGACCTTGATGGGGTTAGAAGCATTTCCCATGAAGAAAATACTTCTCCTTATATATTAAATATTTGTATTGAGGGGATTGGGGCGGAGATTTTGCTCCACTACTTAGAAATGGATGACATCTATATTTCTACAGGGTCTGCTTGCTCAAAAGGGGCGGAAAGTAGGACCTTGAAGGCTATAGGCCTATCAGATGAGGACTTGAAGGGCTGCATAAGGGTTTCTTTTGATAGGAATAGCAGCTTGGAAGAAGCGAAAATTTTTATGAAGCAGTTAAAAGAAAAAATAGAATTGATTAGAAGGATTATAAAATAATGAAGTGGGTTATAGGAATTAGTTTTGGAGAATTAATGCTAAAGGGCAAAAATAGGATGTCCTTTGTAGAAAAGTCAATTAAGCAAATAAGGAAGGCTTGCAGGGAATACCATTTGGGAGACCACCTGTTTGACCAAGGAAAGCTATTTATTGAGGCGCCTGTTGAGGAATTTGATGGGATTATTGCTAAGATTAAGATGGTTTTTGGTTTGCTTTATGTTTATCCGACTTTGGTGGTTGAAAAGGATTATGATGCTATTGAAGAAGCTTGCAAGCTTTTATTAAAGGATGAAGGTCAAATTACTTTCAAGGTTAAGGCGACAAGGGCTGACAAGTCCTTCAAGGATAATTCTATGGAAATAGCTGCAGAAGTTGGTGGTAGGATCTTAAAGAATTTTTCAAATTTGAAAGTTGATATAAAGAATCCAGAGAAAACTGTCTATGTAGATATTAGGAAGTACGCCTATGTATATGGAGAAAGGATTAAATGTATTGGTGGCCTGCCTATGGGAACAGGTGGAAGGGCCTTGTTACTTTTATCAGGTGGTATCGACTCACCAGTTGCAGGATTTGAAATGGCTAGAAGGGGAGTTGAAATAGGGGCAATTCATTTTCATTCCTATCCTTTTACTAGCGAAAGGGCCAAAGACAAGGTAAAGAGATTGGCAGAGCAAATGTCAACCTATGTCGGGGAGTTTAGGCTTTACAATATTAACCTCCTAAACATTTATACAGCTATAAATAAAAATTGCAGACCAAGGTTTACAACTGTTCTAGCTAGAAGATTTATGATGAGAATAGGTGAAATCCTTGCAAGAAGGGATGGTTTTGATGGCTTTATCACTGGTGAGGCCCTAGGTCAAGTTGCCAGTCAAACCATTCAAGGAATTTCTGTGGTAAATGATGCGACTTCCCTACCAATTCTTAGACCGCTAATAAATATGGATAAGACAGAAATAATTGACTTGGCAAAGATGATAGGGACCTATGACATTTCCATAGAGCCTTATGATGATTGTTGCTCATTTTTCGCACCAGACAGGCCGGCTACTAAGCCAAGACTTAATGATATCTTAAGAGAGGAAGAACACTTGGACATAGATGGCCTGGTTCAAGATGCCCTTGATAGTCTAGAGATAGACTACATCAGTTTGGGGGATTTTGATGATTAGAAAGGCTAGATTAGATGATCTAGATAGGATTTACGAGATTTTTTCTTATGCAAAATCCTTTATGAAAAAGACCGGCAACCCCAACCAATGGGGAGATGACTACCCTGGGAAAGCTTTTTTAGAAGAAGTAGGGGCCGGGATAGTCTATCTTATCGAGGACAATGCTCATATTTCTGGAGTTTTTGTCCTAAATATAGGTACAGACCCGACCTACTCTTACATCGAAGAAGGGACCTGGCTCAATGATGATATCCCTTATGGAACCCTGCATAGGGTGGCAAGCGATGGAAGTAGGAAGGGGATTTTCAAGGAAATTGTAGATTTTGCCCTAACAAAAATAAAGAACCTAAGGGTTGACACCCACAAGGACAATATAGTCATGCAAAATGCCATCTTGTCACAAGGCTTTAGCTACTGTGGTATAATTTATCTAAAAAATGGAGATAAGAGGCTGGCCTACCAGCTAGTTAAATAGAAAAAAGAAAAAGATGAGAACTCAAGCGGTTTTAATGTATTGCCATAGTAAAAACTTACAAGAATTATATTAAATGTATAAAAACAGGTAGTCTTGCGGAATGATATAAAGCATTCTGCAAAACTACCTGTTAAAACTAGTATTTAGCTTGTGGTCATGATTGTTTTTATACATTAAACCTAAAGTGGACTACATCGCCATCTTGCATTATATATTCCTTACCTTCAAGTCTAACCAAACCTTTTTCTCTGGCCTTTACCATTGATCCATCATTTTCCACTAGGTCTTGATAAGAAATTACTTCTGCTCTGATAAAGCCCCTTGCTATATCTGTATGGATTTTACCGGCTGCATCAACGGCCTTGGTGTTTTTCTTTATAGTCCAAGCCCTGGTTTCCATCTCGCCTGTAGTGATAAAACTCATTAGCCCCAAAAGGTCGTAACTGGCTACAATTAGCTTATCTAGGCCGGATTGTTCTAGGCCAATCATTTCAAGATATTCTTTTTTGTCTGCATCATCTAGGGTAGAGATTTCAGCCTCAATTTGAGCGGAAATTACAACAGCCTTGGAATTTTCAGCTTGGGCAAATTCCTTAACTTTTTGAACGTGAGGGTTATTTGCTCCGTCATCTGCTGCATCTTTTTCTGCTACATTGGCAACATAAATTATAGGCTTTTGAGAAAGTAGTTGGTAGGATTTTAGCATGAATTCTTCATCTTCAGTAAGGTCTAAAGACCTAGCAGACTTTCCTTGGCCCAGGGTTTCATACACCCTCTCTAAAAGGTTGACTTCAGCTTGAAGTTCCTTGTCAGCTTTTGCTTTTTTTCTTAACTTGTCTAAGACTTTTTCAACAAGCTCTAGGTCAGAAAAAATAAGTTCAAGATTGATGGTTTCAGCATCTCTTATAGGGTCTACAGAACCGTCCACATGGGTAATGTTCTCATCTTCAAAGCATCTTAAAACCTCAACAATAGCTTCGGATTCCCTGATATTTGCTAGAAACTTATTGCCAAGACCTTCCCCCTTAGATGCTCCCTTTACTAGGCCGGCTATATCATAGAATTCTATGACAGCTGGTACGATTTTCTTAGACTTGTTAAAGTCGGATAGGACTTCTAATCTCTTGTCAGGCACATCAACTAGACCGATGTTAGGCTCAATAGTTGTAAATGGATAATTGGCCGATTGGGCACCGGCTTTTGTTATGGCGTTAAATAAAGTTGACTTACCAACATTAGGTAATCCAACAATTCCTAATTTCATAATTTCTCCTCCTTGATATCATCTGCTCTATCAAGGACTATATTTCCATTGATGAAAATTTTGATGATATTTATATTTAATTATATCGCTTTACAAGCTTTTTATACATTATATTATTGTAGCTGAAAATAGCGAAATTGCAAAATATTTGATAGAATAATAAAAAAGAATATTTTGGAGGAGTCATGAATATATACAAAAAAATTGATTTATTAAGAGAAAAAATGAAAGAATTTAATATTGATGCCTATGTTGTACCAAGTTCAGATCCGCATCAATCAGAATATCTTCCAGACTATTATAAAACTAGAGAATTTATATCAGGCTTTACAGGCTCAGCTGGAACAGCAGTAATAACCCAAGACAAGGCTGGTTTATGGACAGATGGAAGATACTTTACCCAAGCGGATAGGGAGCTTGGTGATGGTCCATTTAAGCTTTACAAGATGGGAATTGATATTGATTATTTAGAATTTATCAACCAAGAGGTTCCTGAATTTGGAAGGGTAGGCTTAGATGGCAAATGCCTTTCGCTTCAAGCCTATGATGACATGTCTTCTAAATTTGGAGACAAGATTATCAGAACTGACCTAGACTTTATTTCAGAAATCTGGACAGAAGACAGACCAAACCTGCCAAAAGATAAGATTTTTATATTTGATGAAAAATATTCAGGCCAAAGCTATGAAGATAGATTAAAGATAGTGAGAGCTATGATGAAGCAAAGAGGGGTAGACTATTTCTTTATAGGTGCCCTTGAAGACATAGCCTATCTATTTAACCTAAGGGGAAATGATATAACAGCAACCCCAATATTCATATCTTTTGCCCTTGTGACCCATGACGAAGTCAGCCTATTTATAGACCCTAAAAAATTAGACGACCAAGTGATGGACTACCTACAAACAAGAGGGGTAGATGTTTTCGAATACGATAGTATCTATGAAAAAATCAAGGAAATACCTGGAAAGAGCATTATCTACCTTGATCCGGCAAGGACCAACGTTTTGATTTACCAAAACTTAAATAGAAATGTAAGAGTGAAAAAAGGCATTAACTTAACAACCTTGATGAAGGCTTTGAAAAATGATGTGGAAATTGCCAATTTGAAAAATGCCTTCTTAAAAGATGCCAGAGCCCTAGTTAGGTTCTTCTCTTGGCTTGAAACTGGAGTATCAACAGGCAATATTGATGAAGTGATGGCTGCAAATAAGCTTCTTGACTTTAGAAAGGAAGAAGACCTATTTATAGAACCATCATTTGGTACAATTTCAGCCTATGGCCCTAATGCTGCTATGCCGCACTATGATCCAAATAAGGTTAAACCTGCGACATTAACAAATAGTGGCCTATATCTTGTAGACAGTGGTGGCCAATACTTGGATGGAACAACTGACATCACAAGAACTTTAGCTTTAGGCCAATTAACTGAAGAAGAAAAGAAGCATTATACCTTGACCTTAAAGGCTCATATTGCGACAATTACTGCAAAATTCATGAAAAATACTACAGGGGTTGCTCTTGATGCTATCTGTAGGTATCCAATGAACAAGGAAGGTCTAGACTTTAACCATGGTACAGGTCATGGGGTAGGCTTTGTCCTAGGAGTTCATGAAGGTCCAATGAGCTTAAGCAGGAAAGAAACAGGAATTTCTTTAGAAGAAGGTATGGTATTTTCAATTGAACCAGGTATCTATATCGAAGGAAAGCATGGTATAAGAATTGAAAATATTGTTTATGTTAAAAAATCGATGTATGAAAACTACTATGAAATGGAAGCACTTTCATATGTGCCATTGGATACAAGACCGGTTGAAAAGTCCATGCTAGATGACTGGGAAATCAAATGGCTAAATGATTACAATAAAGCGTGTAGAGAAAAGTTAAAGGATATGTTGGAAGGGGCGGAACTTGATTATCTAATCAGGGCTACAGCTGAGATTTAATGAAGGATTTTAAATATGAATTAAGTAGACTCCCAGAAAAACCGGGAGTTTACTTAATGAAAGATAAAGATGACAAGATAATATATGTAGGCAAGGCCAAAAACCTTAAAAATAGGGTGAGATCATATTTTCAAAACGATGCAAACAAGTCCATGAAAGTAATTAAGATGGTGGAAAAAATTGACAGCTTTGAATACATAATTGTTGAAACTGAGGTTGAAGCTTTAGTTCTAGAATCAAATTTTATAAAAGAACATAGGCCCCACTACAACATCCTTCTTAGGGATGATAAACAATACCCTTATATTATGATTACAAATGAAAAATTCCCAAGAGTCATGAAGGTTAGAAGTGTTGGAAATGACGATAACCAATACTTTGGACCCTACCCAAATGCCTTTGCCGTAAATGACATTATAGATTTGCTGCAAACGATTTTTAAAATCAGGACTTGTAATCTAAACTTTGATAAGGGGGCTAGGCTTAAAAGACCCTGCCTAAATTACTATATCGGCAAGTGCGATGCCCCTTGTGTGGGCAAGGCTGATGAAAAAATTTACATGGACAACATTAAGAGCATTGTTGACTTCCTAAAGGGTAAGGAAGAAAAGCTAAACTCTTATTTAAGGGACCAAATGCTTTACTATTCTAAAAACCTACTTTATGAGAAGGCAGCGGAATACAGGGATTACCTAACTTCTATCCAAGCCTTGATGGAAAAGCAAAAGGTGACCAATGTAAACGGCCAAAATATAGATGTGGTTGCCTTGTTTAAGAAGGGACCATTTGTCTGTGCTCAGATTTATTTTATGAGGGATGGGAAAGTCGTTGATAGAAAGCACTTTATCATGGACGACACATGGGATGACCAGGAAAGTGAGATTATGTCTTCTTTTATGAAGCAATTTTACTTGAATACTAGTTTTGTACCAAAAGAAATCCTAGTTGATAAGCTGCCAGATGATAAGGATCTAATAGAAGACCTCTTGCAGGATAAGATGAAGAGGAAGGTTAGAATCCATCAACCTCAAAGAGGTGAAAAATACCAGCTGGTTCAACTGGCCTTTGAAAATGCTGAGAAAATGCTTGATGAATTCCTTAGAAAAAGGGAGGAAAGGGAAAGAAAGAAAAATCTCGGCTTAAAGAATCTTGAAAAAGCCCTAGGCATTTCCCCTATAAATAGGATAGAGGCATATGACATATCTAACACATCAGGGGTAAATTCCGTTGGTTCCATGGTGGTTTACGAAGATGGTAAAAAGGCTAAAAAAGAATATAGGAAGTTTAAGATAAATACAGTAGAAGGTCCAGACGACTATGGTTCTATGACAGAAGTTTTAACTAGGAGATTTAAGAGGGCCTTGAGTGCTGAAACTAAGCAATCTGGCTTTGGGCACCTGCCTGATTTGATTATCATGGATGGTGGTAAGGGACATGTAAATGTTGCTGAAAGTGTAATAGAAAGCTTTGGTTTTGATATCAAGGTGATAGGTCTTGCTAAAGATGACAAGCACAAGACAAGGGCGATTGTGATACAGGGTAGGGAAATTGATTTAGACAAAAATACCGCTGTCTATAGGTTCTTGTACGACATACAGGAAGAGGTCCATAGGTTTGCGATTGACTACCATAACAAGCTAAGGACAAGTTCTATAACCACAAGTGAACTTACAAAAATTGAAGGCGTTGGTAAAAAACGTCTTGAAAACTTATATAAGCATTTTAAGAGTTTTGATGCCATCAAGAAGGCTTCGGTTGATGAGCTTGTTGAATGCCCGGGAATTACCAAGACGGTGGCTCAAAATATTTATGATTATTTTAGGTCAGGTAATGAGGATAAAAATGACTAATATTATCAGGATCTTTAGAATTTGGAGGAGTTTTAATAATGGATAAATTTATTTACTTGCATAAAATTGCTGAAGAGATAGGCTTGGTACCTATCACAACTAGCACTGACTATATGGAGATTAAAATCTCTAATAAAAACGTTAATAGACCCGGCCTACAATTAACAGGTTATATGGGTGAATTTCCCCACAAAAGAATCCAGATAATCGGCAATGTTGAGTACAGCTATTATATGTCCCTAACACCTGAGTTAAGATATGAAAGGCTTAGGGGGATACTTTCATATGATATACCTTGTATAATTTTTTCATATGACAGGGTGGTAACACAGGATATAATCGATTTGGCAAAATACTATAATAAGACTCTTTTGAGGTCTTCTTATGCCACTACTAAACTTATAGGTAAGTTAAACTACGTACTTGAAGAATATCTTGCAGAAGAAGAGACCATTCATGGGGGCCTACTAGAAGTATTTGGTTCAGGCGTCTTAATTAGGGGAAGGTCATCAGTTGGTAAGTCAGAAACTGGTCTAGACTTGATAACAAAAGGCCATAGGTTGGTTGCAGATGACGTTGTCGAAATTATAAAAATCGATGACAAGCTTTATGGAAGGTCACCTGAGAACATAAGGCATTTTATGGAGATAAGGGGAATAGGTATCCTAGATATAAGAAGTCTATATGGTACTGGTTCGGTAAAGGGACAGACTTCCATCGATTTAATTATTGACCTAGAAGACTGGGATGAAGAGAAGGAATATGATAGGTTGGGGCTTGATGAAGAATATGCGAGTATCCTTGATGTAAAGGTTCCAAAATTGACAGTGCCTGTAAGACCAGGTAGAAATATTGCCATGATAATTGAAGTGGCTACGAGAAATCATAGGCAAAAACTTTTCGGATACAATTCTGCCATAGAGTTAACCAATAGGTTATTTAAGGAAATTAACCCTGAAAAAGACAGAAA
>CAYFNZ010000006.1:18922-28081 GCA_964344625.1 uncultured Peptoniphilaceae bacterium | reverse complement strand
CCATAGAGTTAACCAATAGGTTATTTAAGGAAATTAACCCTGAAAAAGACAGAAACCTAGGTTAGCAGAATATAGCCATGTTAGTCAACCTTATGTTATGAAAACTGATTAATAGCCTAAGCTATGATCAGTTTTTTTGCGTTTTAAATACAAGTATAATTAAAAATCTAAATGGTCTAAATTAATAATTTTTATACCATGAATATTAGTGTAAGAGATATTGTTAAATAAGAAAAAAACTTAAAAATTGCTGGATAAAAAACCGCCAAAAGGGCTTAATTAGTTAGTTTAGCCTTTAGGGGTGTTTGACTATTAACATTATGAATAATATAATATTAGTAGTTAGCAAATTTACATATCTAACAATAATTTTAGGAGGAATTTATGGCAAGAGTTATGAAAACTATGGATGGTAACACTGCAGCCGCTCATGTGGCTTATGCTTTTTCAGAAGTTGCAGCTATCTATCCTATCACACCATCATCAAACATGGCTGAATATGTTGATGAATGGGCAGCTCATGGAAGAAAGAATGTGTTCGGTCAAACAGTTAACGTTGTAGAAATGCAATCAGAAGCAGGTGCTGCAGGTGCAGTGCATGGCTCCTTAGTAGCGGGAGCATTAACAAGTACATATACTGCTTCACAAGGATTATTACTAATGATTCCTAATATGTATAAAATTGCAGGTGAAAGGCTACCAGGCGTATTTCACGTAGCAGCGAGAGCTTTGGCTTCACACGCACTTTCTATATATGGTGACCACCAAGACGTAATGGCTGCAAGAGCTACAGGTTTCTGTATGATTTCATCAAGTTCAGTACAAGAAGCTATGGACTTAGCAGCGGTTGCTCACTTATCAGCAATCAAGGGAAGACTACCATTCGTACATTTCTTTGACGGATTTAGAACTTCTCACGAAATTCAAAAAATCGAAGTTTGGGACTATGATGAATTAGCGGAAATGCTTGACTTTGATGCAGTAAAGAAATTTAGAGATGCATCATTAAACCCATCAAGACCAAAGACTATGGGTACTGCACAAGGCCCTGATATTTACTTCCAATCAGTTGAAGCTTCTAACACAGCTTACATGGAAATGATTCCAATAGCTGAAGAATACTTCAAGAAAGTTTCTGAAAAAACTGGAAGAAATTACTCACTATTTAACTACTATGGTGCTGAAGATGCTGAACATGTAATCGTAGCGATGGGTTCAGTATGTGAAGCTTCAGAAGAAGTAGTTGATAGACTAGTTGCAAAGGGAGAAAAAGTAGGTTTACTAAAGGTTAGATTATTCAGACCATTCTCTAAAGAACACTTCCTAGCAGCTATGCCAAAAACTGTTAAGAAGATTGCAGTTTTAGATAGAACTAAAGAAAAAGGTGCTGCAGGAGAACCTCTATACCTAGAAGTTAGAAATGTTTACTTCGGCCAAGAAAATGCCCCTATAGTAGTAGGTGGTAGATATGGTTTAGGTTCAAAGGATACAACTCCTACACATATCAATACAGTATTTGACAACTTAAAATTAGATCAACCAAAAGATAGATTTACTATCAGTATAGTTGATGATGTTACAAATACATCTCTAGAAGTTAAAGAAGAAGTAAGAATAGTTGAAGAAGGAACTACAAGATGTAAGTTCTGGGGATTCGGATCTGACGGTACAGTTGGTGCTAACAAGCAAGCTATTAAGATTATCGGTGATAACACTGACATGTACGCTCAAGGATACTTCGACTATGACTCTAAGAAGTCAGGTGGTTTAACTGTATCTCACTTAAGATTTGGTAAAAACCCAATTAGATCAACTTACTTACTAGACGAATCTGACTTCGTTTCTTGCTCAAAACAATCATATGTTTACAGCTATGACCTAGTAAAAGGCTTAAAGAAGGGTGGTACTTTCTTACTAAATACTATTTGGTCAGAAGAAGAATTAGAAGAACACCTTCCAGGTGAAATGAAGAGATATATCGCTAATAACGATATTAAATTCTATATAATTAACGCTTCAAAGATAGCTGAAGAAATCGGACTAGGAAACAGAACTAACATGGTTATCCAATCAGCATTCTTCAAGCTAGCAAAGGTACTTGACATTGACCTAGCAACAAAATTATTAAAAGAATCTATAGAACACACTTACAGTAAGAAGGGTGACAAGATTCTTCAAATGAACTACGATGCTGTAGATGCAGGTATCAATGCCCTAGTAGAAGTTAAGGTTCCAGAAGCATGGAAAGAAGCTGAAATTCACACAGTAGATACTTCAGGACTTCCTGAATTTATCACTAAGATAGTTCAACCAATGATTAGACAAGAAGGTAACTCACTTCCTGTATCTACCTTCCTTGGTATAGAAAATGGTGAATTCATAGTAGGTACATCTCAATATGAAAAGAGAGATATAGCTTTACACGTACCAGAATGGCAAATGGAAAACTGTATCCAATGTAACCAATGTTCATATGTATGTCCACACGCTGTAATTAGACCATTCTTGTTAAATGAAGAAGACAAGGCTAATGCTCCTGAAGGATTTACTTCTAAACCAGCTATCGGCAAGGGCTTAGAAGGATATGACTTCAGAATCCAAGTTTCAACTCAAGACTGTACAGGTTGTGGTAACTGTGCTGACGTATGTCCTGCAAAGAACAAAGCTTTAATTATGAAGCCATTTGCTGAACAATACGCTAACCAAAAAGATAACTGGACTTATGCTAATGAAAAAGTTGGTTATAAATCAGACTTAATGCCAGCTACAACTGTTAAGGGATCTCAATTCCAACAACCATTACTTGAATTCTCAGGCGCATGTGCAGGTTGTGGTGAAACACCATATGCTAAGTTAGTTACTCAATTATTTGGTGATAGAATGCTAATAGCTAACGCTACAGGTTGTTCATCAATTTGGGGTGCTTCATCTCCTTCAACACCATATACATGTAATGCTAACGGTCAAGGACCTTCATGGGGTAACTCTCTATTCGAAGATGCTGCAGAATACGGATTTGGTATGTATCTAGCAACTAAGAAGACAAGAGAAAGAGTTGGATACTTAATGCAAGAATTCATCAACCTTGGCTTAGATAGCGAATTAAATAAATTAGCTCAAGACTGGATCGAAGGTCAAAATGACTACGGTAAGTCAAAGGCTGCTTCAGTTGCCTTCCTAGAAGCTGCTGAAGGATTCACTTCTGATAACAAGGAAGCTGAAAAGCTTATAAAAGAATTAGTTGACATGAAAGACTATATGATTAAAAAATCAGTTTGGATATTTGGTGGAGACGGTTGGTCTTACGATATCGGATTTGGTGGACTTGACCATGTAATGGCTTCAGGTGAAGATATAAACGTACTTGTATTTGATACAGAAGTTTACTCAAATACTGGTGGTCAATCATCTAAGGCTACACCACTTTCAGCTGTTGCTAAATTCGCTGCATCTGGTAAGAAGATCAGAAAGAAAGACCTTGGTTTAATGATGTCAACTTATGGTTATGTATACGTAGCCCAAGTTGCTCTAGGAGCTAACCAAAATCAATTAATCAAGACTCTTGTTGAAGCAGAAAGCTACAACGGACCATCATTGATTATAGCTTACGCTCCATGTATCAACCACGGTTTGAAGACTGGTATGGGTAAATCAGTTGCTAGAGAAAAAGCTGCTGTTGAAGCAGGTTACTGGCACCTATATAGATATGACCCAAGAAGAAGCGAAAAGGGAGAAAACCCATTTGTATTGGATTCAAAAGAACCAACAGCTTCATTCCAAGAATTCTTACAAGGTGAAGTAAGATACTCTTCATTAGAAAGATCATTCCCAGAAATAGCTAAGGAACTTTATGCTGAAGCTGAAGAAGCTGCAAAACAAAGGTACTTAAGCTACAAGAGAATGGCTGAAATGAAATACTAATATTGCTAATATTACGAATAGATATTAACAAATTAAATACACAGATAGGGGACCATATTTGGTCCCTTATTTTTGTAATATTAAAATTTTCAAATGTATACTTTAATAATAATTATACAAACTTAGCTAGAAAGTTATCAGTCTACATGCTATACTAAAAAGGTGTCTATAAGGAGAATTTTATGGAAAGAAAACTTACAGCAGCCCATCTAAAATGGCTGGCCCTAGTGACTATGTTTATAGATCATTTTGCTGCTACAGTAATTGAAAAATATGCCTATGTAAATAATATAGGACTTAGGTATTCTATAGATGTTTTTTCAAATTCAACTTCAAATCTTGAATTAGCTTATTTTATAATGAGGTTAATAGGGAGATTGGCATTTCCCATATACATATTCCTACTTGTAGAAGGCTTTATGCATACAAGGGATATAAAGAAGTATATTGCCAGGATGGCGGTTTTTGCACTAATTTCTGAAATACCATTTGACCTAGCTTTTTATGGTAAGTTTTTTGAAACCAGTCATCAAAATGTTTTTATTACCATGACTCTTGGACTTTGCATGCTATACAGCTTGAAGTTTTTAGGTGAAAAAAATACTTTGAATAGAAAAATTTTAGCCCTGGCTAGTATTTGCTTGTTTTACTATTTTAATGAGTATCTAAGAGGGGACTATGGCGGCTATGGCATTGCCTTTATTGCAATTATCTATATTTTTAGAGACCAAAGACCATTGCAGGCCATTATGATGGCTATTATGGGAGTTTATCAATTAACAGCTCTATTAGCTGGGCCTATAGTTTATTTTTATAACGGTGACAAGGGAAAGCAGGGAAATAAGTATTTCTTCTATGGCTTTTACCCAGCCCACTTATTTATTTTATATTTAATAGAAAGACTCATAATTTAATAGGAAGAAGGTAGAGGGTTAGAATAGTTCTAACTCTTTTTTTTTGAAGATCTAAAAAAAATATCCAATGACAACGTAGTCATTTTCTAACTTTTCCTATATTGTGATTCAAATCACTGAATAAAGTCCTAAAACATATTATGATAATGATGTAACAAACATAAGTAATAAATAAAAAATAAAAATACATAGTAAAACGGAAAAAGAAAAAAAGAGAAATTATAATAAATTGGAGGAAATTATGATTGCTTGGGAAAATTTTAAAGGAAGTAAATGGAAGAAGGAAGTTAATGTAAGAGACTTCATTCAACAAAACTACACAGAATATAGGGGAGATGATAGCTTCTTAGAAGGTCCTACAGAAGATACTTTAGCTTTATGGGATATGGTTACAGACCTAAATAAACAAGAAGCTGCCAATGGTGGTGTTCTAGACATGGACACAGATGTTGTTTCAACAATTACATCTCACAAGGCAGGCTACCTAGATAAGAATTTAGAAAAGATAGTTGGTTTCCAAACTGACAAGCCATATAAGAGATCATTCCAACCTTTCGGTGGTATAAGAGTAAGTGAAACAGCTCTTGAATCTTATGGATATAAGAGATCTGAAAAAATGCATGAGTTGTTTACAAAATATAGAAAAACTCATAACCAAGGTGTATTTGACGTATATACTCCTGAAATGAAAAAAGCTAGACATACAGGAATTATCACTGGACTTCCAGATGCTTATGGTAGGGGAAGAATTATCGGTGACTATAGAAGGGTTGCTCTTTATGGGGTTGACTTCTTAATAGAAGATAAAAAAGAACAAAAAGCAACTACTTCAAAGACTATGACTGAAGCTAATATCAGACTTAGAGAAGAACTTTCTGAACAAATTAGATCTCTTGAAGAGTTAAAAGAATTAGGAAAGATTTACGGATTTGATATTTCTAGACCAGCTGAAAATGCTCAAGAAGCTATCCAATGGACTTACCTGGCCTACCTAGCTGCAGTAAAGACTCAAAATGGGGCAGCAATGTCTTTAGGTAGAACTTCAACATTCCTAGATATCTATATAGAAAGAGACCTTCAAAGAGGTTTAATAAATGAAAAACAAGCTCAAGAATTGATAGACCACTTCATTATGAAGTTAAGAATGGTTAGATTCGCAAGAACACCAGAATATAACGACCTATTCTCTGGAGACCCAACTTGGGTAACTGAATCTATCGGTGGTATGGCTGTAAATGGTAAATCTTTAGTAACAAAGAACTCATTTAGATACCTACACACTCTTAAGAACCTAGGAACTTCTCCAGAACCAAACCTAACAGTTTTATGGTCAGTAAATCTTCCAGAAGCATTTAAGAAATTCTGTGCTAAGATTTCTATAGAAACATCATCTATCCAATATGAAAATGACGACATGATGAGACCAGAATACGGCGATGACTACGCTATAGCATGTTGTGTATCTGCCATGAGAGTTGGAAAGGAAATGCAATTCTTCGGTGCGAGAGCAAACCTAGCTAAGGCTTTATTATACGCTATCAATGGTGGGGTAGATGAAAAGAGCAAGGAACAAGTTGGACCAAAATATAGACCAATAACATCAGAATACCTAGACTATGATGAAGTTATAGAAAAATTCGAAGATATGTTAGAATGGCTAGCAGGCCTATATGTTCAAACCCTAAATGTAATCCACTACATGCATGATAAATATGCCTACGAAACAATCCAAATGGCTCTACATGATAGAGAAGTTAAGAGATGGTTTGCTACAGGTATAGCTGGACTATCAGTTGTTGCTGACTCTTTATCAGCAATCAAACATACAAAAGTTAAGACAGTAAGAGATGAAAATGGTATAGTAGTTGACTATGAAATAGAAGGCGACTATCCAAAATATGGAAACAACGATGATAGGGTTGACGAACTAGCTGTATACGTAGTTAAATCCTTTATGGACAAGATTAGAAAGCAAGAATTATACAGAGAATCAATACCAACAACTTCAATCCTTACAATTACATCTAACGTAGTTTATGGTAAGAAAACTGGTAACACTCCTGACGGAAGAAGAGCTGGACAACCATTTGCACCAGGTGCTAACCCAATGCATAGAAGGGATACTTCAGGAGCCCTAGCTTCATTATCATCAGTAGCAAAAATTCCATATACACATGCACAAGATGGGGTAAGTAATACTTTCTCAGTAATACCAGGAGCCCTAGGAAAAGACACTAAGGTATTTACAGGTGACTTAGACCTAGATAACCTAGACATAGACTTAGAAAGCCTTGTAATAGATGACTGTACAAATATGGCATGTTCAGTGCCAACCTTACACGAAGGTTTAGACGACGAAGAATAATAAAAAATAAAAATAGATTATAGAATAAGGAGATATAATTATGGAACATAAAAACGCACAAATTGATAACTTAGTAAGCATGCTTGACGGCTACATGGAAAAAGGTGGCCACCACCTAAACGTAAACGTATTTTCAAAGGAAATGCTTTTAGACGCTCAAGCTCATCCAGAAAAATACCCTCAACTAACTGTTAGGGTTTCAGGATATGCTGTAAACTTCAATAAACTTACAAAGGAACAACAAGACGACGTAATTTCAAGGACCTTCCACGGAGATATGTAATGACCACAGGCTATATTCATTCTAAAGAAAGTTTTGGCACAGTTGATGGGCCAGGCATCAGGTATGTACTTTTTCTTCAAGGTTGTCCTATGAGATGCTTGTATTGCCACAATCCTGACACTTGGGTGAAAACAGGGGGCGAGGCCATGACAGTAAGCCAGGTCTTGGATGAATATGAGTCTTATAGGCCATTTTTGAAGGACGGAGGCATGACCCTTTCTGGGGGAGAGCCCCTACTTCAAATAGATTTTGTGATTGAGCTTTTTAGAGAGGCTAAGAAAAGAGATATCCATACAGCCTTGGATACATCTGGAATCACATTTGATAGGGAAAATGAAGAAACCCTTGATAAGTTCAAAGAATTAATTAAGTACACCGACCTATTCTTGCTTGATATTAAGCATATAGATCCTCAAGGTCATAAGTTATTAACTGGACATAGCAATGAAAAAATCCTAGACTTCCTGTCATTCCTAAATGAAAATAAAAAGGATATTTGGATTAGGCATGTCATAGTCCCGGGAATAACTTACAATAAGGACCTTTTAATTAGGCTTGGTTATGAACTTGCCAAATATGATTCTATAAAAGATGTAGATATACTTCCTTACCATAGTATGGGTGAGACCAAGTACGAGAAGATGGGCCTTGACTATAAGCTAAAGGGCACAAAAGATTTAAGTTTAAATGATGCAGTAATTGCAAAGAAAATTGTGCTAGCTGCCATGAAAGAAAAAAGGTCTTAAGAAATCTTAAGAAAAAATTAACAAAGAAAAGCAAAAACCTCTATTTTAGTATATAATACTAGAGTGGAGGTTTTTTTATGGATAAATTATATAAGAATGGGAGCCTTAATTATAAAAGTATACCTCTTTTATGTTATCTATCGGATGAAGAGTTTAAAAAGATGGAGTCTAGGTTTGAGGTCCTGAATTTTTCAAAAGGGGATTATGTATTTAGGTCTGGTAGGCCAGCTGATAAGATGTTTATTATTTATTCCGGTTTTATGAAAATAATCCTAAACTTGTCAGATGGAAGAGAACAGATGATGTATGTTTACCAAGCTGGGGACTTTATCGGAGGACTTAACTTAATTTCTGGGGATACCTATGTTTATGATGGGATAGCCCTTAAAAAAACTACTGTAATAACTATTTCAAATAAGGACTTTAGGGATGTTCTTATGCATAATAAAGACTTTTTAATCTCTATTATTAGGAAGTCATATGAGAGGATTAGAAGGGCTGAAGCCTTGGTCGATAGACTATCTGTAATAAACGCCGACATGAAAGTAGCAAAGACCTTATTAAACTTAATTAAGGTTTGTGGAGAGGAAACAGAAGAAGGAATTCTTCTAAACTTAAGTCTTAACCAGGAAGAAATGGGCTCATATTCCGGGATTGCCAGGGAGACTATGAGTAGAAAATTAAGGCAATTTGAAGAAATTGGCTATATAGAAATCCTTGCAAGAAATAAGATTTTATTAAAAGACATCAAGGGTATGTCAAAATTATTAGTTTAAAAAGTACATAAAAATGAAAAAAGTGTGTCAGAAATATTTTTGACACACTTTAGCATTTTTACATACTTAACCCACCTTGAATAGGTCTTTTCTTTATCCTTTACTTTCTTTTCTTGATTACCTTGTGGTATAACTGGTTAATAATTTTCTTAAC
>CAYFNZ010000006.1:5917-18822 GCA_964344625.1 uncultured Peptoniphilaceae bacterium | reverse complement strand
TTTACTTTCTTTTCTTGATTACCTTGTGGTATAACTGGTTAATAATTTTCTTAACTTCTGGTATGTTCATAAAAATAATTACTATAGCATATACTATTATAGATATTAGGACAGAACCTATAAAGGCATAGCCCATACCGAACCTATATAAGAAATTGTAGCTTAAATAAGTGAACAAGCCCATTATAAGGCTGGAAATTAAAATTTTGCTACTTGATATCATAAAATGCTTAAGGTTTATCTTTCCGTAGGTTTTTCTAAACCTATAGGTAATCATTATTCCCCCGAGGATGGTAGCTAGTGAAGTACCTAGGGCTAGGCCGGCAACCCCCATAAATGATGAGAATAAGATTGATAAACCTATGTTAAGGCCTTGTTCGATTGCAGTAATCCTCACCGGCGTCTTAATATTTCTTAATGAGTAATTTGCCCTTACCATAAGGTCCCTAATTGAAAAACCTAATAGGGTAGGCAGGTAAAATATTAAGACATTTGAAGTGATAGCTGTTGAGTTTGCATCAAAGACCCCTCTTTCAAATATGATAGAGACGATTGGCTTTACTAAAACCATGGCACCTACCATTGCAGGAATTACAAGGATTTGAGCAAACATTATGCTTTCCATAAGTGATTTCTTTAGTTGTGGTAATTTTTTTTCAACTGCAAAACTTGAAAGTTTTGGAAACATTGCTGTTGAAATTGATGTTACAATTACTCCAGATATTAACTGTAAGACTAGGGTAGAATACCTCAATGATGACACAGCCCCGTGCTCACCTTGACTAACTAGGGTAGCTAAACTCTGGTCTACTATTGTAGAAAGGTCTACAGCTGCTATAGAAATAATTATAGGAACTGACATAGTAATCATCAGCTGAATATTTTCATCCTTAAAGTCCAGGAAGAACTTGTGCTTGTAATGTTCCTTTCTCAAGGTTTTTGGGAATAAAAAATATTTCAGTACATCTGAAATTAAAAAGCCAAAGGCTATTATAAAAAAGTTATTTAACTTATAAGCTATAATAAAAGTTATGATATTTAGAACATTCATGATTATCCCAGTCATGGCTGGAATAGCAAAAGAACCTTTTAGGTTTAAATAGCCTATAAAAACTGATGAAACTAGGGCCGTAGTAGTAGCAAAAGATAAAATTCTAGTAAATTGAACTGTAAGTTCAAGCTTTTGGCCGCCATATCCTGCTGCAAAAATCTTTACTATCCAAGGAGCGAAAATAAGAATTACTCCGACGATAATTAAAGAAACTATAACTAGGATATTGACTAAGTTTGAAGTGTATTCATCAGCTGAGTTTACACCCTTTTCTTTCTTTATCTTGTTATAAATTGGTATGAAGCTGGTTCCGACACCTGCGACTATAAAACCAAAAATAGTAAAGGGAATATTAGAAGCTGTAGAATAAATATCTGCTAAGCTTCCAGTACCTAAAAAATACGATGTAAATTGCTCACGCAGCAATCCCGTTATTTTAGAAATGATTGTAATAATCATTAATGTTAGTGCTGTTGAAGTCATAAAAATCTCCTTAATAAACTTTTATTATTATATCATATAAACGGGATATATTTTACATAAGCAAAAATTAATGAATCATGACCATCAACTTAGCTGGGGGATAAAACAACAATAATATCAGCTAGGAATAAGCACTCTCAACAGATATTTTAGAACTATAAAAAATAGCCCGCCCTGTAAGAGCGAACTATTTATCAAAAACATATACTATTTTCTTTATATTCAATTAAAATCTTTTTGCAAATTCATAGATTGTTTTTACAGGAATTCCTGAACCACCTGCTGGGTAGTATGACCAAGCATTGTCAAAATATGCTGGGCCAGCTATATCTAAGTGAGCCCAAGGCTTTCCTTCTACGAAATGTTCTAGGAATAGGCCAGCTGTTATTGAACCAGCGCCACCTGTTGTTGAGTTTTTAATATCGCCAAAGCTACCTTTAATTTGTTCCCTATGGCAGTCAAAAACTGTAAACCTATGAAGGTTTTCATTTACATCTTTAGAAGCTTCTAATAATAGGTTGGCTATATGGTCATCATTTGACACCATACCTGTAGTTTTGTCACCAAGAGCTACTATACAAGCACCAGTAAGGGTAGCAAGGTCAACAATTGCTTTTGATTCAAGCCTTGTAGCTGAATAGTAAAGTGAGTCAGCTAAGGTCACTCTTCCTTCTGCGTCGGTATTGCCGATTTCTATTTTTGTCTTTTTCATTGAACCAATGATGTCACCATTCTTATAGGCATCACCTGAAATCATATTTTCAACTGCAGCAATTACACCAACTACGTTTTTTTGAACCTTATTTTTTTGTAGGGCATACATAGCTCCAATTACTGAAGCAGCTCCGCCCATGTCGCACTTCATAGTAACCATTCCACTAGCAGGTTTGATTGCATATCCACCACTATCGTAAGTTAAGCCCTTACCTACAAAGGTCAAGTGGTCTTTTTGATCCTTAAGTGGCATGTACTTCATGATGATAAATTTTGGTTCCTTGCTTGAACCTCTACCTACTTGAAGCATGGCTTCCATTCCAAGTTCTTCACATTGCTTTTTGTCTAGGACTTCAACTTTAACTTCTGTGCCTTCGAATAAGTCTACAACTTTATTAGCTAAAGTTTCAGGATAAAGGTCATTAGCAGGAATATTTACAAGGGTTCTAGTAACTCCAACTCCTTGAATTAAGTTTTGTAATTCTTCAAAATCTTTTTGGATATCTTCATTAACATCCAATAAAGAAACAGTTAATTCATAGTCGTCAGATTTTTCTGTCTTATAATCTTCCCACTTATATTCAGCTTGTAAAAATCCTTCTAGGGCTTTTAAGACAAAATTTTTATCTTCTGAAAATGGTTTTTGAATTTTTAAAGAAATTTCATTTATTTTCATAGCCTTTAAATCTTTAGCAAGCTTATAAAAACTTTCGATTATTTTATTACCATTTATTTCTTTTGAGTCTCCTAGACCTAGCCAGATGTGGCCCTTTGCATCTAGGTCAAGACTTGTATATTTCGTATCGTATTTAGCTTCAAACAAGTTATTATCAGCTAGTTTTTGACGATTTTCACATTTTGGAAGGTCTTCAAAAACTGCACAAACTTTTAAATCTTTCTTTTCATTTAAGATTAATTTCATATTTTCCTCCTAGTTAATTTTTTTTAGTTTGTAAGCATATTATATCATATTTGGTAAAAATCCTTAGATAGATAAAAAATAAACTCTGTTAAAAAATATAAAATGTTGATTTAAATTAAAAATGCTTATAACATATAGTTAGAAAAAAACAAATGGAGGATACAAATGGAAATTAAAAAAGTAATGGTAATCGGCGCAGGCCAAATGGGTGGCGGAATCGCTCAAGTAATTGCACAAGCAGGTATAGAAGTTTTATTAAACGACTCATCTCCAGAATCAATAGAAAACAGAATTGCCTTTATCGAAAAATTGTTAACTAAGAATGTAACTAAGGGAAGAATGACTGAAGAAGAAAAAGCAAACACACTTGCATTAATCAAGCCTTGTAAAGATCTTGAAGAAGGTAAGGATGCTGACCTAGTTATCGAAGCAATAATTGAAAATATGGACATTAAAAAAGGATTGTTACATAAATTATCAGACATTCTAAGTGATGAAGCAATTTATGCATCAAACACTTCTTCATTGTCTATAACAGAACTTGCTACAGCATACAAAGACCCAACTAGAGTTATCGGTATGCACTTCTTTAACCCAGTTCCAGTAATGAAGTTAATCGAACTTATCAGAGGTATCAGCACTTCTGACGAAACTTACCAAGTAGTTAGAGATCTTGGTCAAAAAATTGGAAAGACAACTGTAGAAATTAAGGACTTCCCAGGATTTGCAGTTAATAGAATTTTAATTCCAATGATTAATGAAGCTATTAATACACTTTATACAGGTGTAGCAAGCGCTGAAGATATAGACAATGCCATGAAACTTGGTGCAAACCATCCAATGGGACCTCTAGCTTTAGCTGACTTTATAGGTCTTGATACAGTACTTTCAATCCTTAATGTATTATACAAAGGATTTGGAGACCAAAAATACGCTCCATCACCACTTCTTGTTAATTACGTAAGAGCTGGTTGGTTAGGTGTTAAGACAGGTAAAGGATTCTACGATTATTCTAAATAATTAAATTTTAGAAAGTAGTAAGAAAAAATATTAAATGCGACTTATTTGTGAATTTTCTAAAAATTCATCTTAGGTCGCATTTTTGTTTTTTATTATAGAGGCCTTTTGTATTATAATTTATATTGATTAATTTAATTGAAAGACCAAAAGGAGATAAATTGATTAATAAGGCCCATGAACTTGGTATCTCAATCTATGCAGATATAGTGTTAAACCATAAGGCTGGGGAGATTTCTTTGTCAGTCCTGGTAAAGTATGTGTCTGGGTTGAGAAGGAATAGAAACTTGCAAACATTATCCTAATATGATATACTACAAGTAGTTCTTCAGGGCAGGGTGTAATTCCCTACCGGCGGTAAAGTCCGCGAGCGCAAGCTGATTTGGTGAAATTCCAAAACCGACAGTAAAGTCTGGATGAAAGAAGATCTTATAGCAATAATGATTTCTATAAGCCCCGAAGATATTGGGGCTTTTTTATATGCCTCAAAATAATTTTTAGGGAGGACTAATATGACAGATTTAACAAAGGAAAGAAACAAGGAATTTAAGAAGGTTAACAAAATGGTTAAGATTGGTCTCTTAGCAGCTCTAGCTGGGGTATTAATGCTAGTGTTTAAGTTTCCACTACCATTTGCTCCACCATTTATGACAGTGGATTTTGGAGATGTACCATCATTAATAGCTGGATTTGCACTTGGACCTATAGCGGGAATCATTACTGTTATTATTAAAAATATTATCAACGTGATGTTTAATGGGACTATGACTGCATTTGTTGGCGAGTTTTCAAATATGATAGTCGGCTCAGCTTTCGTGGGAATTTCTGCTTTAGTTTATAAAAAACATAAGACTAGAAAGCATGCTATATTTGGTTTAGCTGTAGGTCTAATTTGTATGACTCTTATAGCTACACTTTCAAACTACTTTGTAGTATTTCCACTTTATGCAAAAGCTTTTGGTATACCTATACAAGCCTTAGTTGACCAAGCTGCCATGGTAAATGCCAGAGTATCATCATTTGAAGCCTTGATGCTATTTGCAGTAGTGCCATTTAACCTTGTAAAAGGCGCATTAAATGCCCTTGTTACAATCTTTATCTACAAGTATATCTCAGATATTTTCAAGAGAATTTAATCTTAATATACTTATTAACTCTATTTAACATGGGCTTAACAAAGTATGCTTAAGATATACTTGTAGCTAATATTAATGACGAAATTTTCTACAATCTTTCTCCGAAGACGCTGACAAAGCGTCTTTTCCTTTTTAAATGGTTTTTTAATCTGTTATAATCTTTTTAAGAGGTGAATTATGAGAATAGATAAGTTTCTATCCAATATGGGGATTGGATCGAGAAAAGAAGTTAAGGATTATATAAAAAAGGGATTAATTAAAATAAATGGGAAGACTGTGCTTAAGGCTACTGAGAAAGTTGATCCAGACAAGGACCAGGTTTATTTTGATAACTCTCAAATAGAATATGAAGAATATACTTACCTGATGTTAAATAAGCCCCAGGGCTATATTTCTGCAACCGAAGGACATGGGGTAAAGACTGTAATTGATCTTCTAGAAGACAAATATAAGAATAGGGGGATTTTCCCGGCTGGAAGGCTTGATAAGGATACAGAAGGGCTGATTTTTTTAACAAATGACGGCAGGCTAGCCCATAATCTTTTATCTCCAAAAAAAGCTGTAGTTAAAAAATATTATGCAAAGGTTGACATGCCCCTAGAAAATAATGATATACAAAAATTTAAAACTGGTATATACTTAGACACAGAACAATATTTAACTTTACCGGCAACACTCGAAATAATCTCAGATTATGAATGCTTTGTGTATATTGAGGAAGGAAAATATCACCAAGTTAAGAGGATGCTGGCAAGTTGTGGCAAAAATGTAACTTATCTAAAGAGGCTTTCTATTGGGCCTTTACTCCTTGATGAGAATTTAGAGTTGGGACAGTATAGGAAGTTGACTGACGATGAAATCGTTAACTTAAGACAAGCTACAGCGGCATGTGTTTATAGGAGGGAAGATCACATGAATAAAGAAGAATTAAAAGACAAGAAGATTAAAGCTGAAATGGACCAAAGAGATGTAGGAGTTTCTGAAAAACCATCTAGCGACTTATATTCATCTATTAAATCAAGAGATGAAGAAACAGGAATAGAAATCCCAACAGATGAAGCTGTTGAAGAAGCAAAAGAATGGATAGAAGAAAATAGAAGATAGAAAATCGATTAAAAGAAAGTTTAAGCTGAAGGCTTGCCTGTAGACATGGTAGGCCTTCTTTTAGTTTTAAATAATTAATATTTATTCTAGCTAATATTATAAAAAATTTATAAAGAGTTTAAATTGCTTGAATTTGCTTTAAAAATAAGTGTCAATATTATATCATTAGTATAGACAAATTAATTATGGAGAGAAAATGGATAAAGTTACAATAGTAGGTGTTGCTGGAGGTTCTGCTTCAGGCAAAAGCACTATAGTAGACAGATTTAAAAACAAATTTACAAAAGACATTGTTGTTTTGTGTCATGATTATTATTACAAGTCACACCCTGACTTGCTATTTGAAGAAAGAAAGCTTTTGAATTATGACCATCCCAATGCTTTTGATACTCAACAGATGATTGAAGACATAAAGAAGCTTAAAAATGGTGAAGAGATACTTAGACCAGTCTATGACTATAGGATTCACGATAGGGCTACTGAACAAGTATTGGTTCAACCAAAAAAAGTAATTATTGTCGATGGAATTTTAGTTCTTGAGAATAAGGAATTAAGGGACTTAATGGACATAAAGATTTATGTTGAGACAGACGATGATGAGAGATTAATTAGAAGGATTCAAAGAGATGTAGTCGAAAGAGGCAGGACTCTTGAATCAGTCATTGATCAATATAGAAATACGGTTAAGCCTATGCATGACCAATTTGTTGCCCCATCTAAAAGATATGCTGATGTTATTATTCCAAATGGTGGTGCAAACAAGATTGCAATTGACATGGTAGTTGAAAATCTTAGAAAAAGGATAGAAGGTGATTAGTAATATGGACTTTGTTAAAACGGAAATGGCACCTAAGGCAATAGGCCCTTACAGCCAGGCGACAGTTATCAATAATACGGTATATGTTTCAGGACAGATTCCTATAAATATCGAAACAGGAGAACTAGAAAGCGACATAGAAAAAGCGACTTTAACAAGTCTTACTAATGTACTTGAGATAGTGAAGGCGGCCGGATCAAGTCTTGAAAAGATTGCTAAAGTAAATGTATTTGTTAGAAACATTGGAGATTTTGACAAGGTTAATGCGGTATATGCAAACTTTTTTGGCGACCATAAGCCTGCCAGAGCATTAGTAGAGGTTTCTAAGCTTCCAAAAGATGCTGTAATTGAAATAGAAGCTATAGCTCAAAGGTAAAGTTATATTAAATTTATGAAAAATCTTACTAAAAAGATTATAATTAATAAATAAACAATTGAAGAAAAGGTAGACCGCAAACGGTTTACTTGTTGAAAAATACGCCTTTTACAAGGCGTTTTTTAAATTTTGGATAAGGCTTGCAATTTAAAAAGATTTATAGTATTATGTAATCAAGACAAACATGAATGGTCATTCACCTGAATAACTGTTCACATAAATCGAATGGAACGAATGGAAGGAAAATACAACCTAGTATAGGTCATATATTTTTTAGAGATTGTGAAAGCGATTTCTAGTAAGGCTATAGGTTGAAAGAGCTAAAGCTCAAATTATTAAATATTGGGGGGAATAAGGAGCAATATGGAAAACTATTTAGAATTTTACAAAAGCATGTTTGACAACCAAAAGAAAATGATGGGAGGTATGAAGAACTTCGTACCACAAGTTCCAAGTTCATTTTCACCAGCTGATTTAATGAAGCAATACGAAGATTTTATGAAACAACAACAAGCCCTATTTGGAAACGCTTCAAATTATTGGGAAAACTTCTCAAAATACACAACTGATCCACTAGAAGCTTGGCAAAAGGCTGTAGCACAATTCAATCCACTTGAATTATCAAAGAGATTTGGATTAGATCAATCAGTAGTATTCGAAAAGATGTTAGATGCAAATAAGTTTTACCTATCAATGTACAACTTCTATGATGATATAAAGAATCACTATGTATCTCCAGCAGCTGAACAAATGGAAAAACTTACTAAGGAAGCAGCTGAAAACTTTGACAATATGTTCAGAGAATCAATGCTACCACTAATTCCAGCAGAATTAAGACCACTTTTCGAAAACCCATACAATCTTTCAAAGACTGTAGTTGAAGTTACTTCAAACTTCTATACTCCATGGAAGGAAAGTCTTCCAGAAATGACAGAAGCTTTAATGAAGGCTCCAATGTCAAGAGAACAATTAACTAAGTTTGTTGAACTATGGAGAGACAACTATAACCAAACTATAGGAGCTATGTTAAAGACTCCTTCAGCTGGATTAAACAGAGACTTTATCATGCAACAAAAGAAGGCAGTAGATGCTACATCTGAAATGTTGCTAGTAAGCATTGAATTCTTAGGACAAATCTCAAACGTAACTAGCCTACAAGGTAAGTTATCAGTAGAAGAATGGATTAAAGAATTAAATGAAGCTGCTGAACCAAAATCATTTAAGGAATTCTATGACTACTGGACAAAGAAGATCGAAGACGAATTAGTTAAGTTCTTCTACACAGATGAATACTCAAAGATTCTTGGCAGAATGGTTGAAGCAAGTACAAGATTCAAAATTGAATCTGACAAATTAGCTGAAAAATACCTTTCAGGAACAGTTATAGTTACAAAAGGTCAAATAGACAGCTTATATGAAACAGTTTACAAACTAAAAAGAGAAGTAAGAGCTCTTAAGAAAGAATTAGCATCTTCAACAGAAGCTAAACCAGAAGAAAAACCAGCAAAATAGTTATAAGATGTTATAAATAGAGAGGAGCATAAGATGACTGAAAAATTACTTCAACAAAACGAAAAATATTTAGAAAAAATCCAACAAACATTTCAAGAATTTAATAAGGCAAATGAACAATTGCTAAAGGGGGTAGAAACATTCATGAAATTGGATGCTTCTGGAACAAACTCAACTGAAAGAGAATTAGTTTTTGAAATAGACAAAGTTAAACTTTACCACTATAAAAAAAGAACAAGAACACAAAATAAAATTCCTACATTAACAGTTTATGCATTAGTTAATACACCAGCTATGATGGATATCCAAGAAGATAAGTCATTCTTTAAGACATTATTGGAAGGTGGCATGGACCTATACCTAATCGAATGGGGCTATCCAACACCAGAAGACAAGTTCTTAACTATGGAAGACTATATCCAAGGTTACATCGATGCATGTGTTGAATTCATCAGAAAAGACAGAGGAGTAGATAAGGTTAACCTAATGGGTATCTGCCAAGGTGGTACTTTCTCAACTATCTACGCTGCATTAAACCCAGAAAAGATCGCTAACCTAACTACAATAGTTACACCTATTGACTTCTCAACAGATGATGGACTTCTATTCAAATGGGCTCCATACCTAAACATTGACCTAATAACTGAAGCTTATGGCAATGTTCCTGGAGATTTCATGAACGCTGGCTTCTTAACATTAAGCCCAATAACATTAATGGTTAACAAATACCTAAACTTAATCGATAACATGGGTGATGATGTTGCTATGTCAAACTTCATGAGAATGGAAAAATGGATTTTTGATTCACCTGATCAAGCAGGCGCAACTATTAGACAATTCATAAATGACCTATATCATGACAATAAGTTAATAAAGGGTGAATTGATGATTGGCGATAAGAAAGTTGACCTAAAGAACATCAATATGCCTCTACTAGTTCTTTACGCTACAAGAGATACTCAAGTACCAGTAGCAGCAGCTAAAGACCTAGAAAAATACGTATCAAGTTTAGATAAAGAAACACACGCAATTCAAACAGGCCACATCGGAATGTT
Source organism: uncultured Peptoniphilaceae bacterium (assembly GCA_964344625.1). GTDB lineage: Bacteria > Bacillota > Clostridia > Tissierellales > Peptoniphilaceae > JAAYEL01. The sequence goes on along the minus strand of CAYFNZ010000006.1, from coordinate 8,635 downwards.
TGTAAGTGGTAAGGCTGCTAAGGAAGTAGCTCCACTAATTGCAAATTGGACAAAAGAAAGATCTAAAAAAGCTCTTTAGTTTTTACAGATAAATTTCATTTAGTTTTTGGCGGGGAAGCCTCCCCGCCATTACCCCTTTTAAAGGGGCTTTTTTATTACTTCTTCAATGAACATTGATGGCCTAGCTTTAGTATCAAAAAGCCTTTTTATGGTTATTAGTTTTAACTTCTTTTTGGCCCTGGTCATACCTACATAGAATAGGCGCCTTTCTTCTTCCAGCATGCCGCTTGACTCTTCAGCCTTCAGGGAAAATGCTGATGGGAACTCATCTTCAATTAGGTCTATCATAAAGACATTGTCATATTCAAGTCCCTTGGATCCATGGATGGTAGATAGGGTTAGGTTAGATAGATCATGGGAGTGACTTCTTTGTAGACTTTGTATAGCCTTAATCTTTTCTTGAAATTCATATAAGTTATTTACTCCACGGCTTAGATTTAGGATGGAGTCGATAATCCTCTTATAGGTTATGATAGGAGTTTTTAACCTCCTAGCCTGCTCTTCAAGATAGTCACCATAGCCTAGGTCCCTAAAAATTAGCGAAACCGAATCATAAAATTTACCATTATTAATTTTACGCAGGTAATATCTCAACAAATCTAGTTTCTCAACATAGAAGGAATTAAAGCCGTCGCATTCTTCTAGCCTGTCAAGGACGCTTTGATTAGGATCCATAAACTTCACTTGATTTACAAAATCCTTTTTAAAATACATATTCAACTTGTAGTAGATTTGCTCGAAAATCTTAATATCAAAAGGATCCTTTGCGAAGTTAAGGATATTAATCAAGTCATTTAAAATAAAGTGGGAATAGAAATTTATTTTACCGTCCCTGATATAAAAGTCGTCATCATCACTTAAGAGATTTAGGAGGTTGATGGCAGATAGGTTATTCCTATATAGGATTGCTACATTTTGACCATTTTTTATGAGTTCTCTTGCTTCTTTTAAGACATATTTAGCCTGTATGCTGGTATTTTTAGCCTTGATAATTTCGATATTGTCACCGACCTCATTGGCTGATACCAGATTTTTATCATACCTAATCTTATTATGAAGAATTAGTTTTTTAGACATATCTACAATGTATTTTGTAGACCTGTAATTATCCTCCATAAGATAGATTTTTGCATCGGGATAGGTCTTTTTAAAATCTAAAAGTTGCTTGGCTTCAGCCCCCCTAAAGCCGTATATAGACTGGTCATCATCTGCTACGATGAATAAATTATTTTGAGGTTTGGCTATCAAAGAAATAATCTTATATTGAACCAAGGAGGTGTCTTGCCCCTCATCAATTTGTACATACTTGAACCTATCCTGCAAGGATTTAAGGATTTCTGGACTGGTTTGAAGAATCCTTAGAGCCATAACCAGCATGTCATCGAAATCAATTAAGTTATTTTGGTATTTAAATAATTCATACTTTTCATAAATTGTCTCAAAATTTTTAATACTTTTACCATAAAGTTTACTATAATCCTGATAGGATAAAAGCGTATTTTTAATATAGCCGCTTACCCTGAAAAATTCTTCTAAATCATCCTCGCTAATTCTTGAATTATTGACCTGACTATAAATACTTTCTATGACCCTATATTTATTAAACTTCTCAGAAGTCTCAATTACTGATATCTGCTTATTATCTAATTTGTTTTTCCACCTTACGATTGAGTAGGCAAAAGAGTGGATGGTAGAAAAAGAAACGTTGCTAATAGCGTATTTTCTTCGGAACTTAACCTGCATATCAATGGCTTGAGACTTGGAAAATGTCATAATCAAGAGGGACTTTGGATCTACGCCCTGGGATATTAAATTGTAGACTCTTTGTAGAAGGACGGTTGTCTTTCCTGAGCCTGGAACTGCCAGCACAAGGGCAGGACCATTTATATGATTAATTGCTTTTTGTTGTTGTTTTGAAAATTCCATAATTACCTTCCTATAGCTATTGTAGATTAACATAGAAGTAAATTTCAAGCAAAATCATTAAATATATTTAACAATTTAGACAGGTTAAAATTCTACACATATGTTATTATATAGAAAATGAATAATAAATTGGTCATGCCTAGGGCATGGTCAGCAGGCATAAAAATGCGTGCAAGTTAGGAGCTTTATGAAAACGAGAGTTATGTTTGAAAAAAGAAATCCAAGGTATTTTCATTCAGATGGAAATGGAATCCACCTAAATCCAGACAAATTTTATAGGATTAGGCATGATGGAAGGTCCAAGAAAATACGGGTATTATCAGAACACAAAAACTTTTATCTTGTAATGGTTAATGAGTCCTACAAAATGACTATTAATAAGTTTTTTAATGATTTTTTAATTGAGGAGGACACATAGCTTTTTCTATAATATTTTTAATCTAAATAATATTTATTTCTATATTTTTAAAATCTTAATAATTACCAATATAAAGAAAGGAATTACAATGTGCAAAAAAAGATAGGACAAGTTTTAGGTCTTGTTATCATAATATCTTCTTTGGTCCTTACTTCTTGTAGTAAAAAGGATGGTCAAGACCAAGTAGATACAAAAGTCAAAGAAAATAAGGCGCAAATAGTAACTGATAAACAAGAAAGCAAGGTCACTAAGGATGATAGAAAAGAGAAAAATCCTAAAGAATCCAAGGTAAATAAGGAGAAAGAAAAAAAAGA
>CAYFNZ010000006.1:0-5817 GCA_964344625.1 uncultured Peptoniphilaceae bacterium | reverse complement strand
CTAAAGTAAATAAAGGAGAGAAAAATACTCTTAGGGTTAAGGAAAAAGAAAGCGAGCCTAAAAAACTAGCTGATAATTCAAAAAATCAAACTTCAAAACCATCAAGTAGTCCTAGTAATAAACCTAGTAAAGCAAATAATAACAAGGTAAGTAAGCCTGTTAAGCCTTCAAGTCCTAAAGATACCTATACCTACAAGACTGTAAGCACAACAAGTTCAATCCCATTTAAGACTATAGATAATTACGCTTCAAGTGGTGGGGAAACTAAGGTTGTACAAGAAGGTAGGGAAGGAAGTAGAGAAAGAACCTTTAAGGTCACCTATAAAAATGGTGTAGAAAGTTCAAGAGAAGAGATATCATCAAAAGTAGTAAAAGACCCAGTTAACAGAATTATTGCAAGGTATGTAAAAATCCAAGATAGAAAAACAGAAACTAGGACAGTCGAAGATAAAAATGACCCAATCTATGAATATAGTGAACGTGATAGGTGGTTTGTAAAGACTGATTTAGGCATAGAATATTTCTATGATGAAGATGAAGCCTATAATAGACATAGAAGTTTAGGCAAACAAGGACATTTAGGTAATTGGGGAACTGCTGAACCTGAAGTAACTGAAACCATAATAGGATATGAAACAAAAGAAGAAACCGTAGTTATTCAAGAAGAAGCATGGGATTGGAAATACTAATTATTTCTTTGTTCAAAATGAACAAAATAAAAACTTAATATAACAAAAATTCAAAAGAGTTAGTTTTTTACTAGCTCTTTTTTTATATATATAAATTGTTCAAATTGAACAAAATAAAATTAAAGGAGAGAAAATGAAAGATAATAATTTAAGGATTAATGACAAGTTAAAAAGAGTAGTATCATTTATTCTTGCTTTAATAATTTCATTAGGTATTATTCCTAATTTTTCAACAGATAATTATGTTAAAGCAGAAACTGAAAACTTTTCTTTGTATAGAAGGAGTGGAGATTTTACAGGCTCAGCATATTTTCATTTAAAATCAGCTGGTGGATGGAGCATAGCCTGTGAAGATCCTGACTATCACCCACCAGTAGATAATGGTGAAAGTGTAAATTTTACGAGTGATAATATAGTTGAGATACACGATTTATATTTAAAAAAGATGGTCTACTATATAAATGACTTTGTAAAAGATGTAGTCGTACCACAAGGCTGGGATGGACCGGGAATTTTTGAAAAAGAAAATGGGGGAGTAGCATATTCACTTGGTGGACTTAATAATAGAGATAAGGCATATCACCTGTTACACTTTTTCTTAGGAAATAGAAACAAGAATAATACGACCTATTTTAGAGAAGGCTACTTACAATATGTAGACTATTTAAGTAAAAAAGCTCCAGCACCAGCTAATCTAAAAATTTATAGAATACCAAGAGCCACAATTTATGGAAACAAGGCTGAAGCAAGTAGACCGTCATCAAGACCTTATCAAAATATGTTGATATTTAAATTTGACAATGAGCCTGAAAAGCAAAATTTTAGTATTAGAAAGGTATCTGAAAATAAAACCTTAACAGATATATCAAAATATGGATATTCTTTAGAAAATGCCCAATATGGAGTATATAAGTCCGATGCTGATGCAAAAGCTAATAGAAATAAACTAGCAACTTTAACTACAAATTCTCAAGGAATTAGTAATAAGGTAAGTCTTGAAGTAGGAACATATCATGTTAAAGAAATCAAGGCTCCTAAAGGCTTTTACCTTGATCAAAAGATATATAGGGTTGAATTAAAAGACAAGGATTTAGAATTAAAGGTAACAGATAAACCAAAGTTTGACCCTTTGAATATCATGCTAAAAAAACAAGATGACAAAGGTAAGGCGCTTTCTGGAGCAGAATTTGAAGTTAAGTATTATACAAAAACAAACTTAACTAAGGAAGAAATATTAAAAACAAGTCCTGTGAGAACTTGGATATTTAAAACTGATGAAGATGGCTATTTCGATTTTCATGATGACTTTAAGATAGGTGGAGATGAACTATTTAAGGTGGATGGCAAGCCCAAAGGCTTAATAGGAACCTACACCTTCGTTGAAACTAAGGCTCCAAAGGGATACACAATTCCAAAGAATAATTTCTATATAGGCTATGTCAACGAAAATGGCAAGGTTACTAACCCAGCTGAAAACGGAACTATTTATAACGCCCCAATAGTAAGCAATCAAGAACAAAAGGGCAAATTTGAAATAAGTAAAATAGACTTTGAAAGCAAAGCTAAGTTAGAAAATGTGGAATTTAACATTTTAGATGAAAATAAAGCGGTTATTGGTAAGTTAGCAACTGATGAAAAGGGGCATGCTGAAAGTGGAGAACTTCCACTGGGAACCTATTTCCTTAAAGAAGCAAGGGCTCCACAAGGCTATGTAAGCCTAAAAGAAGAAATTAAGATTTCAATTTTAGGTGATAATACAGGAAATCATTTAACAAAAAACATTTCAATAGGAAAATCTGAAAATGCTAGCCTTGAAGGTGATTTGATTACAATTAGTAATAAGGCTCAAAAGATGAGATTTGTCCTACAAAAAGAAGATTTTATAACTGGAAACATTCCACAAGGTCAAAACTCATCACTTGAAAATGCAACCTATGATGTAATTTTAATAAAATCTCATCAAAAGGGCAGTAAGCTAGAAGAAGGTTCAGTCGTAGCAAGCCTTAAGACAGGAAAAGATGGCAGGGTTCAATCGCCTATACTAGAGCTAGGAATTTATGATGTTATAGAAAAAACAAATTCAAATGGCTATGACAAAAACCCTGTAGCAGTAAGGGTTGAAGGTATAGGTGATGAAACAGGCGATGAATTAACTTCTAAAGTCGGTCAAAAGACACAAAATGCCCAAGCCTTGGTTGACATCTATAACCAAAAAATAGATGAATTAAATTCTCTAAATAAGATGAATGCTAATGGGGATGAATATAGAAAGCTTGATCATATTAAGGCTAGGGAAAATAAATTAGAGGTCAAGGAAAATACCCTTGTAATTACTAATGAAATCCCTGAATATGGAAGAATTTCTATAACAAAACACCAAGATGGAAAAACAGGTCTCGAAAATTCATCTCAATCAGGAGAAAGGCTACCTGAAGCAAATATTAAATTTGATATCTATGATTGGAACAACAAGCTTGTTGACTCAATAATTACTGATAAGTCTGGTAGGGGGTCATCTAAATGGTTACCTATGGGAAGATATTTAGTTAAACAAGCAAGCCACAAGGAAGGCTTTATTGATGTAGAAGATTTTGAAGTTGAAATAAAAGGAGACTGGGCAGAATACCAATATAACCTAGAAAACTACGCTAACTTAAAATACCTTCAAATAGTTAAAAAAGATGCTGAAACAGGACAAATAATCCCACAAGCAGGAGTTGTTTTTGAATTATATGACGATAAAGGACAAATAGTAAAACATACCTTAAGATATCCTGAAACAAAAGAAATTACACAATTTGTAACAGGAGAAAATGGAATAGTACAATTACCTGAAAAGGTTACAACGGGAAATTATGTCTTAAAAGAAATAAAAGCTCCAAGTGGATATTTCTTAGATCCTAATGGGGAACCTATTAAATTTAATATCCCTGATGATAATGGATTAGTTAAGATATTTGTTCAAGAAGTGAAAAATACCCCACAAAAAGGAAGGCTAATTTTAGAAAAAACAGCCCCTATCTTAAAGAAAACTGAACTTGATGAAAAGACAGGAATTACTAAATTAATATTTGAAAAAGATCTTTTGTCAGATACAAAATGGGAATTAAGGGCGAAAGAAGATATATATTCAGGTGATAAGAAAACTCTAATTCATAAAAAAGGCGACTTAGTTGATACACTTATAACAAATGCTAAAAGTCCTATAAAATCTAAAGAATTAGCTTTAGGCAAATATACATTAAAAGAAGTTAGCCTACCTGATAAGTATGTATTAGATACAAGGACTTATGATATTGAATTTACCCCACAAAATCAAGAAATCAGGATTCATTCAATTACAGAAGAAAAATTCAATGAAAGAAAAGATGTAGAATTTAACTTTACTAAAGAATTTGAGGACGATAAGTATTTTACAAGAAATCCTGAAGCAGAATTTGGTTTATTCTTAAAAGAAGATTATGTGGAAAATGATATTACTATTAAAAAAGATAGTCTGCTTGCAAGGACAAAAGTTAAGGCTGATGTAAATTCTATAGTTGAAGAAGAAGTTCAAGTTCCTGTTATAGAAAAAGTTATAGAAGAAATTAACCGTTATGAAGTATCTGAATTTAAGGAAGTAGAAAAAGATAACAAGGATAAGCCGATAATTAAAGATGGTAAACTTGTAGGTTATGAAAAAGTTTTTGAAAAAGAATTAATTAATGTCTATAAATTCAATACCGAAGAAGAAGCAAGGCTTAAGGAAAGTGAAATAAAGGAAGCTGGCAACTTATTTGAAACAAAAGTATTTACAAGTAAGGTAGAAAAAGAAGTAGTATCAGATACTAAGACTGAAACTAAGACCATAAACAAATTAGTGGTTACAGGCAAGTTTGAAAAAATGCCTATAGATGGTAAATTCTATATTAAAGAACTATCAAGTGATGGAAATTATGTCTTAGATGATAAAAAGCATGAAACAGGTTTTGATTTTTCTAAAACCCAAGAAAAAGAAAATGTAATCAAAGAAGCTAAAATAGAAAATAGCCTCCAAAAGATTTCCCTTGTAATTGTAAAAACTGAAATGGGATCAAATAAGGAAATTCCTGTAGCTGGTGCAAGATACAAGTTAGTAGCAGTTGATGAAATAAAGGGGCATACTAGCGTAGGAGAATTTATAACTGACAAGGATGGTAAGATTACTATTGAATTACTAACAAAAGGAAAATATTACCTTGAAGAAGTTTCATCTCCAGAAGGCTATTTCAAAGATGAAGGTAAACATGAAATCGATTTAAGTCAAGGTCAAGATGGAGAAGAAAAGATTGTCGAATTAGAGGATGAAAAAATCCCTGAAATAAAGACAAATGCAGAAGATGATTTGACTGGTAAGAAAAACCACAATCCTACAAAGACCGTAACTATTAAGGATAAGGTAAGCTTTAAGGACTTGATAATAGGTGAAAAATACCATGTTAAGGGTCTTTTGATGGACAAGGCTACTAATAAGCCATTGCTTGATAAAAAAGGCAATCCTTACACAAGCGAGCTTGAATTTATAGCTCAAACAAGGCAAGGCTATGTAACTTTACTATTTGAAGTTGATGGGGAAATGCTAAGAGGAAAAACTACAGTTGTCTTTGAAGATTTATATAGGGATGACAAGCTGGTATATTCTCACAATGATATAAATGATGAAAATCAAACTACAAAAACAACTAATCCAGAAGTAGGAACAAGATTTGCTGGTGTCAATGACGAAAAAGAACTTTTACCTACTGGAGTTGTTCAGGTAACGGATACAGTATCATTTAAGGACCTAGTAATAGGTGATGAATATGAACTAAAATTAGTTGTTATGAATAAAGAAACTATGAAGCCATTACTTGACAAAGAAGGTAGAGAAATAGTTGTAATAAAGAAATTTATTGCAGAAAGTAAAGACGGTCAAATTGAAGTAAGCGTAAATATCGACTTGGTATCAATCAGAGGTATTTCAATCGTAGCCTTTGAGGAATTGTCCTTTAATGGAGAAGTTATAGCAAGCCATAAGGATATAGAAGATAAAAATCAAACAATAGTAATTACCAATCCAGAAATAAGGACAAAATTTGCAGACTTTAAGGGCGATAAAGAAGTACACGCT
>CAYFNZ010000005.1:24520-51641 GCA_964344625.1 uncultured Peptoniphilaceae bacterium | reverse complement strand
GAGGAATTCGCGTAGCGACCCGCAGCAAGCTAGACTTAATTTTTTTTATTTCGCATAATCAGTTGTTCTTGTTTCTCTGATTATATTTACTTTTATTTGTCCTGGATATTCTAATTCTTCTTCTATACGTTGAGCTATTTCTCTAGCAAGTAGAGTTAATTTATCTTCTGAAATCTTTTCCGGTTGAACCATTATTCTAATTTCTCTTCCGGCTTGGATTGCAAAGGATTTTTCAACTCCATCGTATGAATTAGCAATATTTTCAAGGGTTTCTAGCCTTTGGATATATGATTGAAGAGATTCTCTTCTAGCTCCTGGTCTTGCAGCTGAAATTGCATCACAAGCTTGAACTATCATGGCTTCTAATGAATTGAATTCAACATCACCATGGTGGGCTTCGATACAATTAATAACTTCTTTAGGCTCCTTAAATCTCTTAGCAAGGTTAACACCAATTTCAACGTGAGTTCCATCAACGTCATGATCTATAGCCTTTCCTAGGTCGTGTAAAAGAGCTCCCCTTCTAGCAATTTTAGCATTGGCTCCAAGCTCCTGAGCAATCATGCCAGCTACATTGGCACATTCTACAGAATGCATCAAGACATTTTGTCCGTATGAAGTTCTGTAATTTAATCTACCAAGAACCTTTACAAGTTCCGGATGAAGATTATGAACTTTAGCCTTTTCACAAGCAACTTCACCAGCTTCTTTAATTTTCTCTTCTACTTCTTGTCTAGCCTTTTCAACTAATTCTTCTATTCTAGTAGGGTGAATTCTACCGTCAAGCATTAGTTTTTCAAGGGCTACTCTAGCTATTTCCCTTCTAATAGGATCAAATGAAGAAAGTACAACTGCTTCTGGAGTATCATCAATGATTAGGTCTACCCCAGTTAGGGTTTCAAATGCCCTAATGTTTCTACCTTCTCTACCAATTATCCTACCTTTCATATCATCGTTAGGAAGTTCTACAACTGAAACTGTAGATTCTGCAACATGGTCAGCCGCATACCTTTGGATAGCTGTCGTAATGATTTCTCTTGCTAATACTACTTGTCTTTCCCTAGTTTTAGCTTCAAACTCTCTAATAGCTACAGCTGAGTCATGTTCTGCACTTTCTCTAACCTTATCAATAATCAATTGTTTAGCTTCATCCTTAGTAAGCATAGAAATTCTTTCCAGCTCTCTAATTTGATCTTCTAAAATTTGATTAGTTTGTTCTTCTTTTTCTTCAATCCTCTTGATAGTCTTATTTAGATTTTCGTTTTTCTTTTCTAATTTTTCATTCTTTCTATCAAGATTTTCTTCTTTATTTTGAAGTCTTTTTTCACTCTTTTTCAATTCAAGACGTCTTTCTTTATCGTCGTCTTCAATTTCTTGTTTAAGCTTGAAGATTTCATCTTTTGCCTCAAGTAAGGCTTCCTTCTTTTTAGTTTCAGCAATTAAACTTGCTTCTTCAATCATTCTTTTTGATATTTCTTCAGCTGAATTAATTTTATTTCTATCGGCCACTTTCTTGAAATGATTAACTAATAAATATGCTATCAGACCTCCCACTAATAAGCCGATAATTAAGTATATATATTCCATCTTTCTACTCCCTACTATTTGATAATATCAATATCTCCTTCTTCCTCTTGTGAATCTTGACTAGGAGTAGAATGTATTTGTTCTCTTATTTTATTTTCAATTTCAGCTAAAACGTCTGGATTTTCATCTAAATAAGTTTTAATTTTTTCTCTACCTTGGCCAAGTCTCTCACCATCGTAACTATACCAAGAACCAGCCTTATCTATTATCTTCATATCTACAGCCTGATCTAGAATTGTACCTGTTCTAGAAATTCCCGTACCATACATAATATCAAATTCTGCTGTCTTAAAAGGTGGGGCAACCTTATTTTTAACTACCCTTACCCTCGTCCTATTACCGATAACTTCATCACCTTGCTTTATTTGTTCGCCCCTTCTAATATCAAGACGAACACTTGAATAAAACTTCAAGGCAACTCCACCGGTAGTAGTTTCCGGATTACCAAACATAACCCCTATTTTTTGTCTTAATTGATTTAAGAAAATTACAGTACAATTTGACCTTGAAGTTATTGCAGTAAGTTTTCTTAAAGCCTGACTCATAAGCCTAGCTAAAAGTCCGACATGGGTGTCACCCATATCACCTTCAATTTCAGCCCTAGGCACTAAGGCTGCAACAGAGTCAATTACGATTATATCTACAGCATTAGATCTAACCAAGGCTTCTGTAATTGCTAAAGCCTGTTCACCAGTATCAGGTTGAGACAAGATAATATTGTCAATATCAACCCCTAAGTTTTTTGCATAATATACGTCCAAAGCATGTTCTGCATCAATAAAAGCCGCAACTCCACCCATTTTTTGTGCTTCAGCTATACAATGTAGAGCAAGCGTTGTTTTCCCTGATGATTCAGGACCATATATTTCAACTATTCTTCCTCTTGGAAGACCACCAATTCCCAAGGCTATATCTAAATTTATAGCTCCAGTAGGTATGGCACTAATCTCTTCTTGCGGAGCATCGCCCAATACCATTATAGAACCTTTACCATAAGCTTTTTCAATTTTTGAAAGTGCTTGATCTAAAGCTCTTTTCTTATCGCTATCACTAATATTTAAACCCGCGATAATAAACACCTCCTTTAAATGTTGTCTAAGTCAAGAATTTTGATATTCTTGAAAAGATAATCAGCCCCTGAAAGTATTGTTGTAATTACTGAGAAATACAACAAGATATTAAGAAATATCATAGGTAAAGCCAATGTATCTTTTAAAAGAAATGCAATAATCGCGACAAATTGACTTATAGTCTTAATTTTGCCCAATTTTGAAGCAGCAATTGTAATATTATTAGATGCTGCTAAAGTTCTCAAACCAGTTATTAAAAGTTCCCTAAAAACAATTATTATAACAGTCCAAGAAGGTATTATTCCTGCTCCTGTTAATACAATATATCCAGCTTGAGTTAAAACCTTATCTACAAGCGGATCCATAAATTTACCAAAGGTTGTTACTAAATTATATTTTCTAGCTATATGTCCATCTAAAAAATCTGTCGAAGCAGTTATAGTAAAGACTATAGCAGAAAGTGCATTACTAGTTCCAAAAATTTCAAAAATTATTATAAAAACTGGAACTAGAAATAGTCTAAGCATAGTAAGTTTATTGGCTAAATTCATCCTTAAGACCTTCATCTAAATCGTCCTTTTCTTGCATATCGTTATTTTGAGTTAAGTAAGATACATCTTTAAGTATCTTTCTCGGTTTACTTCCCTCATGTTTTCCAACTATACCGAGTTTTTCCATTTGATCAATAATTCTTCCAGCCCTGTTATAGCCTACGCTAAAACGTCTCTGGATGGCGGAAATTGAGCCTTGCTGTTCTCTTATTACAAATTCTATAGCTTCTTGTAACAAGTCATCTTCTTCATCAAGTCCAGAATTTCCACTATTTTTTGGTTCAATAGCCTCATTAAATGATATATCGGTTTTTATATCATCATTTTGATTCTTAATATACGCTACTACTCTTTCAACTTCTCTATCAGTTACAAAAGCCCCCTGAACCCTCATAGGTTTAGGGAATTTTGCAGGATAATAAAGCATATCCCCCTTGCCTAATAGTTTTTCAGCACCAGAAATATCAAGTATAGTCCTTGAATCAATGGCTGATGAAACTTGGAAGGATATCCTAGAAGGAATATTCGCTTTAATAACTCCTGTAATAACATCAACACTTGGTCTTTGAGTAGCAATTATCAAGTGGATACCAGCAGCTCTACCCATTTGAGCAAGCCTTGTGATATGGTTTTCTACTTCCTTAGAAGATTCCATCATCAAGTCTGAAAGTTCATCAACTATAACCACTAAGTATGGCATTTTCTTTTCGTGCCTATCTTTCATAAGTTCGTTATATGAACCAATATCCCTGACCTTGCTTTTAGCAAATTTTTCATACCTATCCACCATCTCTCTAACTGCATATTCCAAAGAATTTGTAGCCCTGGCAGAATCATATACAACCTTTCTGCCCTTAAGATGTGGTATTCCATTATAAACACTAAGTTCAACTCTCTTAGGGTCTATCATGATAAATTCAACATCATCTGGTGAATATTTAAAAATTAAACTCATTATAATAGTGTTAATGCAAACAGATTTACCTGAACCGGTAGCACCAGCTATAAGTAAATGAGGCATCTCATTTATTTTTGCATATATAGGCTTACCAAAAAGGTTTTTGCCCAATGCAACTGTCAAATCATTATCATCAACATCAAAATCCCCCATAACAAATAGGTCTCTTAAAGAAACTGTATCCTTATTTATATTTGGAACTTCAATGCCGACGTAGGGCTTTCCTGGAATTGGAGCTTCTATCCTAATCCCCGTAGTAGCCAAAGCTAATGATAAGTCATTTGATAGATTTACGATCCTGCTAACCTTAATCCCTGCCTCTGGCTTTAATTCATATGATGTAACAGTTGGACCTGAATTTATATTCACAACCTCTACATCTATCCCAAAACTAGCCAGGGTCCTTACTATCTTGCTGCCATTTTCTTTCAATAGTTCCTGACTATCTCCAGTAAATTTAGTAGTAGACTTGGTCAACAATTCAATAGGTGGCTTTTCATAATTAAAAACATCTTCAGTTTCTAAATTAGGAACTCTGACTTGGCCAGTAATATCCTCCTGAAAATGCTCTTCATCTTGGCTTTCATCAAGTTGATCTTCATCAACAGACCTATAATAGTTTATTGATGGTTCTGTTTTAGAAAAATTAGGGTCCATATCTTTTTCGATTTCCAAATCTTTTATATTAAGATTGTCATCGTCTATTTTTGGTAGATATTTCTCTTGTTTCCTTTCAAATTGTCTTTTGTCCCTTTTTACTTTCGCATCCTTTAATTTACTAGATGTCTCGTGGACTAGGGATGAGAAAGTTAGGCCGAAAAAACATAGGTAGGCATAAAATAAATTTGCAACTGTAAGTACATATATACCTACATTACCTATTAATTTTTCTAGTAGAAAGTGAAGACTAACTCCGATTACACCTGCTCCAGAATAGTTTTTAGCAAGTTCGTATGAGTTCATGATACGGATATTATAGATTCCTCCCTTATCAAAAACGATTGCGACTATAATCATCGCATTTAAAAACAATAAGAAAAAAGAAATGCTCTTTTTAAGATTGTTTGAATTAAATAATTTTTTTCTAAAGGCAAAAAAATAATACAATATCAAAATTGGAGCAACATAAGCTGTCATCCCAAAAACTACAAAGAAAGCCTTTGCGATAAAACTTCCAATTATTCCCATCTTATCTTTAAGTATAACCATGAGAAAAAAGCTTATCACAAGCAATAAAACAATGATATTTGTATAAAATGTCTTATTAGGATTTTTACTTTTTTTAGTTTTTTTTCTTTGGGCCATATTACCTCCAATAACTCTTATTAATTATAACATAAATACGATTTATTATCATATCATATAAATTAAATATATATAAGAAAATCCGAGAAAAACATATCCTCGGATTTCAAAAATAATTATTTATTTTATATTATTTATTATTATGGTAATTTCTATCTCTTGTGTTGTTTGGAAGTAGAGCCTTTCTAGAAAGATTTATTCTTCCCTTTTCGTCAATTTCCATAAGCTTAACCATTACTTCATCGCCAACTTTTAAGACATCTTCTACCTTATTAACTCTTTCATGAGCAATTTGGCTGATATGGATTAAACCTTCCTTGCCATTTGCAAATTCTGCAAAGGCTCCAAAGTTCATAATCCTAGTGATTTTACCTAGGTAAACTTCACCAACTTCTGGTTCTAATACGATATATTCAATCATCTTAATAGCTTCTTTACCGCTTTCTTCATCTGCTGCAGTAATAGTTATATGACCATTGTCTTCTATATCAATCTTTACGCCAGTCTTGTCTATGATGCCGTTAATTACCTTTCCGCCACTTCCGATAACTTCTCTTACCTTGTCAGGATGAACATCTATTGTAAGAAGTCTTGGAGCGTTTGGAGCTATTTCTGGTCTTGGTTGAGCGATTGTATCAGTAATAACCTTAAGGATTCTTAATCTTGCATCTTTTGCATCTGCAAGAGCAGTTTCTAATACTTGTCTATCAATACCATCAATCTTAATATCCATTTGTAATGCAGTTATACCTTCTGCTGTACCAGCAACCTTAAAGTCCATATCTCCTAGGTGGTCTTCAAGACCTTGGATATCTGTAAGTATAGCTATATTACCATTTTCTTTGATTAAGCCCATGGCAATACCAGCTACTGGAGCTTTTATAGGCACACCCGCATCCATTAATGATAAAGTTGAACCACATACAGAAGCCATAGAGCTTGATCCATTAGAGCTTAGTACTTCTGATACTACTCTTATAGTGTATGGGAAGTCTTCAACTGCTGGAATAACAGGTTCTAGGGCCCTTTCTGCAAGCCTTCCATGTCCTATTTCCCTTCTACCTGGTCCTCTTAATGGTCTAATATCACCTACTGAGAATGGTGGGAAATTATAGTGGTGGATGTATCTTTTTGTAAGTTCTTCATCAGTCATACCATCGATATATTGGATGTCTGAAGGTGAACCAAGAGTTGCTATTGTCAATACTTGAGTTTGTCCACGCTTAAATAAACCTGAACCATGTACTTTTGGTATGAATTTTACTTCAGCGCTCAATGGTCTGATTTCAGTCATTTGACGACCATCAGGTCTGATATGCTCATCAGTGATAAGTCTTCTAACTTCAGCCTTCATCATTGAATCAAAGATAGCCTTGATATCTAGGGTTAGATTGTCCTTATCTTCAACTTCTTCTGTTACAAGCTTTTCTAATAATTCTTCTTCAAGAGCATTTAGATTATCTTGTCTTTCCATCTTATCAGCTGATTGAAGGGCTCTTGTAAGTCTTGAGCCTAGTATTTCTTTTATATTGTTTAGAAGGTCTTCATCAACAGGCGCAACTTCAAATAATTTCTTTTCTAGACCTATTTCTTTTTGAATGCCTTCGATGAATTCACAAATTCTCTTTATTTCTTCGTGGCCAAATAAGATAGCTTCAAGCATTACGCTTTCTGGTAATTCTTTAGCCCCTGCTTCAACCATCATGATGGCATCTTTTGTACCTGCAACTGTTAATTCCATTTCAGAAATCTTAGCTTCTTCTTCTGTTGGGTTAATTATATACTTTCCATCGATATAACCTACAGATACAGCACCTGTTGGGCCATTAAATGGTATATCAGATATACTTAGGGCAACAGATGAACCAATCATAGATAGGATACCTGTATCATGGTTACCATCTGAAGAAAATACAGTAGCTATTACTTGTACTTCATTTACATATCCTTCAGGGAAAAGTGGTCTGATTGGCCTATCTATCATTCTTGAAGTAAGGGTTGCATGGTCTGAGCTCCTTCCTTCACGCTTGATATATCCACCAGGAATCTTTCCTACTGCATACATCTTTTCTTGATATTCACAGGTAAGTGGAAAAAAGTCTATTCCATCCCTTGGTCTTTCAGCTGCTACAGCAGTAACTAATACTGTAGAGTCTCCAGATTTAATTAGGCATGAGCCATTGGCTTGTTCAGCAACCTTGCCAATGCTTATCTCAAAACTATTAAAATCTGATTTGTAAACATAATTTTTTTCCATTATCTCTCCTTATACTTTTTTTCCACAAAAAGATAAGAGCGGAAATCCGCTCTTTCTTATCCTCTAATGTTTAATTTTTTAATTAAAGAACGATATCTTTCTATATCAGTTTTTTTTAGGTAGTTTAATAATCCTTTTCTTTGACCGATTATCATGTAAAGACCTCTTCTTGAAGAGTGATCCTTCTTGTGTACCTTTAAGTGTTCAGTTAAATCTTTAATCTGTTGAGTGAAAATTGCGATTTGTACTTCTGGAGATCCTGTATCTCCTTCTTTTAATTGGTATTCTTTAATTATTTCTGCTTTTCTTTCTTTTGTCATCATGACTTTTGTCCTCCTAAAATTTAATTCACTTATTGCCATGTAAAAGCTCGGAGTTGCTTGAACCCAGCAAAAGTATCTCTAAATATATTACCATAATTTATAGGGCATGTAAACACTATAAATTAGATATTAAAGTATTTTCTAGCTATTTTTTCATCGTATTGCATCTGCTTAATTAAGTCATCTGCTGATGAGAATTTAATTTGCCCTCTCATCTTTTTTAAAAAGCTTAATTTAACCTCTTTACCATAGATATCTTGATTAAAGTCCATAATATAGCATTCAACCTTTACATCCTTACTATTGGTAAATGTAGGATTGGTCCCAACTGAGGTCATAGATGGATAGGATTTGCCATCAATATTAATAGAAGTAATATATAAGGCATCTTCAGGCATTATATATGAAAAGTCCATGTCTAAATTTGCTGTGGGAAATCCTAACAATTTAGACCCTCTCTTTGCTCCATGAACGACTTTAGCTCTTATAGTATATGGATCAACTAAAAGCTTAGTCGCCTCCTCAAAATCACCTTCTGAAATCAAGGACCTGATAGTAGTAGACGAAGCTACCTTACCTTCAAACATATAGTCTTCTACAATACTAACATTTAGTAAACCCTTTTCTTGGTATTCTTTTAGGTCTTTGATAGTCCCTAAAGACTTCTTACCAAAGGTATAGTCAGACCCACAAACAACCGTATGGGCATTTAGCCTCTTGCCAATAAAGTCTAGCATAAATTCTTCATTGGATAATTGAGCAAATTCCATAGTGAAGTTAATAATATATACTCGGTCAATCCCCAGTTTATCTAAAATATCAATCTTATCTTGTAAAGAACTAATATAATATGGTGGCATCTTTGGAAATACTTCATTGGTGTGTTGTTTGAAAAGAAGTATGGCCGATTCAAGATTCTTTTCCTTGGCAATTTCCATAGTCCTATACATTATGGTCCTATGGCCAGCGTGAACACCATCAAAATTGCCCAAGCCAATAACCGATTCATCAAAGCTTTTTTCTTCTACATCTAAATCAATTACTTTTATCACTTTTTAATACTCTCTCCATCTTCAATATTTTGTCAGATATTTTTCCAATACCCAAAAATTCCCTATTTACAAACACCATTATATTATCAAAATCGACTTCATCCAAATTGTTTTTCTTTATCGAGTAAGAGGTCTTATTTAAATTTATCTTTTGGCCATTTACCAACCTATCAGCAATATCTTCATCAATATAGACACTAGCAAGATTGTAAAGGCAATCTTCTATAGGTAAAAGCCTTTTTTCAATATCTTCTATCGATACTTCATCAATATCTTTAATATCTAGGCATTGATTAAGTTTGAATCTCCCTACTTCAACCCTTGAAAGTTCAGTCATATAGGCGTAAGTACCTAGGTATAAGCCCAAATCATGAACTAAAGACCTAACATAGGTCCCCTTTGAACAGTGAAGTCTAAAAGAAAAGCCCTTATCCCTTAGCTCTAAGAGCTCAAAAGAATAAATATTCACCCTTCTTTTAGGAATGTCTACATCCTGATTTGCTCTCGCATAGTCATAAAGCTTTTTGCCAGAAACCTTAATAGCTGAATAAATAGGCGGACTTTGAAGTATTTCCCCTGTAAAATGCTCTAGGGCAGCTTGTATTTCCTCCTCAGAAAAATCCGTCTTGTCAGAAAAATCAATGTCTTCCCCATATGCATCATAAGTACTTGTAGACTTTCCAAACTCAAGGGAGCCTTCATAAGTCTTTCCTTGTTCCATAATATATTGGCTGACTCTAGTAGCATTTCCAATGCAGATTGGTAAAACACCTGTGACCATAGGGTCTAGTGTACCTGTATGGCCAATCCTTTTAATCCTAAGCTTTCTTCTTAAAATGGCTACCACATCATGTGACGTCATATCTTGTGCCTTATTGATTAACAAGATTCCTCTCATTGTATCTGTTCAATCCTCTTATACATTGTATCAAAAGCTGAATCTAGGTCCATCTTTAGGGTGCATCCTGATGCCCTTATATGGCCTCCACCGCCAAATTCCATGGCTATCTTGGAAACATTAACTTCTGTCTGAGATCTTAGGCTGATTTTTTGTATATCTTCACTAAACTCTTTTATCAAACAAGATAATTCTACTCCACTAATGCTTCTTAGAATTGACACTAGGCCCTCAGCTTCATCATAGTCAATTCCATATTTTTCTAGCTGGTCTTTGCTTAGTTTAGCTATGACAAATTTTCCATCCCTCAAGAAGGTAGCTGACTTAATCACCTCTGTTTGTAAGAATAAGTAATTTACATTTAAATTATCAAATAATGATAAGTTTATTAACTGTTTGTCAGCGCCAAAATCAAGCAATTTAGCACTCACTCTTAGGGTCTGTGCATCTGTAGAGTCATACATAAACCTATTTGTATCAGTAGTTATTCCTAGGTAAAAATAGGTTGCTGCAAGCTTTGATATTTCATAGCCGCCTTCTATAAGCAATTGGGCAATTAATTCACTTGTTGAACTGATATACGGATCAATAATATTATTATTAAAAAATCCTTCATTGCTCATATGGTGGTCTATGCACAAGGAATTTTTTGATAACTCATAAAATCCCTTGCCTGAACCCATCCTATCAATTGAAGCCACATCAGTTAAGATAAATAAATCTGTTTCAAAGGGTTCACTATCTGTATAAAAAGACTTGTCTTCTAAAAAATTAAGGTGGTCAGGAAACTTATCGTTCTTTATTAGATAAACTTCCTTGCCTAAGTCTTTTAATGCTAGATATAAGCCTGTAGAGGAGCCTATGGCATCCCCATCAGGACTTATGTGTGAGCAAATGGCAATTGATTTTGCTTTTTGAATAGTATTGTTAAATATTTCTAAATTATTCTTCATCATTGCCGTATTTCTTTCTTTTTTCTTCATCTTCCTTTAAGACCTTGCTGATTAGCTGATCCATATAGATACCTCTTTCTATAGAATCATCTATCTTAAAAACTAATTCAGGAATATTTCTTAGCTTTAACCTAATGCCCAACTCTCTTTTAATAAAGCCTGAAGCATTTTTAAGACCATCTAAGATATCTTCCTTTTCATCTAAATCTCCTAAAGATGAGATGTAGACTTTTGCTTGCTCAAGGTCATTTGTCAAATCTACGTCAGTAACGGAAATTAAAGAGTTTATCCTAGGGTCCTTAATTTCTGTAGCCAAAATCGCAGATATCTCCTTTTGCAATTCTTTTGCAATTCTTTTTGTTCTCTTGTTATCCATTGTTACTTCCTATTTTATTTAATTTCATTCATTACAAAAGCTTCTATAACATCTCCAACCTTAATGTCGTTGTACCTGTCAATTCCTAAACCACCTTCATATCCGGCAGCTAGTTCTTTTGCATCATCCTTATATCTCTTTAATGATGATATTTCTCCTGTATGAATAACTATGTTATCTCTTACTAGCCTAATGCTTGCGTTTCTTGGAATCTTTCCACTTGTTACATAGATACCTGCTATGTTACCAACGCCAGAAACCTTAAAGACTTCTCTGATTTCAGCCATACCAAGAACTTCTTCCTTAAACTTAGGAGAAAGCATACCCTTGATAGCATTTTCTACATCTTCAATAGCTTCATAGATTACCCTGTAAGTTCTAATTTCAACACCTTGAATCTTGGCTTGCTCTTGAGCACCTTGGTTTGGACGAACATTAAAGCCGATAATTATAGCATTTGAAGCTGATGCAAGCATTACGTCAGATTCTGTAATTCCACCTACAGCCCCGTGGATTATTTTTACATTTACTTCTTCGTTGCTCAATTTTTCTAAAGAACCAGCAACGGCATCAATAGTACCCTTCACATCTGTCTTAACGATGATATTTAGGTCTTTCATTTGACCTTGGTCTATTTGGCTAAATAGCTCATCAAGATTTACGCTTGATGTCTTCTTTACATATTCTTCTTTTTCAGTTTGTCTTTGCTTTTCAGCATACTTTCTTGCAATCTTTTCATCCTTTACTGCATATATCTTATCACCAGCATTTGGTACTTCTGAAAGGCCAAGAATTAGGACCGCTGTTGAAGGCTTTGCTGATTTTACTGACTTTGAGTTAGAGTCAAACATAGCCCTTACCTTACCACTTGCAGTTCCTGATACAAGGAAGTCTCCTTGTTTAAGGGTACCATTTTTTACAAGAACTGTTGCAACTGGGCCTCTTCCTGTATCAAGCTCAGCTTCTATAACAATACCTATGGCAGGTCTATTTGGATTTGCCTTAAGTTCTTCAATTTCAGCAACCATAAGAACATAGTCAAGGATTTCGTCAATACCTTCTCCCTTTAGAGCAGATACTGGAACCATTATAGTATCTCCACCCCATTCTTCAGGAGTTAGGCCATATTCCATAAGTTCAGTTTTCACCCTATCAGGATTAGCTTCATACTTATCCATCTTATTGATTGCAACTATTATAGGGATACCAGCAGCCTTAGCATGGTTGATAGCTTCTATAGTTTGAGGCATTACACCGTCATCTGCAGCAACTACTAATATTGCAATATCAGTAGCTTGAGCTCCTCTAAGTCTCATTTGTGTAAATGCTTCGTGACCAGGAGTATCCAAAAATACTATCTTCTTGTCATTCATATATACTGTTGAAGCCCCTATATGTTGAGTAATACCACCAGCTTCTGTCTTTGTAACCCTTGTATTTCTTATAGCATCAAGTAGAGATGTCTTACCATGGTCTACGTGACCCATTACTGAAACTACTGGAGCCCTGAATTCTAAATCCTTTGGATCATCTTCATATTCAAGACTTGTAATATCATCTTCGTCAGCTTCAGGTTCTTTAACTGTTACTTCTATACCAAGTAAAATCCCGATATCAATGGCCTTGTCTACGTCTAGGCTTTGGTTTACATTGGCCATAGTTCCCATCTTCATTAATTCAGTAATAATCTTACTTACAGGTACTCCCATTTTTTCAGCAAGACCACCTACTGTAATATCTCCATCAATTTCTACTGCCTTAGATTCATTTTTTTCTTTTGAAGGGCTATTATCGAATTTTTTATTCTTCTTTTTCTTATCTTTTCTAGGCTTTACTTTTTCATATTCTTCTTCGATTTCTTCCAAATCGATAGTAGCGTCTTTCTTTGTAGACTCAAGCTTTTCAGGTCTATCAACAACATCTACTGTTTCTTCATCCACTTTTAATGTATCAAAGTATTCCCTAATTATTTCTAAGTCATCACCTTCGATAATAGACATATGACTCTTGAAAGCTAGTCCAAACTCTTTATCTAGAATTGACATAAGTTCTTTTGTTGGAAGATCTACTTCCTTGGCTAATTCGTAAATTCTTACTTTTGTCATTTAATCACCTCGACTTTACATAGTTCTCAATCTCCTGATAAATCTCATCGGTTACATTTGCCTTTAATGAATTGTTTAGACTCCTTGTCTTCTTAGCCTTGGTCAAGCACTCTAAACTCGGGCAAATATAAGTTCCTCTACCATTCATTTTACCACTTGGGTCAACAAAGATTTGTCCTTCTTTGTTTTTAACTATCCTCAATAAATCCTTTTTATCCTTGTGTTGGTTACACACAACACATTTTCTTTGAGGGGTTTTTCTATTGTTCATCTTCAACTATTCCTAAATCATCAGAATCTTCTTGAGTCTCTTCTTCTTGAAGAATTTCTTCCTGAAGATTTTCTTCTTGGGCCTTATTTCTAGCCTCTAACTTAGCTTGGAATTCTTCATAAACCTCATCTCTAATGCTTTCGCCCTTAATATCAATCTTCCAGCCTGTTAGCTTGGCAGCAAGTCTAACATTTTGTCCTTCCTTGCCGATAGCTAAGGATAATTGATTGTCAGGAACTATAGCAATTGCTGACTTTTCTTTTTCATCTATAAAAACTTCCTTAACTTCAGCTGGTGAAAGTGAATTTGATATATATACATCCATGTCTGGACTCCAAACTATGATATCAATTTTTTCTCCATATATTTCATCTACTATGGAATTTACCCTCATGCCTTTAAGGCCTACACAGGCTCCCACAGGGTCAATGCTTTCATCATTAGCAAATACTGCAATTTTTGTTCTAAATCCAGCTTCCCTAGCAACAGAAATTATTTCAACGCTGCCTTCTGCTATTTCTGGAACTTCAAGTTCAAAAAGTCTCTTTATTAAGTTAGCACTAGCTCTTGAAAGAATAATTTGAGGTCCCTTTGGAGTAGATTTTACTTCTGAAACAAATAACTTTATCCTATCCCCAGGCTTGATATTTTCATTAGGTACTTGTTCACTTGGAGGGATAAAACCTTCAGTCTTACCAAGGTTGATATAAATATTATTAAAATCAATCCTTTGAACATCCCCAGTAATTATTTCTCTTTCCCTGCTGATGTAATCGTCATAAATGGATTGTCTTTCTGCATCCTTGATTTGTTGAATTACGATGTTTCTTGCAGTTTGAGCAGCAACCCTTCCGAAGTTTTTAGGAGCGATTTTTACCTTAAGTATGTCTCCAACATTTATCTTTTTTCTCTTTTTTAATGCTTCTTCTAGAGAAATTTGAGTATTTGGATCTTGCACTTCCTCTACTACTTCTTTAAGGGCATGAACTGAAACATCACCTGTTTCCTCATTAATCTTAATTTCGACGTTGTCATTTTCGTCAAAGTTTTTTTCATAACTTTTAGCTAAAGCTTTTTCAATGGATTCTAAAATGATACTTTTTTGAATTCCTTTTTCTTGTTCAATTTCCTCTAAAGCTCTAATAAATTCTTTGTTCATTTCTCCTACCTAAAATACAATAGCAACTACTATCTTGCTTACATCCTTTCTATCAAATTTCAATTCTTCATTATCTACCTTAAGACAAATACTCTCGAAATCGTAATCGGTTAAAACTCCCCTGTATTCCTTTTTGTTATTTATCTTTCTATACAAAGATATATCAAGTAATATACCTAGGTTTCTTCTCAAATCATCGTCTGTTTTTAAGGGCCTATTTAAGTCAGGCGAAGAAACTTCTAAATAATAGGAAGTCTTAATCAAGTCTAATTCATCAAGCTTTGGATCTAAAAACTTAGAAACTTGCTCACAATCGTCTATTCCTATTCCGCCTTCTTTATAAATATAGAATCTAAGGTATTTCTCACCAGATTCATTTATTAACTCTATATCAACTAGTTCATATCCCATCTGTTCAATATCATCATTGAAGGCTTCTTTTAAAGAGTTAATCAATTCTTTTGACATATCCTACCTCCCTTCATAATAAATAAAGAGTGGGAATTCCCACTCTTAGCAACAATCTATCATAATTATTATAGCATTTCTAATAAGACTTGTCTATTTTTCTAGGCCTAAAGTGAGAAAAAATCCAATTGGTTCTCATTTTGCATACCCTCAAACATTCCAAATGCTTCCATAGAAGCAAGGGCTGTTTTATTAATCTTAGTCCTATTAGTAAAGTCCTCAATGGAGATAAAATCTCCATCCCTTCTAGCTTCATCAATCCTCAAGGCGATTTGTTGAGACACATTATCTATAGCCATTAAAGGAGGCAAAATAGACTTATCATCTACAACCTTAAAGTCTTGTGGATCAGATTTATATAAATCAGGCTTCAAAAGCTCAATGTCTCTGGCTTTCATTTCCTCAGCAACTTCTAGACAATAGAATTTATCATCTATAGTCGAATTTTCACTAGACTTATACTCCTTGATATACATGGTAATAAATTCTAGGTCCTTAGAAATAATTGAGTATTGGAAGTCAGCAATCTTGTTTGTAAAGTAAGTTGCATAAAAATATGCTGGATAGTGAACCTTGTAGAAGGCAATCCTGTAAGACATCATTACATAGGCCACAGCATGGGCCCTAGGGAACATATACTTAATCTTGTTACAAGATTCTATATACCATTCAGGGATTTTTATCTCCCTCATGGCCTTTTCATCATCTTCAGATAGACCCTTTCCCTTTCTTACTTTCTCCATTATATTAAAGGAGAGTTTCTTATCAAGTCCTTGACCAATCAGATAATTCATGATGTCATCCCTTGTACAGATGGCATTTTTCAGGACAGTTATGCCTTGATTTATCAGGTCTTGAGCATTGTTTAGCCATACGTCAGTACCATGGGAAAGACCTGATATCCTAACCAATTCCTCAAAGGTCGTAGGATTAGTGTCTTTTAACATCTGCCTTACAAAGCCCGTTCCAAATTCTGGTATTCCAAGACTTCCCGTATCTGAATTTGTATAGTCATGGTGAATGTTTAATGCCTCTGTTCCATTAAAAATAGACATCGAAGCTGGATCAGATAGGTCAATTTCTAAGGCGTCAAGACCAGTTTCATCGCTTAACATACGGATGATAGATGGGGCGTTGTGCCCTAGCAAGTCAAGTTTAAGTAGGTTGGTATCAATCGCATGGTAGTCGAAGTGGGTGGTGATTACCCCACTATCTTCTTGGTCAGCCGGATACTGAATAGGAGTAAAGTCTTCTATATCCTTATCTTCCGGAACGATTATCAAACCTCCAGCGTGCTGGCCAGTAGTCCTTTTAACCCCTACTAACTTTCTTTTAATTTTATCAATATTTGCTGCATCAAGTTTTAGGACTGTATCATCTGGATAAAATTCCTTAAACTTCTTGGCCATACCATAGGCAGTTTTTTCAGCTATTGTGCCAAGAGTTCCCGCCCTAAAAACCTTCCTATGACCAAACATAGTTTCAGTGTACTTGTGGATAGATGACTGATAAACACCAGCAAAGTTTAAGTCTATATCAGGTTCCTTATCGCCTTCAAAACCTAAAAAGACTTCAAAAGGTATATCAAAACCGTCTCTTTTGTAGGCAGTTCCACAAACTGGACAATTTTTTTCAGGTAAGTCCACCCCTGTACCATAAGATTGGTCAAGTATAAATTCAGAATTCTTACAATTTGGACAGACATAGTGAGGTTCAAGAGGATTTACCTCGGTTATATCTGACATAGTTGCGGCAAAAGATGACCCAACAGATCCCCTGGATCCAACTAGGTAACCATCTTCATTTGATTTCTTAACAAGTTCCTTTGCAATTACATACAAGGTTGCATATCCATTTGAGATAATAGAGTTAAGCTCCCTATTAAGCCTCTTATCAATAATCTCTGGAAGAGGGTCCCCATATATGGCCCTAGCCTTGTCAAAACACGAATTTTTCAAGATATCTTCTGCATCTTTAATAACAGGTGGGAAAGTTCCATCAGCTATAGGTGAGATATCTTCAATCAAGCTATCAAGCTCTATAGTATTGTAGATTACAATATCTTCACAGACATTTTTATCTAAGAAATCAAATTCCCTAAGCATTTCCTCTGTATTTCTTAGATAGAAATCCCCCTTAGTTTCTACCGACCTTTTTCTAGGATAGTTAGACAAGATATTTTTATATTTGTAGTCTGATGGGTCCATATAGTAAACATCACCCACAGCGATAACTAGCTTATCTTGGTCGTTTGCAATAGTTAAAATCTTTAAGATTATTTCTTGCAAATGGGACAGATTTTTAATCATATGCTTGCTTATTAAATAGTCGCTAAAGGATGTTGGCTCAATGGCAAAGAAATCATACTTTTCAGCCTCCCTATAAAGGATTTCATCCTCATATCCAGTGGCTATAAGTTCGAATAACTTAGTCTTATGACCACCACTTGCAATCATAAGTCCAGCCTTGTTTTCGACATAAACATGTTCAGGAAGACCCGGTGTTTTGTCCAAGTAATCAATACTAGAAATAGAAACATTCTTATACATATTTTTAAGCCCGACCTTATTTTTAACATAGACTAAATTTTTATAAAAGCCAGTCTTGCTCAATGGATAACTAGTTTCTATATCATTTAACCTGTCTAGGTCATAACCTTGTTCCTTAGCCTGGTCTAGCATTTTCAGTAAGACTTCCGCTGTCGCAGTCGCATCATCACTAGCCCTATGGTGGTTTAATAGTTTAACCTGATACTCTTTGGTTAGGGTATTTAACTTATGATTTTTCAATTGAGGATTAAGAGCCCTAGCTAGCCATAGGGTGTCAAGATAAACCGGCTTAAATGTCAGACCTAGCTCATGGCACTTTCTCTTTATAAAGCCGATATCGAACTCGGCATTATGGGCAGCAAGGAGGCTGTCTGAACAAAAGTTAAGAAATTCAGGCATGACCTCTTTTATCTTTGGCTCATTTGCTACCATTTCATTGGAAATGCCTGTAAGTTCTGTAATGAAATCCGGTATAATCATCTCCGGATTAATCAATTGTTGGTAAACTTCTATAATCTTACCCTTTCTAATTTTTACAGCCCCTATTTCTGTTATATTGTCTGTATATCTTGATAGGCCGGTTGTCTCAATATCAAATACTACTATATCTCTACCCTTAAGAATAAGGTCTTCATAGTAATTTGTAATAACTGGCAATCTATCATTTAGCATCTTAAACTCGCAGCCAAGATTTAATTTAATCCCAGCTTTTTTCGCAGACTTATATACTTCTGGATAGGCCTGAACATTATAGGTGTCGGTTATGGCAAATGCCTTATGTCCCCATCTTTTTAGGGTAGGTATTAAGTCAGAAAAATCAACAAGGCCTTCTAAGTTTGAATACTTAGAATGGATATTAAATTCAATTCTCTTTGTACTAGCCCTATCTTCCTTTTTATCTAGGACAGTTTCTTGTATATAGCTTATGTCAAAAGTATTGTCCTTTTCAAAGTCATCATACTTGTATACACCAACGATTAGAACTTCTATGCCATTTCTAAAGCCACTAGAAAATTGTTCCATATCGTCTTTTCTAATAAACTTCTTACACCTTACAGCATATTCGCCATCATCAAGGTCAAAGGAAACGACAAAGTCGCCTTTCTTTGTTTCAAATTGGCTATATTCAAAAACGGTTCCTTCGATGGTTACCATATTATGGTCTTCAACAAGGTCTCCGATTTTTACAAGCCCAGGAAGGTCCTTTCTCTTAAATCCAAAGGAAAACACATCCTTGTCAACAGTTTTTTCAGCCTTCTTCTTAGCCTTGTTCTTTTCAACTTCCTGAGATTTTCTCATCTTATCTAGGATTTCTTGCTTGGCCCTGTTTTCATATTCCAAAGCTTGTTCTTGACTGACTTCACTCTTCTCGTGCACAAGATTTAGCTTATATCCATTTTGCTTTAATACTTCTGAATACCTAATATACTTGTCTGATTTCTTTACTTGGTCAAAGATAAAGTCATTGTTGATGCACATTTCAATAGACATATCTTCTATTACAAGGTCGTCAGAAGATATATTAGAAAATATGGCAAAGTCTTTGCTTAAGTCCTCTAAGATAAAATCTAAAAACCTCTTAAGGTCATATAGGTCTATTAAGACTGATTCTTCTTTTAACCCAAGTAAATTAGACACTTGGCTGGATAAATCATCTAAACTAGACCTTGAGTCATCAAGATTAGAAAACAAGAATATTTTTAGTTTTTCTTTATTCATAAAAAACTGAACCTTAAATAAGTTAAGGTCCACATGTTTTTTTTCATTAAATTCTTTCAGTATACTTATAAAATCCATTTTATCACTTCTCAACTATTTTATTAGATTCACAATATCTTTAACTGAAACTATAGCAATTAAAGCTAGTAGGAGAACAAAGCCCACCATGGTAATCTTTTCTTCAATTTTTTCATTAATAGGTCTACCTATTATCTTTTCGATAATGATAAATAAAAGCTTTGAGCCATCCAAGGCTGGGATAGGTAAAAGATTAAAAAATCCTAAGTTTATTGATATTACAGACAAGAATACCAAAAGACTTTCAAGTCCCATCTTGGCAGCCGTACCAACTTCTTTTATAACACCAACAGGACCCGATAAGGCCTGCATACCTAACTTACCAGTAAATAGCATGCCAAGTGTTTGCCATAAAAGTTGCATTATAAAGATAACCCTATAATAGGATTCTTTTATTATTAAGGAAAAATCTCTACTGGTTTTTACACTAAAACCAAGTACCTTTCTTCCCTCAACTTCCTCCGGCTTAACATCCTTTAAGTCTAATTTTTCGCCATCCCTCATAATAGTAAGACTTACTTGACCAGATGATTCATTAATTTCTTGTGTTACCTTAGAAAATGTAGGTGTATTTTTACCATTAACCCCTATTATCTTATCATTTTCCCTAAGTCCTGCTTCATAAGCAGGTTTTGTCATATCAACTTGGTCTACAACTGAAGAGGCTGCCCCGGACATTGAAAAAACAACAACAAAAATGATAAATGCGGTCAATAGATTCATCACAGGTCCAGCTAAGATAGTCAAAAATCTTTTATAAGCTTTTGCATTTTTATAAGACCTTGGGTCATCTGAACTTTGGTCTTCCCCTTCCATGGCAACATAACCACCTAGGGGTAAGAGTCTTATTGTGTAATTAGTTTCTTTTTTGTTAAACTGTATTAGTTTTGGCCCCATGCCGATTGAAAACTCATTGACCTTTATGCCCGAAAGCTTTGCAACAGCAAAATGTCCAAATTCATGAACTAAAACCAAAAACATAAACATTATTAATCCGATTACTATTTGCATTCTAACTCCTAATCATAGTAAGTATCATATAAATAATTGGAGCAAGCAATAAAACAGAATCAAACCTGTCCATTACTCCCCCGTGACCTTTAAATATATAGCCATAATCCTTAATATCAGCCTTTCTCTTAATGTATGATGCTATCAAATCACCAACTTGAGAAATGATTGATAAAACTAAAGTCATAAATATAAGGCTAGCATAGCCCATTTCAACTTTAGCAAAATACTTGAATAAAACTGAAAATATAAGAGCTCCTAAAACTCCTCCAAGTGAACCTTCTATAGTCTTTTTAGGAGATAATTTTTCATAAAGTTTATGCTTGCCAAACATCATACCTGTTAAATAAGCAAAAGTATCTGTTATACTTGCAACCCCAAATAGGTAAAATAACCAAGCACTTTCTCCTATTAATAGAAAAAAAGCGTAGGATAAACTTATATAAACGGCTATAAATGAATTCATAAGTATATTATCTAATATTATCCTTTCTGAAAAAATCAGAAAAATTAAAAGTAAAAGAAGATAAATCGATAATAGTGGCAATAAAAATTTATCTGAATAAAAAAAGGCTACAGTAATAAATATGGCATTGAATACATATGCAGGAATAGCTAAAAGCCTAAAGCCTATCTTCTTAAAAGCAAGGTCCAATTCATAAATAGCTACACTGGATAAAAATAAGACTCCTGCCAACAGAAAGTATCCATTTATAAATACTAAACCCAGCATAAATAAGAGGATAAATACTGCACTTATACTTCTTGTTATAAAATTTTTATTAAGCATTTACCCCTCCAAAACGTCTATCTCTACCTAAAAATGCCAAAATAGCCTTGTCCAATTCTTCCGGATAAAAATCTGGCCATAGGACATCTGTTACATAAAATTCTGTATATGCCAATTGATATAGCATAAAATTAGAAACCCTCATTTCACCACCAGTTCTGATAAGTAAATCAGGATCAGGCATATCATTGGTATATAGGTTTTTAGAAATTAATTCTTGGTCAATATCCTCTAGTCCAATCTTACCAGACTTATATTCTTCAGCGATTTTTTGAACTGCCCTTACAATTTCAGCCCTAGACCCATAATTTAATCCAATATTTAAGACTAGTCCATCATTGTTTTTAGTCTTATTAAGGGCGTATTCTACAGCCTTTCTACTAATCAAAGGAAGGTCGTTAATATCTCCCATAATACGAAGCTTAACATTTTCCCTTACCATCTCGTCAAGCTCCCTATTTATGAATTTAACTAAAAGGTCCATAATAGTTGAAACTTCAGTTTTAGGTCTTTTCCAATTTTCAGTAGAAAAGGCATATAGGCTTAAGTACTTTAAGCCTATATGCTTAGAATGTCTTATAATATCTATGACTCTTTCAGTGCCAAATTTATGACCATATGGCCTTTCCTTACCTTGCTTAACAGCCCATCTTCCATTTCCGTCCATAATAATGGCAATGTGTTTTAAAGAGTGTTCTTCAATCAAGTTTTTTATTTCAGAATCCATATGGTCACCTTATTATACTTCCATTAATTCAGCTTCTTTTGCCTTTGTAATTTCTACTATTTTATCTATAAATTCATCTGTAAGATCTTGGGCTTGCTTTTCGTAAGTTTTCTTTTCATCTTCATTGATTTCACTTTCTTTTTCAGCCCTTTTAATTTCATCAATCAAATCTCTTCTGATATTTCTAATACCAACTTTTGATTGTTCAGATCTCTTAGAAACTTCTTTTACTAATTCCTTTCTTCTTTCTTCTGTTAATACAGGGAAAGGAAGTCTAATTACCTTGCCATCATTTGATGGTGTAATTCCTAAATCAGAACCAATTATAGCTTTTTCTATTTCCTTTAGGGCACTTGCATCCCATGGTTGGATAACTAGAAGTCTTGCTTCTGGAACGGTAATTGTAGCTGCATTTTTAATAGGAGTTTCAGTTCCGTAATATGAAAAGTTAATATTTTCTACAAGGCTAGGATTTGCTCTACCAGCTCTAATTGTAGTTAGACTATCCCTATAGCCCTTGATATGAGCTTCCATCTTAGCTCTAAATTCTTTAAAAGTACTATTCATGTTTTTCCCCCTCGACGATTGTTCCTATTTTTTCTCCCTTAACTACCCTTAATAGGTTATTTGGGTCATCTATACCAAATACAATTAAAGGCATATTATTGTCCTTACATAGAGAAGTAGCTGATGCATCCATGATTTTTAAATCCTTATTTAAGATTTCGCTATAAGTTAACCTATCAAATCTAATAGCATCTTCAAATTTATTTGGATCCTTATCATAAATTGCATCTGTACCAGTTTTACCTAAAAGTATGCAATCTGCATTTATTTCTAAAGCCCTAAGAGCTGCAGTCGTATCTGTTGAAAAATATGGAAGACCTGTTCCAGCTGCAAATATAACTACTCTTCCTTTTTCAATGTGTCTTATAGCCCTTCTTACTATAAAAGGCTCTGCAATTTCATTCATAGAGATAGCGGTTTGAACCCTGGTTTCTATACCTAAATTTTCTAGGGAAGATTGGACTCTAAGCGCATTCATGACAGTACCCAGCATACCGATATTATCGGATGAAGTCCTATCCATATTTTCAGAAGACCTGCCCCTCCAGAAATTGCCGCCACCAACTACTATTCCTATTTGTGTTCCTAACTTATGACATTCAACTATTACTTTACAAATACCTTCAATGGTTTCGTCATCTAAACCGAAACCCTTTTTGCCAGCTAAGGCTTCTCCACTTAATTTTATTAATACCCTTTTATTCTCAAACATATACCTCTCCATAATACAAAAGAGAACATAAAATGTTCTCTTTTTTCTTTAAATAGTGAAACTATTCACCTCTCATTTGACTAGCTACTTCTTCAGCAAAGTTTTCTTCTTTCTTTTCGATACCATCGCCTACTTTATATCTCTTGTAAGCAACAACTTCAATAGTACCTTCTAATTCTTTTGCCTTATCTTCAATAGCTTCTTCAACAGTCTTGTCTGCATTTAAAACGAATGCTTGGCTGTATAAAGCATATTGAGAGTCTATTTGAGTATTGTCTTCTAAGAATTTAGCTATCTTACCAGGAATAATCTTATCTAAAATCTTTTCTGGCTTACCTTCAGCTAATAATTCTTCTCTGATAGCCTTAGTTTCTTCTTCTAAAACTTCATCAGTTATTTGAGCCATTGAACCATATTTTGGAATATGCTTTAATGGTTTATTTAAAATCTTAGCTTCTTCGTTGTAAACTTCTAAGCTTCCCTTTAATGCTGCCAATTCTTTTTCTAAGAATTCGCCATCTAATTCCTTATATGAAATTACTTCAGGTCCCATAGCAGAAATATGCATTGTAACATTTCTTAATAGGTCTTTTGCACCTTCAAAAGTCTTTTCGCTATCAGTTTTAACCTTTAATACAACACCGTTGCTGTTGTTGAAGTGAACATATCCTAAAACATATTCATCATCTTTAGCATCATATAGTTCAATTCTTCTTACAACTATATTTTCACCGATATTAGCAATATTGTTGCTCATGAATTCAGCGAATGCTATACCATCAATAGTTGATTCGTTAAGCTTTTCTACTGTATCAAGATTGTTATTAAATATATGTTCTACTATCTTGTCTGATAATTCAACAAATCCTTCATTCTTTGCAACGAAGTCTGTTTGAGTATTAATTTCAACAAGAACAGCTTTTTTATTATCATCAGAAACTCTTAGCTTGATAACTCCTTCAGCTGCAACCTTTCCAGATTTTTTAACAGCCTTAGCAGCTCCCTTTTCTCTTAATAGGTCGATAGCCTTGTCCATGTCGCCATCAGTTTCTTGTAAAGTTTTTTTACAATCCATCATGCCAGCGCCTGTAAGCTCTCTAAGTTTCTTTACATCACTTGCTGTAATTTGCATGTAGCATCCTCCTTATAGCTTATTTAATTATCAAATTATTCTTCAGTTTCTTCTACTTCTTCAACTTCTTCTGAAGCTTCAACTTCTTCATTTTTTTCAACTTCTTCAGCAGCTAATTGTTCACCTTGCTTTCCTTCGATAACAGCATCAGCCATAGCAGAAGTTATTAACTTAACGGCTCTGATAGCATCATCGTTACCAGGAATTGGGAAGTCTAAGTCATCTGGGTCAGCATTTGTATCACAGATACCAACTACTGGAATACCTAATTTCTTAGCTTCGTTAACTGCAATGTATTCTTTCTTAGGATCTACTACAAATAAGATATCTGGAAGTGAAGGCATATCCTTGATACCACCTAAGTACTTTTCAAGCTTTTCTAATTCAAGTTCAAGCTTTACAACTTCTTTCTTAGGAAGTACGTTAAATGTTCCGTCTTCTTCCATTTCTTCGATTTCTCTAAGTCTTTCGATTGATTTTTTAATAGTCTTGTAGTTAGTCAACATACCACCCAACCATCTTTGGCTTACGTAGTATTGACCTGCTCTCTTAGCTTCGCTTTCGATAGCGTCTTGAGCTTGTTTCTTAGTACCTACAAATAAGATAACTCCGTCTTCTTCAGCTACCTTTCTGATAGCTTCGTAAGCTTCATCAACCTTCTTAACAGTCTTTTGTAAGTCGATGATGTAGATACCATTTCTTTCTGTAAAGATGAATTTTTTCATCTTTGGGTTCCATCTCTTTGTTTGGTGTCCAAAGTGTACACCTGCCTCTAATAAGGCTTTCATTGAAATTACTGACATTTTTTTCCTCCGTGTTTTTCTTCCATTTCCTTCTATCCTCATTAAACCCTTAGGCACACAAATGATAATCCAGAAATGTGTAATTTTTACTGATTAAGTATATCATAGTTGTTTTATAATAACAAGTGAAATGTATCAATTCCCACAAAAAATGGCAGTCAAGAAACCGCCACTTATAAGTATCATAGTCTATATTTATTTATTTGTATTATCTAAGTTTAAACTCTTAATTGATGGATATCCATTTGCAGATTCTGCGGACTTTATAGCATCTAAAATCGCTTCTTCCATAGCTTGAACCCCTAGCACCAACAATAAATCGAAATTATCACAATCTACCTTGTTCGTAGCTAAGGCAAATACAGTATCTCCATCGCTCATAGTGTGAACCGGTCTAATCGCTCTTGCATAAGCATCATGACCCATGCTAGCTAGCTTGTTGGCCTTTGCCTTATCTAATCTTGCATTAGTGGCTATTATGCCTATGGTTGTATTGGTGTTTGAAAATCCAATTTGAGCATTCTTAATAAAGTCTAAAGAAGAGTAAAGTTTTCTTTTTTCTCTATCAAATGGACCCGTAATTTGAGTATTTCCATCATAGATGTCGCCTAGGGCATTTACTACTACAAGGGCAGATACTACTAAATCTCCATGATTTATTGAAGCTGACCCAAGTCCTGATTTTATAGCCTTGTCCCAACCCATGGTCTTAGAAACTGTTGCCCCGTAGCCTCCACCGACTGTACCTCTTAAGGCTTGGTCAGAGTTAGCGTTTTGACATGCCATATAGCCCATTTTGGCGTCAGGCCTTTTTTTAGGGTCGCCGCTAGACAAATCATAGATTACAGCCTGGCTCACTACAGGAACAATTCCAAAGGGAGTATTAAAGCCTATCCCTTTTTCTTCTAGGAATTTCATGACCCCACCAGCTGCATCAAGGCCGAAAGCTGAACCTCCTGATAGAACTATTGCGTGAACTTTATCTACTAACTTTTCACTTTCGATTAAGTCTGTTTCCCTGGTTCCTGGTGCTGAACCTCTTACATCAACCCCTGGTGTTGCTCCTTCTTCTGCTAAAACTATAGTAAGTCCCTTACCCATGTCTATATCATGACAGTGGCCGACTTTTAAGCCCTCAACATCACTTAAGTAATTTTTCATATAAACTCCTATTCTGGTAATCCAAAAAAGATAATTGGTACATCATTTTCATCACAATATTGGATTACAATAGATTCTCTACCTATTCCTTCGCCGGCAAGATCCATCAAGTGATAGCCCCCAATAAAAGGAGCATCCTCATCCACAAGTCCTGCTGGGTATTTTTTCAAATCTACTATTTTATAGTTATATCCTATGCCATTTGAATCTGTTATGGTGACTACAGAATACAATTCAAGTCTTGAAACATTGTTGTAATTGTAAGTATGACCTGAAAAATATGTTATTTCAGAATCATCTGGATTAAACCTCGTTACGGTCGAAATGATATTTCCATCATCTATATATCTTTGGGTCAATTCAATGTTATAGTTATCTATGCCAATATCAAGATACTCAACACTATCTCCATCATAATAAATCCTATTTGGGAGTAGGCCTGTCAAAACATCTGCATTTTCCGGCCTCTTATTTATAGCAGGATCCTTGTTTTCTTCCTTGTCTAGACCAGGCTTATTCTTATCTTCAGTATCTGAATT